>JAFTWQ010000084.1 GCA_017465225.1 Bacteroidales bacterium
CTGTAGGATATTCATTCTAAGACGTAAATTATCGGAATATAACTTTACATTTCGCCTATTTTAAGTTAAGCGAAATGCTACAATTTAAAAATTGGGCGGCCGTGCATGATCGGTCGCCCATATTCGATTCTCAAAGAGGATCTTTTATTGGATGTCATCAGGAAATTCTAGCAGATTCTGATTGAAACGGTCAAAATCAGATTCAAACAATCTGTCCTGAATGATTCGATACTTCTCAAACTCTGATTCTGCAAACTGTTTGGCAAACTCTGCTGAAATCTGTCCTGAATTGTCAAGGACAGTATCTCCACCAGCCTCAAGGATAATATCGATTCGGTTAGCCCAGTCCTCCATTGTCATAGGTATATGTCGCTTGGCCATACGCTCCGCCATATCAAGCACTGCATTTACCAATCTGCCCATATCTTCAAGTTCCAGGGCATTGAGATAGTTCTTGGCGATGCTTACATCTGGCTTGACGATCTTGCCATCCGGTGCATTTTCCCAAGTGGTCAGCCCCATATGTTCCTTTTCCGCACTTGCTCTCTCCACTATCAGTTCTGCTGCAGTATGCCCATGAACGGCATAATGAATCTTATTCTGAATCTTCTTGAAGAATAATTTTGTTGTTGCTGCATCTGACCTATAATCTATCGCAGTTGAATAGATGTCTGTAAGCTTCTGATAGAATCTTCTTTCACTGAGGCGAATTTCACGAATCTCTGCAAGCAGATGCTCAAAGTAGTCCTGGCCAATGAAAGAACCGTTCTCCATACGCTTCTTGTCAATGACATAGCCACGGATAGCAAATTGGCGTAAGACATTAGTACACCAACGTCTAAACTCTGTGGCTCTCACTGAGTTAGCACGATAGCCAACACTTATCACAGCATCAAGATTGTAGTAATTGACAGAATAGTTCTTGCCATCAGAAGCAGTATGTCGGAATTTCCGACATACTGCTTCTCTATCAAGCTCACCTTCGTTAAAAATATTTTTCAAGTGCTCTACAATGGTCGTTCTCCCTTTGTCAAAAAGGACTGCTATAGCATCTTGAGTGAGCCAAATTGTTTCATCTGTATACATTACTTGAACCCCATCTTCTTTCCCATCAAGGACGAAGGTGAGGAATTCAACTGTACTATTTCTGATCTGTAAACTCTTTTCCATATCATGCAAATTTACAGAATTTTCTAAATATACATTATCTTGTATCTGAGTTGTTTCCTTTTCATATTGCTCAAGAAGAACAGATAGTCTCTCAAGTTCCGCCAAAGACGGATCATCCTTAGGAGTGTTATCATCTGTACTAAAGAACAATTCATCAAATCGGGCCAATGCCGAAACATATTCAGCATAAGTATTAATCTTCTCCATATGCATTATATTAAAACAAATCCTTCTCCCCTTTCGGCTTTCTGACATGAACTTTACCATGCTTCTGCTCATACCGGTTGATTCCCAGTTCAAACATCGCATAGATTATCTCCTTGATAGTCATACACTCCCGCAGAGCTATCTCACGCACAATTGCGTATTGCGCCTTATCCACAATTATTGAGGTCCTCATGTCGTTCAGAGTGGCCGGTGGGCGCGACTCGTCATTACGCCTTCTGCCGGTCATGAATTTCCTTCTCTCGATCTGCTGAGACTCAAGTCCGTCATACTCTTCATCAGTGATCTGCTTCGCTTCAGGAATCGCCTCTGTGGTTTCCCCGAACATAGCGGATATGCCGCCTTTCAATTGATCTTTTATTTTAGCCATAATTGTATTATCAGTATTATTGGTAGTACGTAACACTATTCCTTATCTATAACAATAGTGGTATATGCTTCTATTAATGCCTTCTCCACCTTCGTCTATTTCGACGTTTGAGGTACACGACAATCAGTAATATCAGTAGCAGACGCATACTCATAACAACAGGAATAATAGGGTTACTTACTGCGGTTAATATCTTTGTTACTGTTACTCCCCTACATCATTTAGCCTACCTGTGAGTTCATTACATAGAGCGCCATAGTCGACGGCACCATTGCTTTTAGGAGCATAGGAAACGATGTCCAGACTCACGATCGGGGCCTGTACTATTGTGGCATTCTCTCGAATCCTAGTCGAGAATACCAGGTTACCATATCGTTCCCTAAGGTCATTCTCGACCATCTGATCCAGCGTCCTTCTTGTGTGGAAGCGGGTAATAACAATGCCCAGGAGTATCAGGTCGGGATTGATGCCCGACTTGACTATCTCGGACATGTCAAGCAGCTGGATGAGTCCTTCCGCAGCGTATGCGTCGCAGGATATCGGTACGACCAGCGATGACGCTGCAGTGAATGCATTCACGGTGATTATACCCATCTGTGAAGGGCAGTCAAGGATGATATAGTCATACATCTCCTTGACAGGCTTGAGGAGTCTTGCAAGAATGCTTTCCCTCTGGATTCTTGATGCGATGACAGTGTCCAGGGCACCGAGATCCAGGGATGAAGGTACTACATCAAGATTCTCCCTAACATTGAAGATAGGGATATCCTTACCTTCGCAGAATGCTTCATACAGCGTTCTCTGAGGTTTCTTCCTGGCTCCAAGGAATGTGCTTGTGAGATTCCTCTGGGCATCCAGGTCTACAAGAAGAGTCTTCTTTCCGGATGATGACAGCAGCGATCCAAGAGTCGCAGCAGATGTGGTCTTGCCTACACCGCCTTTATGGCTGGCAATGCAGATGATTTCATTTGATGACATATATTTTAGTTTTGATTATTGATTTCCGGATTCTCCCGAAGTGTCACCTGAGCAGCAACGTTATCGGTCTTATTCCACTTATCCGAACTATAATAGAGGTCAGTTATGTGTTCTAGCTGATTTATCAGATAGCGAGTAAAATAACTCAACAAAAGGCAGATTATTCCTAAATACATATAGATAAAATCCGCAATAAGACTCAAGTCATAGTCAACAAAGATTCGAATGAAATACAGAGTCATCGGAGCCAGGCCAACTATTGAGCCTACATTTGCATAGAACATCATATGGACATGTCCCCTTTCACGACTTGTGCGTATAGTAGATTGTTTCTTAGTCATATACTTCGTCTTTAGTTCTGTGTAGGGTAAAGCTGAAGCTCATGTATGTAGGAATCCGTCTTACTCAGGGCCTTTAGAACATCTTTCATCAGTTCCGGATAATGTAGATATAGCTCAAATGCCGGATGCTTCTTCAGGAGAGCCTTATTGACGAGCTCTTCATATCTGAGCAATGACCGCTTGCCATATAGGATATCCCGCACGGATCGCACAGAGCGCTTCTTCAAGTGCTTTATCACATCTTCCGGAAGATCCAGGCCGGTAAGGTCCATATTGCAGACATCAACCAGATTGTGGAGACCCTCATAATCAGGACAGATCATTGATCGAGTCAAGACATAGAACATACTTGTCAACTCCTGGTCCTTCTTTGACTTGTATTTACTGATTGACCCTATCGAATGTCGCAGCTTTTCTTGCTCTCGAAAAATAGAATCTATGCTATTCTGGACTTTACCTATAGAACTGACCACAATCCTATTGGGGTCCTTGGAAGAATCAATAACTTCTGCATTCGTTCCGAAAGTCAATCGGTCATATACAGCCAGTGCGTAATATCGGAGTGAACGCATGCGGTTTACTGCGACCGACAGTACAATTAATGTTATCATAACCGCTACTGAAAGTAGTATAATGCATGTAATCAAGCTAGTAATCAACTCTGAAGTTTCTTTTCTACTAGCTAATACAATGCATCCAAGAAAGGCGACAATCATAAAAACTGTGAAATGCGCACCGAAGATTGGGTTTTCCTTACTTTCAAAACCATTGATCTTGGATCTGATGTCTTTTAAAGTCTTGTCCATAACATTTAGGAATTAATTTAGGTGAATGGTTATATGTGTTTATAAATTAGTATCTTTGCATCGGTTATAAGCCGTGGCAAGAAAGAGATAATCGTTCAGTGCGAAAGACCCCGCCCGCGAGATCTCACCTTACGGTAAAACTTCTCCATGCATTCCGGGGCAACAGTCTAAGCATCCTTCGGGATGCTTTTTTAGAATGCATCATCTAGCACCGCCTCCGGACACCTCTGAAGCCTGAGTTCCTCTTCAATGCTCGCAGTGTATATTTGTGTCGTTGCCGGAGAGGAATGTCTAAGTACTCTCTGTACATCCTTCCAATCTGAACCGTTCTTGAGCATCAGGACTGCAGTGCTGTGGCGCAGTGAATGGGCCGAGTATTCATGAGAGTCCAGTCCGATAGCCTTGATGGCATTCTTGCAGACATACTGGACTCCACGTGGAGACATCCTTTCGCCGCGATGTCCCTTGCCATCCGTAGCGAATAGCGGGTGATTTTTGACCGTATCTCCCCTAGCAGTCAGATACTCCTTCAATGGCCCCCAAGCGGCGTCTGTAAGGATTACGAAGTCATCCTTTGAGTCATGTCCCTTTCCCATCACATAAAGGATTCTGCGGCCTTTCTTAACATTAATATCCCCTATATCAGCTCTTATCACTTCAACCGTTCGCAAACCTGTTCTAACAATCAGATTAAGCATTGCGTAGTCACGTATGTTTCTCCCCTTGGCATACTCGAGCAGAGCGGCAATCTCAGCTTCATTCAGATGCTGCTTCCGGAATCCTTTCCTGTTTCTAGGAGACCTGACATCGCGTGCTATGTTAGGATGCAGTCTGGAGCTTTCAGCCCATGCGTAGAATCTCCTTACAGCACACAGATACACGCCGACAGTAAGCGGAGTGAGCATCTTTCTCAGAAGATCTGTCTTGTATGCTATGATGTCGGCATTACTGAGAGAATGCAGTGCCCTGTTGGTCTTCTGCAACCACTCGAAGTACTGGGTCATGGCCCAGTAATAGGTCTGACGAGTCTTCTCCTTCACATCGAGAGACGAAAGGAATGCCTGCATGAGAACATCCCACTTCTCCCTACTCTCAAGAACAGTGAGCTTATCGATATTATTAATAGCCTGAAGTGTATCTGTCATAATGATAGCACCGTATTGAGTGATATTGTTACTACTAATTACGATGCTAATATAGAATCAGAAATTCAAGGATTCATAATTTCTTTTAACATTATATCGGCAGTAGAGTAAGATTAGATTTTGTATCAAAAATCGTGGAATGCATCGACCACTTCAGGATTCAATTCCGGGTGATCATGATAATCCGGCGTATCGCTACTTTCCGAGAATTCAGATTCAATAAGATTCTTGATATCCTTCTTGACCTGGATGAAGTTCATCAGCACCTGATGCTGAGCCCTCTCCTTGATCATATCTTCGTAGAGCTTTTTCATCCTTTCATTGATCGTTTGTGGAGACATAGCTGCCATAGACTCTTGAGTCCTGACGGCAAGCTCATCTTCAGTAGGTATGACGGAGGATTCATGGCGTAGCCGATCCTTGATCTCGTCCGCGAGGATCGCCATTCCCTGATCGTCCACTTCCCTATTCACCTCGTCCTCGCCGAAGTCAGTCATCACAGGGATATTGACGTATCTGGCCTCCTTTTCGGCCACAGCCTTAGGATCCCTCTGAACCATGCCGCAGAAGTGCTTCCGCTTTATGGGACTGCGGAAATCGTCCGCCACCTTGCCGCAGAACATACCCTGCGAGAAGGTCTCGATGACGCTTCTCGGCAGGAGTTCCTCATTCTCGAAGGAGATGTTGAGCGAGCGGGAGTCATCCCCCTGAGTCATGCTCTTGTTGACCTTCTTCAGAGAGCCGAAGATCTTCGACACATCCTCGGCAGTCCTTCCGTTCACCTGACCGCATATGAAGTTACCGGCTGCATTCTCCATCACCTCAGCCAGCTTCTCGCCATAGGCTTCCTTGATCTGGCTCTTGTCCTGTACACCCATGAACACCGATATCTTATTCGAGCGTCCGGTATTGATAAGAGGCGGAACACCCGGGAAATGAGCTGTCGGGAACTCATCCAGCAGTACAGCACACTTGTGCTTTCCGGGTACGTTGATCACATTGAAGAGCTTCTCTGTAATAAGGGATACTGCTGTTCCATAGACGAGCTTATTGTCAGGATCGTTTCCGATGCAGAATATCATCGGAGCGGCCGGGTCATTGATCTGGAGAGAAAAGTCATTGCCGCTCATCACCCAATAGAGTCTCGGCGAGATGAACTTGACGATAGGCACCTGAGCCGTCGCCAGCTGACCCTGGAGCTGTTCCTGCGCTCCTCCCTCGTACGCTCCCATGAATGCGGCCATCTGGCTCTCCATCTCCGGATAGCTCGCAAGGATCGGAAACACCTTCTTGTAGTCCTGGCTCATCAGCTCGATCACATGCGGGAAGGTACAGTAGATGCCGCCCTTGTATATCTTGAGGAACCAGATGACAAGACCAAGGAAGTTGGTAGCCGAGTCCTTGAAGAAGTCATCTCCGTTGTCCGAACCTTTCTTGATGCTGTCCATGATGACTCCTGCAAGGGAGAAAGCCTGCGAGATATCCTCCAGGAGTTCCGGAAGCAGAGGATTACACCTGTTGGAGTGTATAGGGTCATTGAAATCTATGGTGACGAACTGAGGCTTGACCTTGTCCTTCGGCCAGTTCAGCCTGGCCTCATTGAACACCTGCCGGCTGAGGTCCGGATACTTGTAGTCATATACGTACATCGAGAAGCCCTTCGATGTCAGCTGTTCAATGACAGGCCCGTAGACGGAGTATGACTTACCCGAACCCGGGGTTCCCATGATGAGGGTTCCTCGGAAGGGATTGACGATGTTGATCCATCCGTTATGCCACTGGTGATGCCAGCGGAACTTGATAGGGATATTGATCGAGTTGTCGTTCCTGACTGGCACGCGGCACTGGTCAAAGGTCTCGTCCATATCATTGAGTTCATCTTCGTCCCCGAATCCGCTCAGACCGATATTGCCAAGTGCCCAGAAGATGCCTGCAGCTCCTGTGATTGTCGAAATCACATAAGGCAATGCAGAGGAAAAAGGAAAGAAGTAGAAGAAGGCGGAGGCCGCTCCGACGATGGCCACGACGTGAGCCGGAGCCGAGTCGAAGCGCTTGCCTCTGGAAAGGATACCGAGAGAAAGGAAGAGCGCAGCGAGGAACTTGGTGAGCAAGGAGGTCCTGAAGATGCCACCCTCGCGGAGCTTCATGAACAGCTGGTCGATGACATCCACGGTCACTCCCATGGACCGCAGCAAAGGATGAGCATAGTAATACAGGTTCACCACGAGGATGGCGAGCCCGATTATCGACATGTAGTCGAAATACTTTTCATATTCCCTCCTGTCTGCCATTATCAGCGTTTCTTTCCTTTCTTCCTGTTCTTGTTGTCATCCTCCATCATCTCCTGTTCCTGCGAATGACCTGCTCCCAGTCCTTCCAGTACATCAGAGATGCCTGGACCATTGTGCGACTGCTTCTCCTGCTGCTCGTGATGCTGTGGCTGGGATTCATGCCACTGAAGTGATGCGTCTGCAGCACGAATGCTGTCCAGCTTGAAGGACGGCAGCTCGGAGCACTTGAATGCACTCCTGGTGGCATGGTCCACAAAGGTGGCACCCATTATGGCGCCGTCGCTGTTCCTATGGATCCTGATGTCGATGTCCTGCTTTCCGAGCATATTCTCGAAGTGCTTCTGGCTTGTGGAACGAGGCAGGCAGAAAGACGCCAGAGAATCCACCTTGTCCAGTTCCCGCCTTCGTATGGCGGTCTTGCCATAGCACTGCAGGGCACGCTGCTCATACATCTCATACATGGAGAGACTGGTATCTCTCTCATCGACCGGCGCAGTGCATGCCTTTCCCGCCTTATCCAGTCCTTGAAGTAATATCGTGCTTTCGTCTCCTGCTCTATGGGTTACGCTCAGGCCATGACTCTGCATGATCATCTGGAACTGCTGGAATGAGGTGAAGTGATAGCTGCAGCACTCCTTGAAGATCGCCTCCATCTGAGCC
>JAFTWQ010000085.1 GCA_017465225.1 Bacteroidales bacterium
CATTCCCTTCAGATGTGCCTTTACCGCCTCCATCATCACCTCGTTTGTCAGCTTGTCTGCATCTTCGGGAGGCCAGCTGACAGCAAAGTGCTTGACCGGGTTAGAGACCTTGGGGTTAAGACTTGCCTGCATCTCGAAACTCTGTGCTATGTCCTGCACATTCGGGACAAGCCTTCCCTCTTTGTCGTAACCCATATCCACACCCTCATATCCGATGACCTCATACTCCTGCTGTTTACCAAGCATACCGTGATCGTACATTATCGCTCCTGCGAAACTTGCTCCTGTCGTTATCTTCACCATCATAGCATCAATTGTTCTTGGATTTTTCTTTTCGCTGCCCTGAGCCATTCCAGTTCCTTCTCTACGGCTGCGACATAATCGGTACTTCCTCCGCACTGCTTCGTAGCCTCGATCGCCACACCTCGAAGGTTTCTGCCGTAGTTTCGGAGGTTCATATTCAAGTCCTTGTAAACGGCGAGTTCTTCTGCCGTCAGCCGAGGATACACCACCGACCTTATTATGCATAGACGCATCAGATGAGAGAGGGAAAAACGGTCCACGATCTTTACGAATTCATCATACTGCTTCACGCTGATCACACACCTGTTGAGAGCCTCCTTCAGCAACTCATAGACGGTCATCTTAAATGCCTCGGCCTTCGCCCTCGCCACCTCGAGCTCAATGTCCGTCAGCTTGGTTGCCACGAGGTTCTTCCTCTTCTCTTCATCGGGCAGAGGTGTCCTTCCGCCCTTGCGATCTCTTTTTTCTTTCATCTCTAAAAATTTGCGAACTTGAGAGCAAATTTGCCCGGAGGGCAGTTTTGGTTTACCCAAAACACAAACTCGCTTTAACTCACTTCGTTCGATTGGTAATACACTTTGCTACTGGCTTGACTGGTACTCGAAGCGGTATTTTTCCCCTGCGTGGATCTGGAATATGAGGCGGATTTTCTCGTGTTCTTCAGGGATGTCCATCCATTCCTTCAACCGTTGGCTGCACGATATTGTGATGCTGAACTGCGTCTTGCAGATGTGCCTTATGCGGATGATGTCGCCCTTCAGATGGTCCGGTGCCTTGCTGTATATTTCCTTCCAGGCCTTCATAAATGCTTTGGGGTACGGAGAAGGGCTGATCGGATTCTGCGCTCGCCAGTTCCCGGCTGCCCTCTTTCTCTTTTCAACGGTATCAAGAATGTCACCTCCGGACAGTTTCCATCCGTTCTGCCTGTAATACTCGCAGAACCTTTCGAACTCCGGTCGGGGATTGCAGTCGTTCCTGAAAAAGAAGACAGGAAGCAACTCGTTATCTAAATCCTGTTGTGATGGTGGAAATACAACAATATCATTAGTATTATCCTTATTATTGTCAATGATATTATTGTGGGAACTTTGTTCGCACCCTGCTGTAACCTTTCTTCCCATCTCGCTGTGAACTTTGTTCCCATCCGGGTGAGAACTTTCTTCGCACCTTGGTGTAACCTTTGTTCCCACCTTCCCTTTAAGATGG
>JAFTWQ010000086.1 GCA_017465225.1 Bacteroidales bacterium
CTGATTCCTCATTCAATTCCTCCTCCTCAAAGATATGCTTGATATGCTCACTCACATTCGATTTGCTCGTCTGATACAGTTCGCACATCTGAGCCTGTGTAAGCCATAAAGTGTCCTCCTCAAGCTTTACATCAATCTTGGTCTTGCCATCGTTAGCGGTGTATATGATAACTTTATTCTCCTTCATTCTTCTACAGTGTTCAAATGCTTCTGCAAAATTAACTATAATTCAGGAAAACTACACAACAATCAAATAACTCCGGCCAGAAGACTCACGTCCTCTGACCGGAAAATATTTATGTTTAACAACTATAGGATGTTCATCCTTTGAGATCCCTGATGGCTTCCATTGCCTCATCAAGTTTCTTCATATTGGTCTTCTGCTGCTTTACGCCCCAGATGATTCCCAATGCAATTACGAACGCTGTAATTGATATGATAGGAAGGTTCAAAGTATATCCTGCAGCAATCATTACAGTCCAACCGGCGAGAATGATCAAAGGGATGCTCATTGCCTTGTCAGCGATTGCCCTCCAGTATCTGTGCTGGGCCACACATTCACTCGCTTTGGTCATCGGAAGTGCAGCAAGTTCTTTAGGATTGAGTGTCTGGTAACATTTGCGGTCCAGCAGGAACTGTGCGATGCATATGGCAACGAACAGTGCTATATATCCCCAGTGGAATCCCATATTTACGAAACTCACTATTCCCACAGGACAAAGGGCATAGATGAGGAATCTCTGTCTGTACCACTGCTCTGTACGGTTGATCTTTGTCCTGATAGTCTCTGATATCATCTTCTCACTTATCAGTGACTGCTTATCAAGCTTCTCATTGATGTATCCGAACTGTTCTCTAAGGGCGTCAAGTTCCATTAAGCCTTCATTATGTGCCATAGTAGAATAAAATTAAGCGTTTGACATTGATTTCAGCTGTTCCTTGATCCGGAACAATCTGGTGGTGACGTTTGCCAGAGATATGCCCATAATGCCGGCAATATCCTCATAGGTCATATTCTCCAGCCACAGCAGTATGATCGCCCTGTCAAAGGGCTCCAGCCTGCTTATCCTGTCGTGCAACATCTGAATCTGCCTGCTCTTGGTATCGTCATCGTTGTAGAGGTCGATGTCGATGGTGAGGGGAACCGTCTCTACATCACGTTTCTTCCTCCTTACCTGATTGTTGCATGTGTTAAGGCTCACACGCCATATCCACGTCCTGTGCGAACTCTCCCCACGGAACTTAGGAAAACCCTTCCACAAGTTGATCAGTATCTCCTGGAACAGGTCATTCACCTCATCCGCATCCTTGGAGAAGAAGTAGCAGACCGTATATATGGTCTTCCTGTGCTCCTTGACCATTCCGGTAAATTCCCTTTCAAGGGCAACTGAGGCTTCGCCTCGGGAATGTAAACCGGTTTCCATTCCTCTCGACTTGCACTCAGGTTCAAATTCAATGTTATCCATCAGTGTTTTTCTTTTGTTCTACCCTTTAGACACCAAATTTACCGATTCCTTTCAGAAATAGCGAAGAATTTTGACGCATATAAAGAAAGATGCCCTGCAATTCTCATCGCAGGACACCTCTAACCTAAAACTTAAC
>JAFTWQ010000087.1 GCA_017465225.1 Bacteroidales bacterium
GTACCTGACTATGGAGGACAGACCATTTACGGACTGTTCGATGTCAATGGTCGGGAGTCGTATTTCCCTCACATCAATGAATATGATAACCGTGACAGGCTTGTGCCGGCTGTATGCAAGGCGTTCCAGGAGATGGTGAAGGAGCGTGAGATGGCAGAGGGTAAGGGCTTGGGAAGGAGTGACGGAAGAGGTGGCGACAGAGAAATGGGCCAGGCGAATGAGGCAAAGGCTGAGAAGGATTTGGGTGAAAGAAGAGGTTTGAGAATGTAGGTTATGAGCGATAAGGGTTTACATAAGGATATTGAGAATTGGGCGGTACTGCTTGGCGGTGGCGTGTCGCTGCTGGTGATCTGCAATATTGTTCTGCTGGTGGTTGTATGTCTGCTGATTTCAGGCTGCGGTACTTCTCGGAAGATGGAGAGGATGCAGGAGAGGCAGATGAGGGCTGAGATCGGGATGGTGGAGGAGATGCCCGATCGGGTCGGGCATGACGGGGAAAAGATTTCTCCACGCACTTCGTTTGGTCGAAATGACAATAAGGGGATGCCCGGTCAGGCCGTGCATGACGGTCGGGGTGACCATGCTGTGAGAGATACACCTTTGGTTACCTCGGAGGAGGGGCCGATTATTATGAATGCTGTGAGGGATGAGGATGGAAATATGGTGGCGACGGATGTGCTTGAGGCGGCGTCGGTGACTGCCAGGTTCAGGAATGTTGCGGAGAGGGGCGGCAAGGTGAATATTGAGTTTGCAGTGACCGTTCCGCAGGATATGATGGATCCTCAGTGGCAGCTGCGTCTTTATCCGAGGATGTATGTGCTGGAGGACACTCTGGGGCTTGATCCGATTCTGATAACAGGTCAGGAGTATCGCAATGAGCAGATGCGTGGCTACAGGAGGTATGAGAAGTTTCTTCAGAGCATTGTGACGGATTCGATGGAGTTCGTTAATATGAGGCTGCTTGAGATTTTCATCGAGAGGAACATACCTGCACTTTATGCTTTCAGGACTGATTCTACTTTCGTTTCGGATGCGGAGTTCGCTTCTGCCTTCGGGGTGACGGAGCAACAGGCGATAGAACATTATACGAATAGACTGGCTAAATCCGCGAATGAGCGCAGGAAGGCCAGGAAGGAGGAAAGGTTCAGGCAGTATGTGAAGGTGCCTATCGAACAAGGCTTCCGGCTTGATACGGTAATGCGTGAGATAAACGGGGATTTCAGATATGTGTATTCGCACACATTGGCATCGAGACCTCGTTTGAGGAAGGTGGATGTGGTGCTGTCCGGAGAGATTTATCAAGAGGATGTGAAGATATATGACATTCCGGAATGCGAGCCCCTGACATATTACATCAGTTCGTTGAGTGCCTTTGTGGACGGAACCGAAAGGTATATGACAAAGGTGATCGAGAGGAAGGTGTCTGCCAATACCGCCTGTTATGTGGAGTTTGAACACGACAGGTATGAGGTGGATGAGAGTCTGGGATATAATCGTGATGAGATCGGCAGGATCAAGAAGAATCTTTCTGCGTTGATAGATAACGATGAGTTTGAGATGGATTCTATCGTGGTTACGGCTTCGAGTTCTCCGGAGGGAACGGTTGCATATAATACCAGACTTACCCAAAGGCGAAGTGAGGCTGTGGCTGAATACTTCAGGATGTTCATTGATGAGTATCGGGATTCGATGAAGGCTGATGAGGGGTTTGTGGTGGATTTGGCTGGAGATCCCCGGTCGATGCCGGGGATGACGGGAGAGGAATATCCAGAGACTCCGGTAAGAAGATCCTTCGCTTACGCTCAGGATGACAGTAAGAAAGATCAAGATGGCTATCGGATTCAATTCATTGCGAGGAATGATACTGAGAACTGGAGGATGCTGGATGTGCTGGTGGCTGAGGATACGGTGATGAGTTATGAGGATAAGATCGCGTATATCAATGCGTGCGAACTGGATGACCTCGACCGGAGGGAGGAAGTTCTTCAAAAGTTAGGTTGCTACAGGCATCTGCGTGAGAAGGTCTATCCGAGATTAAGGACTGTGAAATTCGATTTCTATCTGCACAGGAAGGATATGCTGAAGGATACGGTGCATACGACTGTGATAGATTCTACATATATGGCCGGGGTGCAGGCGATCCGGGACAGGGATTATGAGACTGCTGTGACTTTGCTTCGTCCGTATCAGGACTATAATGCTGCGGTGGCGTTCTGTGCATTGGATTACAATGCGAGTGCGTTGGCTATTCTGGAAAGGCTTCATAGGACCGATCAGGTGAATTATATGCTGGCGATTGTGTATAGCCGTCTTGGGGAGATTGAGAAGGCGGCCAGGTGCTATGAGGAGGCTTGCAGGCAGAATCCGGGGTTTGTGCATAGGGGGAATCTGGACCCGGAGATTTCTCGACTCCCTTCGGTCGCTCGAAATGACAATAAAGAGATTCCCGGTCAGGCCGGGAATGACGGACGGTAAGAGCGTATTTCGCTAAAACATAAACTTTTTACTAACATTTTAATTCAATTTCAATTATGAGAAAAGGATTTCTTATGATGGCTGCTGTGGCAGCTGTGTTCGGCACGATGTCGTGCAGGAAGGACAATGTTCCATCGATGA
>JAFTWQ010000005.1 GCA_017465225.1 Bacteroidales bacterium
GCTCGGCGGAAGTACCACTTCAAACAATCTGCTGGACATCACATTCCATAAGAAGAGTATCTTCATTTCTTTCCATCACGCGATGTGTGACGGAAGAGGAATCATGCTCTTTATCAAGACGCTCCTTTATTACTATCTGAACTTCAAGTATCCTCATAATAATGTCAGGATTCCCGATGTAAGACTTGTCGGAGAAGGGATGCTCCCGGGTGAGACTGCCGACCCGGTAAATGACGGAAACCTTGAGTTCGACAAGTCAAAGGTATATGTGGCCGACAGAACAGCATTTGCAATACCGGAAGTGCAGAACGGTGAGGATGCTGGCGGAATGAGCTGGAGATATGAGATGACATTCGATGTCAATAAGGTGATGGAAGTCTGCAAGGCAAAAAATTGCACTCCGGCGATATTGATGACCATTCTTATGCAGAAAGGTGTCAAGGCGGTAAATCCGGATGCCACAGAGCAGATCCTTTGCAGCATGAGCTGTGACTGGAGAGAAAGTATCGGGCTTCCGAATACATTCAGGAACTGCGTTTCCTCGATTTATCTGCCTTATGGAGCAGCAGAACAGGAAATGGACATGACAGAGTTAGGTACGCATTTCAGGTCACTGATTGCCAAGCAGAAAGAAACTGATTCTGCACGATGCAGCGCAAGCGTGATGAAGATGATGTCGGATATGCTGGATTCGCTCGGAAGTTACGAGAAGAAGGTTGAAACGGTATCCGGATTCACATCCCGGCCGATAAACTCATTCATCTGCAGTTACACCGGAAGAGCTAATATGGGAGATGCGGAAAAATACATCGAATCCATCCACGTATACAGCAGTGGAACAAAGGGAATCAGCCTGCAGATGATGTCGGTCGGAAGCACATTCACCATTGATTTCCAGCAGAATTTCCCTGATGCCACCTACGCAAAGGCATTTCTTACGGAAGCATCAAAGATGGGACTGACGGCCAATTGTTCTGATGTCATCGCTTATATCACCCCGAAGGACCACACGGCAAACACCAATTTCATCAAGTCGCTTGCCGGATTCTTCAAAAGAATAATACAGCGGTAAATTCGAATTTATCAGGCGCTAGGGCTTTAGGAGGAACATCATATGGCGTACCACGTGGGTGCGCCATCTTTCATTCAGGAGTTCATCAATCTGTGCCTGACCGAAGATATGGGACGCGATAGGCATTGTAAGGAAGGGCATTGCAATAAGGCCATAGAATGTGTAGAAGATTTCGATGACCGGTACATTTCTGATCTTGCCAGACGCGATTTCCGATTCAATTGCATTGAACACATTATTTCCTGCCTGACTGATGTTTATTCCGAGTGCCATCTGCACGAAACCGTCGAGATCCCTCATGGCTTCCTTCATAAGGAACATAGGCAGCTGCGGATTTTCTTTCAGGATGGCAAGATAAGCATCGGCAATCGCTCCGATCTTTTCTTCAAGAGGAAGATCTGAAGTAATTGTGTCAGAGACCTTTGGAAGAAAACTCATCAGGATGTCACCGAAGACAGCCTGGAAGAGGCGTTCCTTTGTACGGAAATAATAGTGCATTGCAGGACGGGTCAGTCCTACCTCTGCAGCAATATCTGACATGTTGGTATCCTTGAATCCTTTTTTAAGGAAAGTGGCCTTCGCAGCCTCTATGATCTTCTGTTCCATTATCCCAAATTGTCAATAAACAACAGCATTCTGTTGGTGACATTCACATCACTCACTCCGCTATCAAAATCCAAAGATAGCAAATTCAACCGAGGGAACAATTCCTTCAACCTTTTTTCAACGCCACGGACAATGATATGGTTCGCAATGCACCCGAAAGGCTGCAGAGAAATCACATTCTTCACTCCAGATCTGTAATAAGTCGCGACTTCTGCAGGAAGAAGCCATCCCTCTCCGAACTGCACATTGAGATTGATGATTCTTTCAGCCTCCTTCGCTTCGTGGAAGATATCATTGAAGTCGGACCAGTATCTGAAGCATGATCCTGCCTTATTGAAATATGCAACATGCTTCTTGTAAAGCCTGTAGAGATAATTGTATATCCAGTCAGGAATCCGGCTGTCTTCAGAAAGAGAAGCCTTCTTTACCTTGCGGTTCACAAAGAACTGGGTAAAGAAATCCGTGAGCATCGGAGGCACGATCTCCACTCCCCTGCCGATCAGCCAATCCACAACGTGCTTATGAGCAAATGGGTTGAATTTGAGGTATATTTCTCCTACAACTCCGACCTTGTCGGTATCCTTGTCCACCGTGGCATCATTAAATTCCGCCGCCGCTTTTCCTGCAAGCTCTACCAGGCCTTTCCATTGGCCTTTCTCAAGCAACGAAGCGCCATCTGCAAGATACCTGGCCATGAGCCTCGATGCAGTTCCTGCCACCTTTTCCCTTGCTGCACAGGCATAATACATCTTCGCTATCGAATCCGAGAAAAGAAGCGAATACAGGGCATATGGAATCACCTTCAGCCAGTTTACCTTGAATCCCGGCTGTTCGTTCTCAAGCCCGCTTCCGAACGCGACTGATATGACAGGCGTATCTGTATATCCCGCATCGATGAGAGCCTTCTTGATCATAGGCAGATAGTTGCTGGCCCTGCATTGTCCTCCGGTCTGGGTCATCGCGACCGCACATTCAGACGGATTATATCCATCCTCCTTGAAAGCCTTCACAAAATCCCCGACCACCAGCGTCGCAGGATAGCATACCTCGTTATTCGCATATTTCAGTCCATATTCAGCAGACTTCTCATCGCTGACCGGAAGACTCTCCACATCATAGCCGAGAGGCTTCATAAGGGCCGGAAGAAGCGGGGAAATGAAAGGAGTGAAATACGGAATAAGTATCTTTCTTTTTCTATGGCGTTCCACATATACAGGAGGTGTCAGACGTTTCTCCGGACGGGATGCTGCGGCATGGGAAAGAAGCATGGTATCGACAAGAGACCTTACCCTTAATTTCATCGATCCGACGTTATTGATATCATCCAGTTTCAGGAGAGTCAGAGACTTGCCCCTCTCCATCAGGATATCCCTCACCGAATCAGTAAGGAAAGCATCAGGGCCACATCCGAACGACGTCATCTGCACGAACTGGACGTCATTTCCCTGAGCGGCACACCATTTTGCTGCCTGCAGGATCCTGTTGGTATAGGTCCATTGAGAGACGAAGTTCACCTTTGAAAGAATCTTTCCTTCGCGCTGACGGACAATATCTTCCGATATGACGTTCACCCCGAGGGATGCAATCATGTCAGCAACATTATGCTGTATGAGCGGATCGCTATGGTATGGTCTGCCGACCAGCATTATCGTCATCTTCCTCTCTTTGCGCGATAAAGCAAGTATTTCATCCGCCTTGTCCGCCACCTGCGACTCATATTCCTGAATCTCCATCATTGCCAGATCGAAGGCCTTGCCCCCAGCCTGCTCATCCACTCCCAATGATTCCAGATATATGCAGCACTGCTTCCTGAACAGCCTCCTGTCCTTCATGGAGAATGTGAATGAATCAAGCGGAATCCCCGTCTTCTGCACATTCCTGACAACTTCGGTATATCCCGTCACAATCGGACAGTTGTAGCTGTTCTCTCCCCCGTTCTGACGGCTGTGGATAACAAACGGGAAAAATATCCTGTCAACCTTCTTCTCAACAAGATTGCTGATATGGCTATGCACGACCTTTGCCGGGAAACAAAGATTGTCGGACATCACCATTCCTGCATTCCTTTCATAATTACCGTAATCGGAATCATCGGAAAGAACCACCTCGAAACCACATTCCACAAACAGCCTCTGCCAGAAAGGAAAGTCCTCATATATGTTAAGGCATCGTGGAATACCGATTTTCAGAGCGTTCTGTCCGTTCAATGCAAGCGTCCGGAATATCCTCTGATATTTGTATTCATATATGTTTCTGCCCTTATCTGTCTTCTCACCGGAATTGCAAAAGATCCTTTCACATCTGTTTCCCGAATAATAGTTCCTCTCTCCCTTGAATCTGTATGCTGTAACGAGACAGCTGTTCTCGCAGCCTTTACAGTTGATGGTCTTTGAGGTAAAGGTGGCATTGGCGACAAGATGTTTCGGAAGCCTGCATCTTTCAATATCGATGTCTGCAGGACAATGCTCCAACGCATAGAGAGCGCAGCCGTAAGCACCCATAAGTTCAGGCATATCGCTGCGGCTGACCTGCGCACCTGTCATCATCTCCAGAGCCTTGACCACAGCATCATTTCTCATGGTTCCTCCCTGAACGACGATATGTTTGCCGAGAGAAGATATATCATTAACCTTCAGGACCTTATAGAGGCAGTTCTTTATCACCGAATAAGCCAGACCGGCCGCTATGTCTTCTGCTGAATATCCTTCGCGGAGCACCTGCTTGACCTTGGAATTCATGAACACGGTACATCTTGTTCCGAGATCGCATGGATATTTGGCACGGCAGGCGGCTTCTGCAAATTCAGATACGGTAAGACCGGTAGAGCGGGCAAATGTCTCAAGAAAAGATCCGCATCCCGAAGAGCAGGCCTCGTTGATCTCTATACGGTTGATAACCCCTTCGCTGACATACATCGCCTTCATATCCTGACCGCCGATATCAAGAATGAAGCTTACCAGAGGGTCGATCTTCTTGGCTGCGATGAAATGAGCCACGGTCTCGATGATTCCGAAATCCAGTCCGAATGCGGCCTTGATAAGATCCTCACCGTAGCCGGTCGAACACGCGGACACGATATTGAGCATGGTTCCGTTCTCAATGCAGTTGTCAGCAAGATTCTTGAGAGCATTCCTGACAGCAGCGACCGGCTGACCTCCGTTTGGAGAATAATGCTCGAACAGGACCTTGCCTTCCCTATCTATGACGACTACCTTCGTGGTTGTCGAGCCGGAATCTATCCCGAGAAAAGCTTCCTTATAGCCTT
Source organism: Bacteroidales bacterium (assembly GCA_017465225.1). Taxonomy (GTDB): domain Bacteria; phylum Bacteroidota; class Bacteroidia; order Bacteroidales; family UBA932; genus Cryptobacteroides. The sequence goes on from JAFTWQ010000005.1 coordinate 4,944, forward strand.
CGGTCAACACTCCCCTTGCCGTCCTGTTTTTCAATACTCTCTTTGACCACTCCAGATGGTCCTCGTCCGATTCAAACAGCGGAGCAAGCGTATTCTTCCTGGATTCTGCAACATTTAATTTAGTCTTGATTCCTTCAACGATGGAGCTCAAGGATTTGTAGACTGGAGAATGTCCGACAGCAGTACCCAGAGCCGGCAACAGACTGCCGTCCTCGGGAAGGATGAAGTCATCTTCCGACAGGTTCAGGTATTCTCTATATGATCTGCGAAGCGAAGGGATATAGGTCAGAGGTCCGCCACACAAAAGCACGGGAGGCTTAATCTCACATCCGTGAGCCAATGTAACTACGGTCTGTACTACAACCGCACGGAATATTGAAGCTGCAATATCCTCTTTTTCTACGCCTTTTGCAATAAGATTCTGGATGTCAGTCTTGCAGAATACTCCGCAACGGGATGCAATCGGATAGGTCTTCGTTGACTTCTCGGCCAGAGCACTTAACTTGTCTATATCTTCACCAAGTATTATTGCCATCTGGTCGATGAATGCACCGGTTCCTCCTGAACAGTTTCCATTCATACGAAGATCCTCGGCCGCTCCGTCTTCATTGAAGAAAACAACCTTCGCATCTTCACCGCCGATGTCAATCATCGTGTTTACACAAAGTCCTTTATGAGCGATTGCCTTTGTAGCGGCAACAACTTCCTGGACGAACGGAATTGCGCATTTTTCGGCAACACCCATACCGACAGAGCCGGTAACTGCAAGCGATGCTTCAACATCATTTCCGAATACATCGGCAATCTCATCAAGAACATTGAAGAGCACCTCATTCAGCTTGGCATTATGCCTTATATATTTATGGAACAGCGTGTTACCATCACTATCCAGAACCACCGCTTTAATAGTGGTCGAGCCTAAATCCAGACCGATTCTATACATTTTCACTTGCTTTTTTCAAATACTGACACATGTGTCAAACGCAAATGTAAATCAATTTACCGAATAAAGCAAATCAGATCAGGCGATGCCGTAGAAGAACTGGATAAATGCGGACATGCTTGAGAAATTGAGTCTATCAGAGACTTGCTGAACCGTCAGGTCAGTTGTCTTGAGGAGCATCTTCGCCTCAATCAGGACAGTGGTGGACAGTAATCAGCCTCTCATTAGGTTCTGCACAATTTTGCTATATTTGCATTTCCTTGGAAGGAGACGCCGGCATATCGCTGCAGCCCTCAGCAGGAGTATTCAAAACGTCATGAATTGGATTATCTTGATTGTTGCCGGCATGTGCGAAGTCGGCTTCACCTATTGCCTCGGACGAGCAAAATCTGTAGAAGGCCTGGAATGGTGGCTATGGATCGGAGGATTCCTATTGTTTTCTGTCATCAGTATGTCACTGCTGGCAAAAGCGACACAAACCCTGCCTATCGGAATAGCATATCCTGTATGGACGGGTATAGGAGCCGTGGGAACAGTCCTTGCCGGAATATTCTTTTTCCATGAGCCAGTCACTTTCTGGCGCATGTTCTTCACCTTCACATTGATTGCTTCAATCGTCGGATTGAAGGTACTGTCCTGACAATACACCTCCTGCATTGAGCATCTAACCGTCGTAAAATTATGGCCGTCGGTACACGAATGAACCTTTTTATGTACCGACGATATCCATTTAAATGAAATAAAAGCAAAATTATTACCGTCGGTACAAGAAAACACCAGATCTTGCACCGACGGTAATTTTAACAATTCAGTTGAAGCTCTTACAGTATTGTCTTCAGCCATGAATAAGCTTCCGGGACATCGTAGTCGCCGCTGTGAGGCATCAGCCATGCGAAACCGACATTCCGGCTGGCGACCTTCGGATTGCTCCTAATGGCAGCGAACAGCAGGGCTTCGACAGCAAATGAGGTATCCCTGTCATCCATTCCATGGCGGACATACCAGTACGGAGCGATGTCGGAAGTGCCTTCGAGAAGATAGTCTATCGCGGAGGTCATCTTGATCTGCATGGCCAGCTCCCTGCCCTCTTCTGTCAGCATATACTCTTCCCATGACAAGCCGGTTTCATCCTTTCCGACGCCATTATCCTCCTTGTCATTGTTCCATGAATATTCATTGAACGGGCAATAAGGAACTTCCGCAGATCCGAATAGTGAATCTTCATTCATGTGAGTCACGAAAAGTCCTTTGTTGGAGAAGGCCGGTGCAGGTTTGAGGGTCGTATATTTCGCGACATAGTAAAGATGCTTGTCAAGATCATATTCATAGCTTCCGTCATCATTGAACACAAGCCAGCCGTTATTGACACGATTTCCCCTTCGGGTCTTCTTTTCAATATCCTTCTGCATCTGCTCAGCACCGATTTCTTCTATGGTCCTGGCGATCTCCTCATGCATCAGCCCCGAAATGTATTCCTTGAGGTTTGCCGACGTAATAAGATTTCCTTCCTCGTCCTTCAGGCCAAGACCACCGACATAACCGGTATACTGTTCAGCCAGTGCCGAAGATGCAGACATAACAGTAGATTCGTCAACGAAAGGATAATTCATCTCGCCGGTTATGTACATGATGCGCCTTGTATCACCATAAAGCCACTCATAAGCTGCACAGGCATGTCCAAGGTCGGTGATCGGGCAATATCCGATCACTCCGAGCACATTATCCCCGCAAGCCGGGTCAGACGAATAAGTTCCATCCTTTTCGAGACTGACTCCCGCAGCGCCGATCTCATGGAGAGACGGGAAGAAGTCCGGGCTGTTTCCGCTGGCAGCAATGAGGGTGGACAAAGCACCGCCACCGGAGGTTCCAGTGATGAAAATCTTCTCGACATCACCGGCAGGTAGAGCCTTGCGGTTGTGGCGGAGATAGCGGATCGCCGCTTTTGTGTCTGTCATTGTTGCAGGAGAATGTCCGAGATAGGAGCCGTCCACAGGTTCGTTCGCACGGCTGCGGCAACCATATGAAACCACGACATAACCCTCCTTCAAGGCCACTCCTACCCTATCATATGTTCCGTTATAATCCGATCCTTCCGCAATAGTATGGTCAGGATATGAATTTGCAATCCATCCGCCATTGTTTACATAAAACATTATCGGTGAGGACTTTGTAGAGTTCTCCGGAACATATACATTAATCAGCTGATCCTGCGGACGGTTCGGATATTTCACATAATTATCCACATACCAGTCGACCTTGACCGGCTGTCCGTCAACAGAGACATTCAGAACCGTTTTCTTTGCAGACCTGAAATTGATGCTTTCGGATGTATTTCGTGCATTGAGTGAAAAGCCTAAGAGTCCTGCCAGAACCGTCAGAAATATTATTCGTTTCATATATGTTACCTGTTTATTGGAAAGAACGGGCATCTCTTACCGATACACTGCCTGTTTGAAGAAGTGTGGGTGCAGATGATTTCTGACTTATCCATCCTGATGCCGTTGATCTCTTCTGCATATTCAATGGCGGTAAGAATGGACATGTAAGAATTGCGTTTACAGCATCGGGGGCCTCCTATTTCGCCAAGCCGTGCCAATGAACGTGAGGTCATGAGATTGGAATGGCCCCAGGCATCCTCTGCAAGAGGGGTTGAAGACGTGATGATCGACATGAACATGCCTGTGCTGACGGCTGCGCCGCAGGCTCCCCAAAACCCGCATGCACCTCCAGGCACCTTGCCTCCTCTGCTGACCATCTCATTGAGAGCTGCAGGGAGGTCGATTTCGCCTCCGGCATTGCTGTAGGCAGTCAAAAGCGCACATCCTACCATGATATGATGCTCCGGTCCGTGCATATGGCAGAACGGCATATCCATCATCTTCCTCACGATCTCTATAGGATTGCACGACTCTTCCTTCAGGCATAGTCCGATGACAACGTCTATTCCCTTCGTATGGCACTCATTGCATACATAATGGCCGTTGACGCATCTTGTCTTGCTCATTTCCTGCTTATGGCATATGCTGCATTCCATCAGCACATCCTCATTGAGATACTCGAGCGGCGCTTTGCAGATAAGGCATTCTTCTTTCATAGAAACAACTTTTCTACAAAGTTACATTTCTCCCCGATTTAAGCAAATATCTTCCTGCAGACAGCAGAAGCATAGGTCCGAGGCCGGTATAGAATGACGCTGTAAAGGCAGAAGGGACGCCAGGAATATGCTTTAGCGCGATTCCAAGTCCCATCATGAACACCAGCAGAATCCATCCTCGCGTCGGGAATGTCTGCCATATCTTCACATTCTCAGGCAAGGCGGCGATCCTGTCACAATACCTGTCGACAATCCTGCGGAACATCAGATAGAAAGCAGCAAGGACGGCAGCAGTAATCAGCAGCAGCCACCAGAGTCTATCCGATGGCTGCATACCGTATGCGCCGATCCCCTTGGATGTAATTATGATTCCCGGAATTCCCCAGATGACCGCAGCGACGACATACAAATGCTTCCTGTTCATCCGGATCAGTACTTTGTGAAATTGTACTTCTTCCTTATTTCATCTTTCTCCGCATCGGAAAGGCTGTTGAAATATGCCTTCCAGCCTGGACAGAAATTGATATGCCATCTCCAGAATCTTCCGACAAACGAAGCAGGTCTGGCATCATGCTTTGCCCTCATAGGGCATGTTGAACATCTGTAAGTTTCCATAGTCAATTGTTGTTAAAAGGATTTCATTAGTTTATGAAGCAGAGAATACAGCTGTAGAGCCTCATCGTTTTCCAGCGTGACGCATCCCGCCATCTTCGCAGGGATTTCAGCGGCCATGTCATGGAGCGCCTCTCCCCTGTCGGTAATGGTGATGATCACCATACGTTCATCAATCTCCGATCTTTTCCGCTGGATCCAGCCGGCCTTCTCCATCTTCTTGAGCATGGGCGTCAATGTACCCGAATCGAGGAAAAGAAGTTTCCCCATATCCCTGATACTGATAGACTTATGCTCCCACATCACCATCATCGCTATATATTGGGTATATGTGAGGCCGAGGGGTTCAAGAAGAGGCGTATATCTCCTGACAATCTCCTTTGCGCAGGCATAGAGCGGAAAACACAGCTGGTTCTCCAGTTTCAGTTTCTCATTCATAGCAGTTTCAGAATGTCGCTTTCAATCTTTTCCGGTTTGGTCACCGGAGCATATCTTTCGACTACCGTCCCGTCACGTGAGACAAGGAACTTCGTGAAATTCCATTTGATGTCATTACCAAGGAAGCCGCCCTTCTGCTTCTTCAGAAATCCGAACAGCGGCTCAGCATCCTTGCCATTTACATCAATCTTTGCAAACAACGGAAATGTAGTATTGTATTTCAATGTACAGAACTCCTGGATCTCATCCTCCGTACCCGGTGCCTGGTGGCCGAACTGGTTGCATGGGAAATCAAGGATTTCCAGCCCCTTGTCCCTGTATTTGTCGTACAGTTTTTGCAGACCCTCATACTGTGGGGTAAATCCGCATCCTGTAGCGGTATTCACAATCAGGAGGACCTTCCCCTGATACTCTGTCATCGGCACCTCCACGCCCTTGGCGTTACGTACCTTGAAGTCATAAATCTTCATATCAATTCAGTTTAGGTTTTATACAATCGAATTGTATGCCACAAATATAGAAGAAAGATACGAATCGGCCAAACAACCCTTACATTAAATTCACATCAACCAGGGATTTTGCAGAATTTCATTGCGTAGACGAAAGATTGAAACAAATAAACTGCTAACTTTACGCAACCATGTATTTTCTGCTTCTCATATTGATATACATCGCATTCATCTCATTAGGACTGCCTGATTCAGTCTTGGGTGCGGCATGGCCTTCAATGTACAGGTCATTCGGAGTGCCGGAAGGATCTGCCGGAATCATCACGATGCTGATGTATTCGGGCACGATGATTTCCAGCATGGCAAGCGATTGGGTCATCCGCAAGCTCGGAACGGGATATGTCCTCGTGCTGTCGGTTGCCCTTACCGCCATTACAATGTTAGGGTTCTCAATGGCAGAAAATTTCACCATGCTCTGTCTGATCGCCCTGCCATACGGACTTGGCGGAGGATGTGTTGACGCCTCATTGAACAACTATGTCGCGACTCATTACAAAGCCCGCCACATGAACTTCCTGCACTGCTTCTGGGGAATCGGCACTATCATCAGTCCTCTGGTCATGGGTGCATTCATTGAAAACGGAGGTGTATGGACACAGGGATACAGGGCCATAGCCATCTTCCAGTTCATACTTGTTGCCGTGCTGCTGTTTTCAGTACCGCTATGGAAAAGAGACAGCAATGACCACCAGGAAGAAAAAAGTCCGGTCTCATTCAGGAATCTGATCAGTATGCCGGGTGTGAAAGCATCGTTGACTGCATTCTTCAGCTATTGCGCCCTGGAGACCACAATGGGCTTATGGACAAGCACTTACCTGTCGGAAGTAAAAGGGATCGACCTCGCCATGGCTACCAAATGCGGAATGCTGTTTTACATCGGAATAGCGTCAGGCAGATTCATATCCGGTCTCATATCAGAAAAGCTGGGCGACATGAAGCTGATCGGAATCGGAATCTCCGTGACCATATTGGCATTATGCGCCTTGCTCATCCCCGGGACAGGAGGTCCGATGCTGTACTCGCTGATAATCCTTGCAGGCATGGGATGCGGCCCTATATTCCCAAGCATGGTGCATAATTCTCCAGAAATCAGCGGTCCTGACGGTTCACAGATGCTGATAGGCTTCCAGCTCGCAATGGCATCGGCTGGCTCCATAACCATCCCAGCCATGTTCGGAATCATAGTCAACCGCATATCGATTGCCCTCATGCCATGCTTCAGCCTGATCTTCGCCCTGATACTGCTGGCAATGGTCCTTAAAATCAGCCGCAGGCATTAGCCGGGAGATCTTTCTGCAGAATATCTGGCTATGCCTGTCACATTCAAGGGAGTTTTTGCATCATTATGGACAAACACATAACGAGTATGAAAAACATCTTATTATTTATGGCTTTGCTCATGGGGCTGTCCGCATGTACAAAGTACGAAGACCTCCCATTGAGGCCCGTTTCTTTTGAGATCGATGGAAGGAAGTATTATTCAGCAAAAGACACACGTACCATGCATGGAAACATTTTCAACATTCCAGAGCCTGATACATTACGCGTCTGCGAAACAGATGGCCGTCTCAGCATTTCCTACACACGCAAAACAGACTTCATCAATCACGACATCGACTTCATCTCTCTCAACATCAAGGGAGTGGATGCCCTTTTCGAAACTGGCAATAAGATATCCTTTGACTTGACAGACGGACTTGAGGCGTACCCATCTGTGTACATGTCTCGTGTAAAGACCAGTGACGCTTCTCATTCTGATTTATACAAAGCGGTCAAAGGATGGATCGAATTTGATGACATAGACCGGGATGCCAAGACAGTTTCCGGAAGATTCGAGTTCAAGGCCGAGCTGGAAACCGACCATCAGGAATGCGGTCATGATAAAGAGATCGAAGTGAAGAAAGGTTCATTTGTTAACATTCCGTTTGCTGTTTCAGCAAACCCAGATCATGAGTAGTTATGAAAAGAATTATACTGATTATACTGGCTGTTATCTGCATCACAGGTTGTGATAAGATGATTGTTTCAGCCGTTGACGCCGCCACACCGGATTCAGAACTTTCATTCATGGCAAATGGCGAATCCTATAAGGTTACAGGCAGCAACACAAATACTTTGAGAATAATTGATTCCGGTGACGAAGGTTTTGCAATAAGCCTCATAGGAGGCAGTCACTGGGACACTGAAAACACTCTGGAATCCGCCGTTATAGCTCTTAGTTGCGGCTTCTTCAATGGGGAATTGAAGAAGGGAGAGGAATACGTTTATTCCGCTGAAGAGATGGACACATATCCATATTTCAAATATACAATACGGGAGGAGCTGGAATCTTCCGACAAGTATTCTACATATAGGGTTAAGACCATGTGGTACAACGCTACAGACGGTTGGTTCAAGATTACCCGGATGAACAAGAAAAAGGGCATTATTTCCGGCAGTTTCGAGTTTACAGCCGTATGCGACGACCCATCGAACGGCGATGTAATTGAGATAACAAATGGAGTTTTCAAGGACATCTCCTATAAGATAATTGAAGACTGAAACAGGGCAGACCTATCGTGGTGAAGACTATGGACTTATATTGATGCCCAAGACAAGAAGGACGGAGCCGGCTGAACTTAAAGGGTTCAGGATAGAGTGGGGATCGTATTATGGCGACATCCTTTCATTTGGAGAGTTCAATGGCCATGAGGGACTGGACATTAGATGGATGGCAAGAAATGCGAATTGAATATGGCCAGGAATCTGCAGATTGTAAATTGTCTAAATGTCATTCTGAACGTAGTGAAGAATCTTTTGAAGAGCAAGCAAAAAATTCACTAACTTCGCGCCATTACATTCTAATACATGAAACGGATCTTAACAATCATTACTGTCCTGCTGATCACGTCATCAGCTGCCTTCACTCAAAATGCAGACATGAGGGTCGGGGAACTCATCAATACCGGAAACTGGTTCGAACTGGAAAGATTATATCCGGATGTCAAGGATGATGTGCAGACCCCTATGCTCAAACAGATGGCAGAAGTGATGCTGGCTTCCAATTTCAACCGTCCGGACGAGCTGCGCGAAAAGCTTCAGAAACTCATTGCGGAGCATCAGGCGGAACTGGGATTCAGTAATGTATGCAATATGACAGTCATGGGAGCAATGGCCGAAGGATATGAAGGAAACTACGGAGTTGCCGCTGACATGGTGAAGGCTATAGCTGATGCAGTACAGACCGCTGCAGGTTCGTTGGAAGGAACAGGAATAGAGGAACTTCTGGCATATTATGAGTCCTTGCGTAAGCTGCCGGCTCCTGCTGTAGAAAAGCCTTCTGCAGATGTGGAGATTGCATTTTCCGAGAAGTCAGACCAGCTTCTGTACATTCCTGTGGTCATCAAAGGGAAGACATACGATTTCATATTTGACACAGGAGCGACATTATCTATGATTTCACAGTATGTAGCGAATGAGATCGGCGCAAAGTTCATCGGTGATTCAGTATATGTCGGAGGCGCAACCGGCGGAGGAGCCCTTCAGAATGCATTTATAGAGAAGATGGATGTCGGTCCCATTACATTCAGGAATGCCCTGACCTTTGTAAGCCCGAATCCGGCTGATGACGACCCGCTCAAAGTAGACGCAATACTTGGTATGGACTTTATCAAGAGGCTTGGAGAGATTCAGATTGATATGACCGGCATGACTTTGAGAGTCCCTGTTCAGAAGACTGCACTTCCCGAATATGGCCGAAACATCATACTTGATCAGAATATTCCTATCATAGAGATTACGGACAGCAAGGGTAACAAGCTGGCATTCACTCTCGACACCGGCAATAGCGGCGCAGACCTCACAGACCTTTGGTTTGCAAAGAATGCAGAGACTGCAGGTGCTCTCCCTATCGAAACCCAGAACACATGGGGACATGGAGGTACGCTGAAGCATGAAATAGTAAAGGTTCCGGAATGTATTCTGACAATAGGTGATGCGTCAGTCACTTTCAATGACATTCCGGCATCGGTTCCGGCAGGTGGTACAGTAACTTCGCCACGCGACGGCAATCTCGGAATGGGTCTTCTGAAGAAGTCCGGTAAGATAACCATCAGTTTCGATGAAATGTTCATAAAGGTTGAATAAATGAAGAACCTGATATTGAAATATTGGTGGGTACCGGTATTGCTGCTTGCCCTGTTAGAGATCCTGTCCGCATGGATGCTTTTGTCAACACATGTATTACCCGCTGAATGATCCGTTCGGTGAAAAGCATCCGATTCCGCAGGACATGGAGTTCAACATTCCTCTTGATATGGAGTCACATGATAATCCAGTTGCAGATAGCCTTGACACAGACTCATACCTTCAGATCCGGAATGATTTCCAGGGAGGCATTTATCTGTATGATTTTTACTATGGAGCTTTGCCGGCTGGTGAGATCTACCTGAAATGTCATGAGGTAACGGAAAACATCCCGCTTTCAGCAGACCGGGTAATCGAAGAAAGCAAGGTGTCAATCGAAGGGACTTCCTCATTTGCACAGCTTGTAAGCAGGAAGCGCTTCACAATATATGAAGGAGACTGGGGAGATTATTATGCCGCGCGGATAGAGGTCTGGCATAAAGATGCAGCGACCGGAGAAGAAACAAAACTAGTCAGCTACCCATGGAGCTTCATATCACCGTCCTTGACCCAGCCGAGACGTTTCATGATGAAGTGGAAGCAAAGGCTCAGGAGAGCTGGCGCAATGAAGTAAAGACCAATGATTTCGGCAAGGAGAATGCCATGGTCTGTCGTGGCGGCCATGGTGTCCCAGCAGCCAAGAGGTCCGACCAGACCGGCTGTACCCATACCGGCACCGGCGGCATTGTTGGTCATTTTGAGCCACATTGTCGAGACAGGTCCGAGAATAGCCGATGTCAGGGTCGGAGCCAGCCATATGATCGGCTTGCGGGCGATATTACCTACCTGCAGCATGGACGTGCCAAGCCCCTGCGATATCAGTCCTCCCAGTCCATTGTCCTTGTAGCTGATGACTGCGAAACCAATCATCTGGGCGCAGCATCCGGCCGTTGCCGCACCTGCTGCAAGTCCACCTATGCCGATCGATATGCAGAGAGCGGCCGAACTGATCGGAAGCGTCAGGATACATCCTACCGAAACCGACACAACAATTCCCATGATGAAAGGATTGAGCATGGTAGCACGGTTGATGACCTCTCCCAGAGACATCACCCACTCGTTGACCGGTGCGCAGCAATACTTGGCGAAAAGGCCTCCTGCAACGACAGCCAGAAGAGGCGTGATGATTATATCGACAGGCGTACGCTTCGACACGAGCGATCCGGCTTCAACTCCGACGATGGATGCAAGGTATGCACCAATGGGTCCGCCGAACTGATAGCCGAGGGCACCGACCGCAACGGCGGATATCGTCACCAACGGCGCACGCTTGAGACCGAGGGCAATGGCAAGACCGATGAAACCTCCCACTACAGGTGCAGACTGCAGCAGCGACGCTATGTCTGCGAGAAAGTCAAATCCCGGAATAAGGGCAATCTGCTTTATGATAAGACCAAGGATTAGGGAGCAGAAGAGGCCCATTGCCATATAGCTTAACGCATCTACGACATATATGCTGAACAATCTTCCAATTGTGGATCGGCTTTTCTTATTCATCTCATTCATCTTTGAAGACAAAATTAAGAAAAGTTTCACAACTCAACGCTGGTTTCTGTTGTAATTATTCCTTTATTGAGATATCTTTACCAAAACAATTCTCCTATCAGATGGACAGACGAGGTTTCATTAAACGATCGTTCTTTGCAATGGGATCGCTGGCGGCGATAAAGCTGCTGGAGAATCCGTTGATGGCACACGATATGGATACTGTAAGCGCAGACAAGACACAAACGGAAATGAAAAGGATAATGATCATCGACGGCGGTCCGCGCCGCAACATGAACACAGCACAGATGCTGCAGAAATTTGCAGAGGGAGCAAAATCAGTCGGCAATGATGTAGAGGTGAAGACAGTGCGCCTGTACGACATGGACTATAAAGGCTGCATGTCGTGCATGGCCTGCAAACTGAAAGGCAAGGCATCCAACGTATGCCGTTTCAGGGATGCGCTCTCCCCTGTTCTTGACGAGATCGCCCAGGCAGACGGACTGGTGCTTGGCTCACCTATCTATTTCGGAGAAGTTACAGGACAGATGCGTGCCTTCCTGGAGCGTCTCTCATTCCCATGGCTCTCATACAATGACTATAGCATGACCGCACCGAAGCGTATGCCGGTAGTCCTGATCGAGACCATGAACGGAATGCCGGAAAGGAACAACAGCAACGGCTTCGGCACGATGGAAGGATGCATCACAAGGGTCCTCGGAGAACCGCAGCACATCGTTGCATACAACACCTGTCAGGTAAAGGACTATTCCCGCTACGAACTTGGCGGATTCTCCGAAGAAGCAAAACACCAGTGGCGTGACGCGCATTGGGAAGAGGACCTTCAGAAGGCGTACGATGCCGGCCGTCAGATGGCCAGCCAATCGACATTTTAACCGGTGGTACATAAATAACCGCTTTTGTGTACCACCGATACATAAAAACGGGGAGATCAGCATAAAAAGATAACCGGTGGTACAAGAATCCGTAATTTCTTGTACCACCGGTATTTATCAGGGATTGCAGGCTACTCTGCAGGAGTCCATTTGCATCTTACTGGCGACACGATGGCGCCATCTTTCTTCAACTGTGCGAAAACCTTGTCAACGATCTTTCTGTCAAGACCTGAAAGGGTTGCCACTTCACCGGCCGCAACTGGCTTGCCGGCCTCTTTCATCACTTTAAGTACGAGTTCTCTTTCCATATCCATCAAAAAATATTACAGTTCAGTCTTCCAAAGTCCATGAAGATTGCAGTACTCATATACAGCAACAGGCTTCTCATCTCCCAAGGCGATAACAGCCTCCGGCTTGTCCTTGAGGTCAACACGGATTCCTCCGTTTTCTGTCTCGACATAGATGAATGAGATATGATGTTCCTCAAGCATAGGATGAGCCACGCTTCCTACCTCAACCTTGATTGTCTTTTCATCAATCCAGGTTACTACCGGAAGATGCTTCTCAACACTAGCCTCAACCGTTCCCGGAACAAGTTCTTCCATCCTCTTTCCACAGCAGAATACCGGTACTCGCCTGTCCACAACCTTCTGTACTACATTGCCGCAATTAGCGCACTTATAAAATTTCGTTGCCATATCATTATCCTTTTTATTGTTATCTAATTTTGAATTATTCTAATTTACTGCAAATATAGTAATATATTCCGAATATGCAAGCGACGCGCGAAAAAATTATTTCAATTTCTTTCCGTCAGCGAATGCATTGCCCACACATTCCCCCAGAACGAGATAACCATGGCGTACTGGTTCATAGGTGATGAGGTCCATCTTCTCGACTTCAGGTTTGCCGTCCTCACCGAGGTACTTCTCATCAACAAGGATGTTTACAATCTCTGCAACAATGTTATAACCTTCAGCTGTCTCGTCAATCTTACGGATGATACGGCACTCAAGCGTCATCGGGAAATCAGTAAACACCGGAGCATTGACATTATCAGCCTTCACGGCAGTCCAGCCGGTCTTCTGCATCTTCTGCGGGTCATTATTGGCGCTTACTATTCCGACAAAATCAGATGCCACCAATGTCTCTCGGTTGGCGAATGCTACAGTAAAGTCAGCACAACGGGCAAGATTCTCTGTCGTGGCATGCGATCCCATACTGATCATTATCTCCTTTGCATCCCACTGTCCTCCCCAAGCTGCGTTCATCGCATTCGGAGTTCCATCTTCATTGTATGTGCCGATGATCAGCACCGGCTGCGGGAGTACCCACGGCTTCGATCCAAAACTTTTCATAATCTATCTTTTAGTTACTGTTATCATGAATGTCACTGATACTATGGCAATGGTTATGCCTATGATGATATTGGACGTCAAAGGCTCTCCGAACACAAGAGTACCGACCAGTATGGCCGTAATCGGCTCAAAGACTCCAAGGACGGATGCCTTTGTCGCACCGATATTGCGGGTAGCGACTGCCAGCGTAGCGGTCGAGATTATCGTCGGAAGGATTGCCAATCCTATAAGGTTCATCCAGTCCGCACCGGTCGTTATACATGAAGTCATCGGTGTTCCGGATATTATTATCTTGCCAAGAAACACGAATACACCGACAGCCAGGGCATAAAAGGTCAGAAGAGTGTCGGATATTTCCGCAATGGCCTTGCTCCTGTTTATGATGACAATGAACAGGGCGTAGACCAGAGCCGATCCTAAAGCCAGTATGACACCTACAGGGTTTAATGACTGTCCCGCCTCACCCTGAGTCATCAGAAGGACGCCTCCGAATGTCGCCGCTATTGCCAGCCAGACCGGCCATGACGGCACGACCTTTAGGAATACCATGATGATCGCGACCAGCACCGGATAGAGGAATATCAGGGTCGTAGCCAGACCGGAGGCGATATAGTTATATGATTCGAAAAGACACAGGCTGCTGGATGTATACAGCAGACCCAGGACCAGCAGTATCCCGGCCTGCCTGAGAGACACCTTGAAGTCCTGTCTTCTTAACATCAGGAATCCGCCCAGGATGAGGACTGCGAAAAGATACCTGAAGAAAAGGATTGACTCGATTGCCGCGCCCTTGTTCATCAATGGCATGGCAAAGAGAGGATTCAGGCCGTATGTGATTCCGGTGATTATTCCTGCCGGATAACCTATTATGGCATTTCTACTCAGCGGTTTCATAAGCGATCTTGATGACTCCATCTTCCTTGTTCTCAAATATGCGGTATGCCTCTTCCATTTCACAAAGCCTGAACCGGTGAGTGATCAATGGCGTCGTATCAATCTTCCCCTGTCCGATGAGAGAAAGGATCTCATCGCAGTCGCAGCCGTCAACACCGCCGGTCTTGAAGACAAGATTCTTGCCGTACATGTCTGGCAACGGAAGCGTCTGCGGAGCATCATACAAAGCGACAATGGTCACAATCGCATTAGGCCGGGCGGCCTGCCATGCCAGCCGGAATGTATCTTCAGCACCTGCCACCTCGATCACTACATCCGCTCCTCCCCTTTCGCAGCCTCCGGCAACAGCAAGACATTCTTCCGGACTGACCACCTCAACTGAAGGATAATGTTTCCGCACAAAAGCCTGCCTGTCCGCTGACTTTTCACATACGATGATGCGGTTCGGATTCTTGAGCATGACACAAAGAAGAGTGCATATTCCTGTCGGACCGGCACCTATGATCAGAACGGTATCATCTTCCTTGATTTCAGATATCCTTGCCGCCCAGAAGCCTGTAGCGAGCACATCTCCGACAAAGAGAGCCTGCTCATCAGTCACGGAATCCGGAATGATGCTGAGCCCCTGATCGGCATACGGCACACGCACATATGCGGCCTGACCGCCGTCTATGCGGCAGCCCAAGGCCCATCCGCCATGCGGGTCAGTACAGTTATTGACATAGCCGTTGCGGCAGAAGAAGCATTCGCCGCAGAATGTCTCCACATTGACCGCTACCCTGTCTCCAGGCTTCACCTTCGTCACCTGCGGACCGGTCTCCTCAACCACACCGACCATCTCATGACCGACCGTGATTCCGGGAACAGCCCTCGGCACGCTTCCATGCTTGATATGCAGGTCGCTGGTACAGATGCTTCCGAGAGTTATCCTCACGACCGCATCCTTGGGATCCTCCACAGCCGGCTTCGGCTTCTCCACAAATCCGAACCGTCCCTTCTCTATATATGTATATGCTTTCATTGTATCACTTTCCATCGCAGTCTCCAAATGCCGTCAGCATAGGAGTGGCTGATAATCTTGAATGTACCGATTTCCCTGGTGTTCGTGACGTGGGCACCTATGCACGCGCAAGCGTCATAATCCCCTATCCTTACGATCCGGAGAGTCTGTGAGGCATCCTCTGGAAGCTTGGTGAGGTCGACGATTTCCGCAGCCTGCTCACGTGACATGAACTCGATGGTCACATCAAGATTGCGTGATATGGCCTCATTGACCCTTGCCTCGATCTCGGCGACCTGCTCCGCAGCAGGCTCCGCATCAAGGATATAGTCACATTTCGACTTCTTTCTCTCCACATGCGCATTCCTCGAACGAGGGCATCCGAACATCTTCACCATCGTGGCATTCAGTAGATGTTCCGCACTATGAGCCGGTTCATACTCGGCCTTATTGTGCTGATTGAGTATTGGCTGTCCGTTCTGGTCCATAGCTTATTCTTCATCTGGCTGCTGGCCGTCATGAGCCTTCCACATGCATTCGGTGATCTTCATGTCGGTGAAGACCGCTGTAAATGAAAAATCTTCCGGCGAGCATGCATATACACCGAAAGTGATTTCCTCTGCCCCTGCATACATATGGCAGATGCGCATCTGGCTGAAGTCCACGCCATTTGTCGAGCACTCGATGCAATAGTCATCGGCACGGCGGGAGAAACGGTACCACATGGTCTTCACATCCGCAGGGATGGCAGTAGTGGCCCAGTCCGAATAGCCGTTATTGGTAACCACGCTTCCGAGATGCTGGAATTCCTCGTTCTCGAACTCCACCGATCCTTTCAGCCAGTTCTCACTGTCGAGATACATCACGATGCCGCACTGGTCGAAACGCTGATGGCTCTGTGTGAAATCGGTCCTGACCACAAAGCTGAAATACTTTTCACGGGTCCTGATCTGAAAGACGGGAGCATTGTCATTTCGGAAATGATAATATGTCCTCTGCCAGAGATCGGTGTGAGGAGCGGTCGTGATCTTCAAGGTATCGCCCTCGATAGAGAATGATGCCGGTTCTCTTGTCCATTCGAATGCAGTCAGGTCCACACGTCCGCCTTCCGCAAGAGCAGTCGTCACACAATCTGTGAATTCCTCTGCATTTGCCGTCCCGGAATCATTAGGGCCGCATGAAGCAGCCAAGAAAGAAATGCCCATAATCAACAGTTTTGCCAGTTTTTTCATATCTGTAATATTTACTTTCCCAATAATCGTGTAAAGTTACGGCTTTACCGCCGCTTTCCAAAACTTTCCTGCCGCGAAACGGATGTAGAGGTCTTCTGGTGCGTTTCGCGGTGCTGAAACTGCAGGTTTTGACGTTTTTCCCTTCGCGAAACGGAAGTAGGCAGACTGACGTACGTTTCGTGGCACTGAAACGACAGGTTTTTGCGTTTTTCCTGCTGCGAAACGGAAGTAAGCAGGCTGACGTACGTTTCGTGATGCTGAAACTGCCGTTTTTTACGCGTTCCCTTCTATGAAACGGAAGTAGGGACCGTCACGTGCGTTTCGGAGAACAGAGGCAACAGAATGGGATCCTGTAAAGAAGGTGTCTGCGAATTAAACGATCATGACAAGGCAAAACTACATGTCCTTTCGGGTGGTGCGAATTCCGAAAGCACGGAAACCCCTGTATTTGTGCTTTTAAATGGTAAAATACCTGTCGAAAGCACGAAATGGGCCGATTTTGTTCTTTTAACCGTTACTTTTTCCACGAAACGGATGTAGGCAGGCTGACGTGCGTTTCGTAGCACGAAAAGAACCAGTTTTGCCTGATATTCTTCCACGAAACGGAAGTAGAGGTCTTCACGTGCGTTTCGGGGTGCACGGACACAAAGAACGACGAAACAGTCTGCACCTGCAATGTCGAAAGGACAGTAATTCACTGTCATGCTGAACGAAGTGAAGCATCTTTAAGGATGAAGATCCTTCGCTACGCTCAGGATGACAATCAGAGCAAACCAGGATGACAATCAGTCCGAACAGGTAAATCATCAGCCCCCAAAAACACGCAAAAACAAAAAAAATCGTAAAAATTATTGTTTTTCGATAAAAGTGTATATATTTGCATATCGAAAAACGATAAATACTTATTGAATTATGAAAACGAACTCAACAAGATCCCTCAAATGGCTTACCGGAGTGACAATGATCTTCGGAGCGATCTACTTACTGACAGTAGGCGCACAGACATTCGGAGTGTTCATCGGAAAGCAGCCGGTCGTATGGCAGGATGAAATCAGGATCCTTCAGGGCGCCATCGCAATCTTCCGGTTCCTCGGAGCTGCCGCTACGGTAGGATGTGTCCTCGCATTTCTGATGAATTCCATCAAGGCTTTGAAAAACGGCGTACTCTTCCCCAGAAAGAATGTCGGAATCCTGTTCGCGACAGCAGCGGCATCATTCATCCTCATATGGTGCGGCTCAAACATCCATATCGTCTTCGGATCAAGGTCGGTGAACCTCGGACTGGAGGAGATTCTGGTCCCCGTTGTGATATGCGCATTTGCGATCATCTACAGAGTCGCAGTGCATGTAAGCGAAGAAAACAACCTGACAATCTGACGAACATATAAACACAGGATATCATGAAACTTAACAAAGGAACAAAAAGACGCACGATTGTATATTTCACAATCATTACCCTCCTCATGGTCTATACAGCCATATTCATGACTACCGAACTCCGTATGGGACTGGCGCACAAGAATTGGAGGAATGGTCCAGGCAATGTTACCATCGGAAGAATGACCACGCATTGGGAACATTTCTCGATAAGACCGGAAGACGAAGACATCGCCTATACGATCGCTACTGATGAAAATGGGAATGCATCTGTAAAAGGAATGCCGCTTCAACTGTTTGTCTATGGAGTAGGAGAAGACTTTGAAGTGCCGGGCCATTGGGGATTCAAGGTCAGCGACATCATGCGGAAAGTATGGTACTGCCTTACCATACTACTGATACTCTTTTTCATCCTGATCCTGACCAATGTCGTGAAGGGATTCCGTAACGGGATATACTTCAGCAGGCTCCAGGTAGTACTGCTTCGCTGGAGTTCACTGATATACTTTCTGGCCGCCACAGCCGGCGAGCTCTGCTCAAAATTCAGCATGATCGCGATCGGAGACATTTACGGCAAATCGTCCGGCGTGAAAATGGCAACGGTATATCAGATAGAAATACAGGAAATCATCATCCCTTTCCTCTTGCTGATACTTGCTGAGATCATCAACATCGCCCTGCATTTCAATGAAGAAGAAACAATGACAATCTAAAACCGGCACCTATGAAAACCAGATTTAACATAATGTGCGCAGTTCTTGCCGTCGCAATGATATTCGGCATAACTACAGACTTCATCACCAACAGGAAAGCTTTTTCTGTTTCTTTCAATCAAGGACGTGAATCAGCCACTGCATTCGAGAGTTCTGAAGAAGGCCCGATGAAGGTCATGGACAACAAGGACATGGAATGGTATTATGTCGACATTGTGGCAAAGGACTACCATATTCAGACTGACAGCTTATATAACCACAAGACAGGGCGGTACGAGCATGCAGTGCTCTCAGAAGCGGCAGTCAGAACAGACGCGAAAAGCGATGCGGAACAAAAGGCATACAGCCTGGCAGGCCCGATCTGCGCCATCACATACATAGCAAGCATAGGATACTTCTGGCTGATGCTCATCTTCTGTATCATCGGAGTCAACAGGAATGAATTTTTCTCAGAAGGACTGGAAAGCAGGTTCACCAGGATGGGAATATGCCTGATCGTCGCCTATGCTGCTCAATGGACCCTGGAGATTTTCGGATATTTCTGGACCAGAAGTCACATATCTCTTGAGCATTATGACATTGTCATCGATGGCCCGAACTGCTATTTCCTATGTTTCGGAATAGGCATGATCATAGTTGCAGAGCTATTCAGGATAGCAAGAGCATACAAGGAAGAAAACGAAATGACAATCTGACAAAGAAACGCCATGAAAAACAAGAAGAACGACGACAGGAAATCTGTCAACAGGATTACCCGCATCATAAATACATTCTCGGTTGTGTGGCTCATTGTGCTGCTCGTGATTGTCTTTGTCTTACGCGTGAAGAGCGGCATTCCTTCCTTGCTGCTTTATGCCTGTCTGGGAGTGGCCTATATCGGAGGATTCTATGTATTCCAGAGGATACTTGAGAAGAGCAGCCTGAAGGATGAGCTGGAAGAAGCCAACAGGATATGTGAGGAAGAAGAGGAGAAGAAGACAGCCGCCGATGAAAAGCCGGAATTCTCGAGTCTGGCATTAATTGCGTTATTTGCATTCGTATATGCGATATTTGATGTGATCGAAATGATAAAGATGATCACATCAGATGGGATTCCAGTTCAGGAATGCCTC
Organism: Bacteroidales bacterium; assembly: GCA_017465225.1. Lineage (GTDB taxonomy): Bacteria > Bacteroidota > Bacteroidia > Bacteroidales > UBA932 > Cryptobacteroides. Next base: position 24,771 of record JAFTWQ010000005.1, read on the forward strand.
CCGCAATGTGTCAACACTCTGACCCTCCTGATCTGCTGCATATTCATCGCCGTCATCCTGTTCAACGTATCAAGGAAACGCATATTCGACAGACGCAATTCAATATGCATATATGGCGTAGGAGCAACTGTAATCTTCGGGACCATACTGCGCATCAGACTGATGGGCGATGCCCCGATGCCCGACTCGGATGCCATAATATATTACTCACTTCTTGGCATCTTCATCATATTCTTCGGCCGTCTGTTTGACATTGCCGTGAAGATAAAGAAGGAACAGGATCTGACAATCTAGAAAAGGAGGAATAATGCCGATCATAGTAAATGTAGACGTAATGCTGGCAAAGAGGAAGATGTCTTCCGGAGAGCTGGCGGAGAAGGTCGGGATCACGGCCGCAAACCTGTCCATCCTCAAGACAGGCAAGGCGAAGGCCGTACGTTTCTCCACCCTGTCCGCCCTCTGCAAGGCCCTGGACTGCCAGCCCGGAGATATCCTGGAATATCAGCCGGGCGAAGAAGAAAACGACGAACAATAGACACAATCAACTTATATGAAACGGACAATATTATTTCTCCTGAGCCTCATCTCCCTGTCTGCCGAGGCTCAGGAAGCGACAGCAGACTATATCTCATTCGCCAAAGCTTATGGAATCATGAGATATTATTCACCTGATCATCATACCGAGAAATGGGATGACATCGACTGGTTCAAGATTGGTTACTACTATGCGGACAAGATCGGAGAAAACACCGCAGAGGATGTGATCAAAGAAATGGCGGCAGTCTTTGCCCCGGATGCATTCATCACATCCAAGCCTGTAAACAGGAATTCCCGAGTCAGTCCCGACGAATTATCCTCATATCAATATCGGCTTCATACCGGAGGCGGCTCCATCAGCCTCCAGGACTATTCGCCATATTACAAAGAAATCATAAAATGTTCTGCAGACATGCCGGAATATGTTCCGGAGGCCGGAAGATGGTACAGCTACAGACTGTCTGACAATTTGTATCTGAACATGCAGTCTGCTGCAAAGACCGGCATCTTCTCAAAGGATGATACAGAAAAGGCGTTGAAGGAAGCAGAAGAATTATGGGATGCCCTTTATGATGAGGAAGGAGAGTATATGACTGAAGTCATAAGCATATTCAACGACCGAACCTACAGGGTAACCGATCTTATGATACGCTGGAACATGATACAGCACTTCTATCCTTACCATCGTGAAGACGGACTTGACTGGGAAAGCCAGTTGCCGGTCATGATCGGGAAAGCGATATCTGAAGAATTCGACCAGAAAGACAGAAATACCGTATTTGCATATTGGGATATGCTCAGAGAAGTATATTCCCCTGTCAAGGATGCGCATCTTGATATTGACGGTGCATTGTCATTCCCCGGATTACCGGAAAGATATCTGACCAAATGCTATCTTCCCATTGCTCTGACCAGCCTTGGGGATTGTATAATCATCGACGGAAGCGAAATGGGCATTGAGAAAGGCAGCAGACTTAAAACAATCTCAGGCATTGACATTGAAGAGCTGATCAAGGAAAAGTCCAAGGTAATCAGTCAGACCAACAAGGCGGCAGAACGACAGATGTCGTTATATGAGGCCATATCTGCCTTCGACAGAGATTCAGTGATGACAGTCGGATACATCACTCCGGAAGGAGTTGAAAAGACGGTGTCATCCAAGCCGGTTCATTACAGGCCTATGAGTATCAGGGAGGCAAAACCGGTTTTTGAAGTTAAAGACAGATGCATGATTGTAAACCTTTGCGAACGTGAGGCTTTTGATGACGGATTCTACGATTCTTTCATGAAGATGTATGCCGACACCGCACCAGAGGCAATCATATTCGACATCCGAGGATACCCGACTTATCATTTTGAACGCATTCTTCCGCATTTGACAGACAAGGAATTGTCATATGCATTTTTCAAGGTCTTAAAGACTGCTCTTCCTGATCAGAAGAATGCCGGATACTCGGAAGACGAAAGCGCAATCATACCGAAAGCTCCTTATATCGATATTCCATGCTATTTTCTGACAGACTACAGAGCGATGAGCTGGGCTGAGACTGTATTTATGCTTGTAAAGGAATATGATCTGGGCAAAATCATAGGCACTCCGACATGCGGTACGAACGGTGATGTAACACAGTTCATGTTTCCGGCTTTCAACGTAATGACGACAGGCCTTCACGCATCATATATTGACGGCAGCCAGCATCACGGAATCGGAGTCCAGCCTGACATATGGGTAGAAATATCAGCAGAAGATCATATAAATGAAAAAGATGCGGTTATGGCACGCGCTTTGAATATGATCGGCCAGACCACGCATTCAATACTTAACAAATAGATTTTCTTATCTTGATGTCCCCCAACATCAGAATATCATGGTTGATAGGCGGCATGATGCTATTCATGCTGCCTGTCGGCATGTCTGCACAGGAGCGAAGCCGTGAACAGGAGCTGCTGAACGATATCGACAGGCTTGGAGAAAGGGCTGTCCGTGACAAGGTAATCAGCAAGGAAGAGCATATGGAGATGGTCAGTTTCGTCAGGGATTCCCTGCCGGAAGGGACGGACCTGAAGATCCGTGCGCTCGAGCAGATCCGCAACGAGCTGGACGAGCAGTATGCCGAGATGGTCAGGAATTCACAGAAGATGTTCGACGAGGCTGGATTGATCGGAGAGAGCATGCTGCCGGAGGTGCTGGATGAGCCGGAGGGCTACATCAGTCCGCAGGAGAGACGCAGGGCGAGCGAGATGGCGGCCGTGGCAAACGCAGCGATCGATGTCGAGGAAATGATGAAGCACGTAAAGCCGCTGCCGATGAAGCCATGGCTCCGGGTGACTCTGCGGCTGCTTTTCGGCATCGGGGTGAACCAGCGGCCGGAAAGATGGGACTACAAGCCTGTACCACAGATGGGCGGGCTCTATTACATCATCATGCCCGGAGGGCAGCCGGACGACAGCTGGCGGGACGCTCCGAAAATGTATTATGACCCGCACCCTGACAAACATTTCAGAAGATAACATATATCACCATGCTTGACTTCAGACAGAAAATATCCCTTATGTGGATGTATATGCGGCCGGTACTGATCATATCGGGACTGGGCACCTTGTCGGTCCTGTCGTCGCTGATGCTGGTCAGCGCGGAGGCCATGGGCGATACCGCCGTGATGACGACGATCGTGAAAGTGATGGTTCTTGCAATCAGCTGCCTGCTCTTCACGATGCTGACCTCGAAAGACCGCAGATTCTTCTACATCAATGTAGGGATTTCAACACGCAAGCTGACACGATGGGCCATTTGCCTTGACTTGGCCGTCTACTTCATTCTTTTAACAACCATAATCCTCATACGACATGCAGCAGCCTGAAAAGAACACATTGCTTGCTGACAGCATACGCCTGTCGTTCGGTCAGTTCAACGTGCTGAACGGGGCATGGCTGCGCAGCGAAACGGGGAAGGTGACAGGAGTCCTCGGAAGGAACGGAAGCGGGAAATCATGTATGTTCAGGGCCATCATGGGCGAGCTCAAGACCCAGGATCTCTTCGTAAGGTACAATGACAGTGTCGTGACTCATTCCGACGAGATGGGCAGATACGTCAAATATCAGGCGCAGAAGCCTTTCCTGCCTCCGAAGATGCCGCTGAAGAAGGTTTTTGAATATTTCGGGGCTGACTATGAAAGATTCACAGATGATTTTCCTAAATTCGCACAATATCCGGACACTCCTGTAAAGGAACTTTCTGGAGGCGAGGTACGTATTGCGGAAACATGGCTCTGCCTATGTTCAGACTCCCCTTTCTGCATTCTGGACGAGCCTTTTTCATACCTGGCACCGGTGGCGATAGAAGTCATCCAGAAACTGATCAAGAGGCAGAAGGGAAAGATGGGCATAATCGTGTCTGACCACAATTACGAAGCCCTGCTTGAAGTCGCAGACGAAGTCCTGCTTCTCAGCGACGGATATGTCCATCTGGTCAGAGACAGGAGCGACCTTGTGAGATACGGATATTGCAGAGGATGATATCATAAAACGGACAGAATGAGACACGCAATCCTAACCATAGCAGCCTTATTGATCTGCCTTGCTTCAGAAGCAGTCAATCTCCATGATAGAGACAGCCTTGCCATGAAGGAAAGGCTGGATACGATCCGCGAGGCCAGGATCACATCGGACAGGGCTTCGGCGGTCGCAAAGACGCAGACAGGCCACAAACGTCTTGACAAGCTTGACTTCATATATGGAAATGTGGTCTTCAGCTCCCCGGACATCATCAAGTCCCTGCAGAATCTCCCGGGAGTCAGCGCCGGTACGGAACTTATGTCCGGCCTGTATGTCCATGGAGGTGAGGGTTCCGACAACCTTTTCCTTCTTGACGGGGTCCCGATGTATCAGATAAGCCACCTCGGAGGCCTGTTCTCTTCGTTCAACACGGATGTGGTCGGAGGTCTGGATTTCTACAAGAGCGGCTTCCCGGCAAGGTACGGAGGAAGAATGAGCTCGGTCGTGGATGTAAGCACGAGAGATGGGGATTTCGAGGAATTCCATGGCTCGTTCATGATCGGTCTGATAGACGGAAGGCTTCAGTTTGAAGGCCCGGTCGTAAAGGGAAAGACATCTTTCAATGTGGCATTGAGAAGGAGCTGGATGGACGCAGTGCTCGCTCCGACCATCGCCTACCTGAACAGAAAGAATGAAGACGGCGAGACCATAGGAGGCACATATGCATTTCATGACCTGAATGCCTCCGTCACACATAGATTCAGCGAAAAGGACAAGCTGTCGCTGAAGATGTACTACGGACGTGACAGACTGGGTCTGGGTCTGACCTATCCGGAGACAGTAGATGCAGTTCTCGGAAACGGCATCAGTGTGACTGTATCGGGAGAAGATGAGCTGGAAGCTGACATCGCATGGGGTAATTTCCTGACATCCCTGAACTGGGACCATGTCATGAATGAAGACATGCATCTCAAGACGGTTGCCTATTACTCCGGCAGCGATGCGGACATATGGTACAGGTGGAAGGACTGGATATTCGAAGCCGAGGGCAAGGAGCAGTATGACGCCCTGAATGAGACGAACGTATCCAAGGTATCCGACATTGCAGCCACGACCGACCTGGACTGGAGGCTTGACGGAAACAACCGCTTGAGGATGGGTGCATCATACCAGCATCACATCTACAATCCATCAAGAAATTCGGCCATAGACAACGACGGTTCGCTTCTCGAGACCTCATCCGGGAAAAGATACACAGGCGACGAATTCGCATTGTATGCAGAAGATGAGGTAAGCATAGGTAAACGCCTGAATATGAACGCCGGACTGCGGTATGTGATATTCTCCGTACCCGGCAAGTTCCGCCACAGGCTCGAGCCGAGACTTGCCATGAGCTTCAGATGCTCGGACAATGTGGACATCAAGGCATCATACACCCATATGAACCAGTTTGCACATCTGATCTCCACAAACTATCTCGACGTGCCTACAAACTGCTGGCTTCCGTCCACGGAAAACATTGCCCCTATGCATTCTAAACAGGTTGCGGCCGGGGTATATTCAAGGCTGCCGATGGATTTCCGTCTGAATGTCGAGGCATATTACAAGACAATGGACAACCTTCTTGAGTATTCCGGCTCAAACACACTCTTCCCTCCTCTGGATTCGTGGGAGACATCGTTCCATAAAGGCAAAGGAAGGGCATATGGTCTTGAAACCGAACTGGGATGGGAGTCATCAAAGCTATCCTTCACGACATATTATACATTGTCCTGGAGCGAAAGGCGGTTTGACGGGATATGGCACGACTGGTATCACCACAGACATGACAACAGACATAAGCTTACATTGATGGGGCTTTGGAAGATCACTGAAGGGATTGATGTATATGCCAACTGGAATTACAACAGCGGAGGATGGATGACTGTCCCTACCCACATCTACAATCCCGGAGAGGTATTCGACAGGTACTACACCGCTCCTAACAACGTAAATCTCCCTGATTATCACCGCCTTGACCTCGGGGCCAATTTCAGGAAGACGACCAGACGCGGCAACGAAAGGATATGGAACATAGGAGTCTATAACGCCTATTGCAGGAAGAATGTAGTCTTCGTGGCCATAAGCGAAAGAGAGGACAAGAGCCTGTACGGAGAAGGAAGGGCCATCTTCCCTATCATACCTTCATTCAGTTACACCTTAAAGTTCTGATACGATGAGAAAGACAATCATATTGCTGATGAGCCTTGCATGCGTAGCCTGCAAGGTGGATTTTGATTTCAGCGACCTCAATAGCGAACCGATTCTTTGCCTTGACATGAATCTGGAATATGATCCGACAGAATATAAAGGAGGTGTGATTCCGGATGATGCACCGCTGTATTTGTCAGGATTCATATATGCGATACCGTCAGCTGCAGGAGAAAGAGAGTTTCCCGAAGATATTTACTGCACGCTTGATGTATATCACAATTCCGAGCTTGCCTATACTTGGGACGGGATACGGCTCGACAAATTCGCAGGTCTTGTAAGCGCAGATATCCGAGGTCTGGTTCCGGGCGATGAGATCAAGGTGATTGCACAGGCTGAAGGATTTCCGACAGCTACTTCCACAATCATAGTGCCCCAGCGGCCTCCGCAGGTAAGTGTCTCGCATTCAAGGATAAACGACAAGACATTCCGCATAAGCTTCACGATTGAAGATGACCCGGATACGGAAGACTCGTATGCATTTACATTCCATAGGGCATCAATCTACGGATCAGGCTTTTTTGGTATTGATCCGGTCGGAGGTTCGCCCCTGCCTCTTGCTTTCGGAAATGATAACGAGACGTCATACCTTGATCTGGGCCCATTCGATATCATATGGGAAGATGGTGTAAAATTTTATGGCGTATCCGACCGTAGCTTCAACGGACTGAAAAAGACATTCGACGTAAATGTGGAATATGAATTGCCTGACGGAGAAGAGGCCGAGAACTATGCGTACTACAGGATAGGCATACACAGATACACACCGGAAAGAGTGAAATATGAAATCGCCTGCCGGGACAAAGGCAGCAACATCCTCGGCTTCATAGGCCTATCCCCGGCCACATTCGCCTACACAAATGTCATCGGAGGCACCGGCTGCATCTCCGGCTCCAACGTCTCCACCACAGAATGGTTCCTCGTTCCCCCGCTTGAATAGCCGATTTCGTCCCCCGACTGAATCAAAAGCACAGAAACAGGCTATTCCGTGCTTTTAACGGACAATTCTGCAGTCAAAAGCACAAAAACGGCCGATTTTGTGCTTTTAAGATTCATTTTGACGTTTAAAAGCACAAAACAGGGGTAAATTGTGCTTTTAACTGGACGGTCGGGAACGAAATGGGGCCAACTTGCATCTATTTAGGGACTAAACTGACTATCATGAAACGGATTTTAACAATTCTGACGGCCTTGGCCGTCATCTGGGGTTGCGAGAAACCCACGACGGAAGTTGAAAAGATCGAAGGACTTACCATACGGAATTTCCCTGTGATAGACGGATCGGACTCCACCACCCCATTAAGGCAGATACTGGCTGCCAGGCTTCTAGGGCTGGACTACAGATGGGAAAGACGACCTTTCGCGGACGGCGACATTTTCCAGGTGCTGATATCACCGGACGGATGTACAGATGACGACTGGCACACACTCAATGCAGACAAACTGCAGGAAAACAACACACACGCCTCATTCAACAACCTGATCGACGGAAAAGTCGATGTTATCCTGACGGCTCGCAGCATCTCTCGAGACGAAAAGGCATATTCACAGGAAAAAGGTGTGGAACTGATCGAAAAGCCGATCGCACGCGACGCATTCATATTCCTCATCAACCCGGACAATCCTGTCAGTTCCCTGACAATCAGTCAGATCCAGGACATCTACACCGGAAAGATCACCAGCTGGAAGGAGGTCGGAGGTGAAGACCGCCCGATCACGGCATATACCAGAAACCGCAATTCGGGAAGCCAGGAAAAGATGGAGACATTGGTGATGGCCGGTCTGGAAATGATCGAAGGGACAGAGATGAGCGTCGGTCAGACAATGATGTCGCCATATTATCAGATAGGCGGAGACATCAGCGGCATAGGCTATACACCGTTCTACTATTACGACACCATCGTGAACAACGGAGAGACCAAGGCAGTCGGAGTGAACGGAACAGTTCCGTCAAAAAAGACCATCAAGGACAGGTCATATCCATATTGCACAGAAATATATGCAGCCGTAAGAGCCGACATAGACCGCACCTCCCTCGCCTGGCTTCTCTTTAAATACCTCTCCTCCGGCTCCGGAACAAGGATAATCGAAGAGAGCGGGTATATAAGATTATAACCTGCCAAGGCATGATTTTGGCATCAGATACGGGATACAATTAACAAGGACATGGATATTACATTGAAGAATAAGGTGGCAATCGTCACCGGTGGAACGCGTGGCATCGGCTTCGCGATAGTGAAGAAGTTTGTTGAAGCAGAGGCAAAAGTGGTGATCTGGGGATCGAAGAAAGAGACTGCCGAGACCGCATTGGAGAAACTCAGGGAGATATATCCGGATTGCGATGCCATGGCGATGGCACCTGCACTCACCGACCAGAATCAGGTCAGGGAGGCGATGGAGGTGGTCAAGAGCAGGTACGGAAGGATAGATATCCTGGCAAACAATGCAGGCATATCGCAGAGCATACCTCTCGAAAACTATACAGACGAGGACCTGGACAGGATCATTGACCTTAACATCAGGGCGGTGTTCGTATGCTGTAAGGCTGCCGCAGCATATATGAAGGAGGCTGGCGGAGGATGCATCATCAACACAAGTTCCGTAGTGAGTTTCTACGGCCAGGGACTGGGCTGCATGTATCCGGCATCAAAGTCAGCCGTGAACGGACTCACCCGTTCGCTGTCAAGGGAACTGGGAAGATATGGCATAAGGGTGAACGCTGTCGCTCCGGGAGTGACACGCACTGATATGGTTGCCGCGCTTCCTGAAAGCATGGTGTCTCCCCTGCTTCAGAAAATCCCTCTAGCAAGGATGGGAGAGGCGGAGGACATAGCCAATGCAGCCCTCTTCCTTGCAAGCGATATGGCATCATACATCACAGGAGCGGTGATCCCGGTTGATGGTGGTGCTATAATTTAGATTAGAGGTGCCAACACCGCATACATGAGTATCCTGACCCTGTTCCTGATATCCTCCCTGATCAGCGCGTTCCAGAGACCGAGGACACGAACATACTACTAAATTTTTAGAAGAGAATCTTGCACTTCTAAAAATTTAGTAGTATGTTTGCATCGTAATAATATGGAACATGTCTGATAAAACTAAAACACTCACCAAAGGCGAAGAGGATGTAATGAAGATCCTCTGGATGCTTGGCAAGGGAACAGTCAATGACATTCTGGAGCATTGCGACGAGCCCAAGCCCAAGTACACGACTGTCGCGACATTCCTCAAACTCCTGGAAGACAAGGGATTTGCAGGTCACACATCAACGGGCAAGAGCAATATGTACTACCCGGTCGTAGAGCAGAAGGAATATGCAGGAAGCGTAGCCGGAAACATGCTGGACAGCTTCTTCGGAGGCTCTCTTGTACAGATGTTTTCATTCTTCTCCAGCGAGAAGAAACTTTCGTCCAAGGAGAAGCAGGAACTTCTCAAGCTTGCACAGGAAATAATAGACAAGGAATAAGAATATGGGAATTTTGATCGACATGATGCTCTTCAGCAGCATTTCATACCTGCTCTACTGCATTCTCCCCAAGAGCAGGATGTCGTTTGCAGCCAGAAGGATGTACCTTCTGCTGTCGACGCTCATGTCGGCTGCAGTCCCGTTCATACATATTCCGATAAGGACAGAATCTGTTCCGGTCATCCTTACAAGATTCAGATACTACGGAACACTCCCTTCGGAAACAACCGAAACCCTTCGGATCATTTATCTGACAGTTGCAGCATGCCTTTTCATATCCCTGACGGTCCAGCTTGCCCGGTTCGCAGCAGAAGGTAAAAGACGCACTGTCCGTGAATATGAATATAAAGGATATAAGGTAAAGGAACTTGACAACAAAGGCACATCGGCATATTCATTCATCAGCAGCATCCATATCTCCGCAGGCCTCCCTGCTGCGGAAAAAGCGATGATCCTTGAGCATGAAGCCAGCCATATCAGGCACAGACACACATGGGAGAAGCTGGTCATGCACATCATGAAGATATTCATGTGGTTCAACCCGTTCGTCCATCTGGCAGAGATACATCTGGATGAAGTGCAGGAATGCGAGGCTGACTGCGATGTACTGCAAAGCGGAGCTGACAGAAAGGAATACGTGAGTCTGATACTTGATCAGATACTCGCGAAAAAGGCCCCTCCATTCACTTCCGAATTCCATAACTCCCTCACCCGCAAGAGGTTTGAGTCCATGCTGAATCCACCTTCCGGAAAAGTCGGTCTGATGAGACTTGCATATCTCAGTCTCACGCTTATGCTTCTTGGACTCTCGACTGAGTTCACCGAAGCGAGCCACGGCAATGAAGATATGCTCAGGATACCGGCATACAGCGAAGACTCCAGAATGCAGAGCGACTCATCAGCGTCTCAGATAATCATAAGCACGGACAAGGGTTCACGTACCAAGTCGAAAGACACGCGGATTGAGCCTGAAGACAATATAATCCTCATAATAAAGTAACATCATCATGAAACGGACAACTTTTGCTGCAGCAAGCACAATCCTTGCTGTAGTGGCCCTCCTCACATCTTCAACAAGGGCAGGCGCCCAGCTTCTATGGCCTGTAAAGGGCGCAGAACCTGGTGAAGGCATCATCTGCAAGCCTCAGCAGTACATTGGCTCCGAAATGAATTTCGACGACCTCTTCATAACCGCAGAAGATGGAACCGAAGTCGTTTCTCCATGCGACGGAACGCTCTTCAACTACATCATCGATCAGCAGACATCGCTGACCTCGCTCTTTACTTCACGTCTGCCAGAGATGACGTTTGACGAAGGAATATCTATAGTGATCAGAGACGGCAATCTGAAAGTCCCGTCAAAATACGTATGCGGAAGCCTGGGCATAAGGATGGATGACGGCAGGAAACTGTACATCAGCGGACTTACAGGAAATGTAAGATTCAAGACCGGGATGAAGATCAGCAAGGGCGACATTCTTGGAAAGGTCGGATATGCATTCAAGGAATTCGACGAACCTCATATCAGTCTCTCAATCAGCACTTCGGACGGAAAGGCTGGTGATCCTATGACACCATTCGGTCTGGAGACCACATTCGTTGCTCCGGGAAAGATGATAATACCTGAAACGCTGACCCCTGAGCAGGCTCAGCAGGACTTCAGCGTACTTATGGATGCATATCAGGAAATATTTCCTACTCTGGACGAGATAGTTACACAGGAACAGTTCGATGCTTTCAGGAGCGAGAGCATGAAGATGCTGGAAAAAGAGACCAGCTATCTGGATTTCTATAAACTCGCAAGACGCACTACATCTGCTGAACTGATTCACGACTCACATGTCAGCCTGCTTACCCGTGATCCGAGAATGGGAGAGGACAGACGCGCCCTTTATTCTCCTAACCTCATGCTGGGAATAATCAAGGACACGTTGTTCGTGACCATGGCAAGCATCGGCTGCAAGGACATGGTGGGACGAAAAGTTGCCTTCCTCGACGGCGTACCGGCAGCGGAAGTCATTGAAAGGACAGAAAAGATGCTGACCGGATATGACGGAGAAAATGAGAGCTTCAGAGACTACCTCAGACTGCAGGCGTGGAACTACATTTATGACAATGAGGTAACAAAGCCGAGAACGTCAACAGTCCGTTTTGATGACGGAACAGAATATGTGGACGTATGGATGGATTCGAGAAAGGCCAGATATATCCCTGTCCTAAGTACCAGACTGGGCTATTACAAAAGGATGTATGCTGCCATGGGCAAGAGCTGGGAATACAAGAACCTCAACGACAGCACCGGACTTCTCTCCATTCACACATTTGCCCTGAATGAAGTTGAAGTGGACGCCATTGCCGACACCATCAGGGCAGAATCGGGTAAGCCCAACATGATCATTGATGTGAGATTCAACGACGGAGGCCACATCGACCCTATGAACCGACTTCTGTCACTGTTCATGGACAAGCCGTCAGCCGACCTTGAATCGTATCAGATGGTCAATTCGGACTCGACATTCAACAGCTTCAGGTACAGTGCCAATTATACAGTCGATATGACACCGTTTGCAGATTTCGTGATGAAGAAAGGCAAGGAAGGATACTATCAGGATTCTGACACATATTACCATTCTTCAGACGACGATCTAAAAAACAGCTACAAGGGCAGACTATACATCTTAACAGACGAGACATCCGTTTCCGCCGCAACATATTTCCCTGCTTACCTTGTAAGAAACCACAGGGCAGTCACAGTCGGAAGGGAGACGAAGACGGGTTATCATTATATGACCGCGATCAAGTTCGTCGATATCATGCTTCCTAATTCTAAGATACAGGTCAGAATTCCAATGGTCAAGGATGTATTTGATGATGTCGTGACGCCTCGTACACCGTCCGGACGCGGTCTGCTCCCTGATCATAAAGTTCCTCTGACCTACGAAGAATTGTTTACTGCCGAGAATGATCCGGTACTGGACAAGGCCCTGGAACTGATTGCAGAAGGTAAGTACCTCGGTGACAATCCGTTTGCCGTGATCGAGCATGACAGAAAACTAGGAAGGATAGCTCTGGCTGCAGGCGGTTTAGGCCTGATTGCCCTTATGGTTCTCGGATATAGGAAAAGAGGATGATCTTATGAGGCGTTATAGAATTCTGACGGTTTTCATCGCATGCATCGCGATGTCTTCCCTCTGCTCCTGCAAATCAGAAGTCGACCATGAGAAGGTCATCACGGTCAATCTTGCAGAAGTAAACAAGAAACGTGTCATCAACCTTTCGGATTGGGTGTCAGAGCCAGAATTCATAGCCCTTGACAGCAGTTCGGAGGATGCATATACTGAGGGTGGAAATTGTTGTGTATCCGACAATTACATCGGGCTATACGGCTCCAGTCAGGTATATAAGCTGTATGACAGGAAGACAGGTAAATATCTGCGCAACATCGGAAGGATAGGTAAGAATTCCGGAGAATATACCAATGTTTATCGCTCCGAGATTAATGAGGAGAATTCTATGGTGTATATCCTTCCTTGGACTGCAAAGGAGTTATTATGTTATGACCTCAATACAGGAGAGCTGATTGAAGCACGTCAATTGAAATATAATGTACCGAAGGGAGCGTTTGCCATTGACCCTGAGACAGGAGAACTGACAGTAGCGACACTTCCTTTTGAAGGTGAGAATGAGGCTGTGGCATGGAAGCAGGACGGAGAAGACAAGGTTATTTGGGAAGTTCCGGCTGGCGATCTTTCCCTTGTCCGGGATTACAGCCACGCAATAGGTGGCGCTTTTAATACTGAAGATTTTGATTTTTCAATACACACCTGGGGTGGCAGAGTAGATTCTCTTTATGTTGTCAAAGATGGATTCCTCAAGCCGATCTTCACAATGAATTTCCTTAAAGGCAATCAAAAGGCTGCCTCAAGTGTCCTGCCGAATCACACATACACATTGCTTCCTGACCATATAATCACTTCGGTCAGTATGCCTGTTCGAAGGGCAAGCGGATATTACAGCTATGGCAAGCCTGTTTTTGTGGTTACAGAACGTGAAACGGAACATTCATACGTAGCAGACTTTACAGATGATATGTTGAACAGGAAGCTGGAATATCTGCCTTTTACGCAAGGATATTATATGGAGATGTTTTCTGCTGAGGATTTTATGAAGATAGGAAAGGCTGCACTCTCCAAAGGAAAACTTTGCGAGACCTCAAAAGCAAGGATATCGGAGATCCTGAAGACTATCACTCCTGAAAGCAATGATGTAATTCTTTTAGCTCCATTGAAACGATAATATGAAAGGCATTAATTATATTCTTATTATAATCTGCATTTCGGTAATATCCTGCAGACAGGAGGTTGCTGTTACCGCTATCCTGGAGGCGGAGGACGGAAATTTCACATATTCCGCAGAAGGTTCCACCAGGCTTATAATCATGGACATTCCTATCGGTTCCGGAAAGAGCTCGATGATTTTCGACACAGGTGGTCTAGGATTGTTGCTGGATAGTCTCACAGCCGCTCAATGCCTCAATATGAAAAAACTGGAGCGTGAGGGTAAGTCTACGGAAAGCAGTGTATATTTTCCTGCAGCATCGAGGGATTTTTTCGGGACTACGTATTTCCACCCTATTGACATACCTTTCTATGGTGGAACTCTTCATTATGACTGGTTTATGGTGTTCGATGGGCTGAAGGATGAGTTTGAATACGACGGAATATTCTCCATTCCACAGGACGACACCCGCATATGGAACTTTGATTTCGAGAACCTTTCGATATCAGTTTCCGATGCGCTGTCGGTCAGTCAGAGAGACAGCTGCGACTTTGTATGCAATATAGAGAGGCGTGGGGAAAAGATATATCTGACTGATTTTCCGATAAGTTTTTCCAGCGAGGATAAGCTTTCAATGAAACAGGAACTGCTTCTCGATACTGGCTGCTGTTCCGCCCTTGCATTCAATTTCAACGAAGGGGAACTTGATGAGGAACGGCAGTTCATGGAGGATAATGCCTTGCTTTACTATAAGACATATGTTGGAGATCATACTTTCGTCATATACTCCCCTGACGTAATCAATGATACTTTGATGGTTACTTTCAGGCAGAAGGACCAAAGGGCAGCAGATTTTCCTCATTTTGTCGGTCTGGAGCTGTTGTCAAAGTTCGATATTGCCATTGATCTTGCTGATGGAAAGGCTTATTTCAAAAGAAACGGTACAGGCAACTGGGCTGAATATCTGAATGAGAATTCGTCGTTTGAAAGGAAGGCACTCAGTCTTATTCCTGATGATGATTTCAAGACTGCATTCGTAAAATCAATCGGCAAGGAGTCCCCTGCATACATAGGAGGTTTGAGACAATATGATGTCATCGAGAAATTTGACGGAGGCAATTTCTCTGCATTCAACACCAAATACGCAAAGATGAGACAGAGAGGCGAAGGTGATACACTGACTTTCGACGTTGACCGCTTCGGAAAGAAAAAGAGGATCCGGTTCTATTGGAGTATTTCGGAGCAATAAATGATTGTCTTTGAAAGTTTTCGCATGGCAATCTGCTGGCTGCTTTCGAGAGGGATCACCCAGAGTTCATAGAGCATCTGAAGGAGTGCGGGCTTGATGAGGAGGAGATTCGGTATTGCTGTCTGGAGGTGCTGGGGGGTTAAGGAATAGTATTATGAGGATATTTTTTCGTCTTATATATGAACATTAACAATTATTGATATGAAGACTATCAAGCATCTGATTGGGTGGATTATGACTCTGTGCATCGTAAATTCGTGCGGATTGGACAAACTGAACAATGTTGTTGAGTATGAATTCTACATCAGGAATGAAACTGGAAGTGACGTTGTCTTTACTCTGAAAACTTATAAACAAGAATCATCGCAGTTACCTACAGAAAGGGTAATCTCCATAAATGAGGACGAATGTGTGACATTATTTGGAACACTCGTTGTCGGAGAGGGATTTCCATATACTGACATGGACCTGTTCAACCACGCCTTGATTGGTGATCTTCGTGAAGACACTTATGCAGAAGCGGAGATGACAGAAGATGGCAGAAAGATCAGATGGTCTCCGCACGAGATAAATGAAAAATCATTTTACTCTCCAGACAGCTGGATATTCGAAGAAAGCGAGGCAAATGGTAAAGCATATAAAAAGTGGACGTTTATTCTGGGGCAAGCTATCTTTGAGGATTAGCGGATGATATAGATATTGACCGGCACTAGCCGGATACCAAGGTGAGCACCCACCTTTCGATGCCGTCGATGATGGTTTCGATTATTATTAGTCTACCTTCTTGTGAGAGGAGAACGGAGATGCCCGATCAGGTCGGGCTTTTGGTATGTTTGAGACATTCAACTGATATATGCATTGAGGTAAAGGACATCGGACGAAGATAACGGCCTTACCGTCCATTGATAGAAAAACGGAATCACAGTTTACAGATAGAACTATATATCAATTATTTACATCTACCTTCCGATAGATTCTGACAGGCAAAAGACAACAATGTTCCGTTACTATGTCTGTAACTTTGTCCAATAAAATCCAATAAAAAAATAAAGTTATGATGGACATCAGGTATTTTACAGAAAACTTTAAAAAGGAATTTAAGGACATGAACATTTTCCGTTTACGTCTGTTTAACATTAAGTTGTTCGGGGATATCCGTAAGGGATTATACAAAGAAATTTCTGCAGAGGATATTTCAGAGTTCATTCGGGACTTCCGAAACTTCTGTAACAGGAAGAATGAAGTTCATGAAAGCGGCGACAACAAGCCGGAGCAGACAGAGAACAGCAATTTCAAGATTCTTGAAAGGCTGTGTGAGCAGTATTATGTCTATGAGGATACTGACAGGTTCCAGAAGAAGATCATCCAGGAGGTCAGGGAGATCATTGATGAAATGAGGAACGATCCGGGGGTCCTGAAAGAGCTTGAGCAATGGCTCAATCTGACTCAAGGCGATGTTGTCGCAAGGCTCCGTAGCTCCCACCCGGAATTAAAAGAGGAGGAGATCAGGCAGTTCTGTTATATCCAGGCAGGGTTTACTCCGACTATGATGTCAGTTCTTCTGCAAAAGGACAAAAGCGTCGTTTATAACAGAGTATCGAGACTGAAGGCTAAAATCAGATAGATTCAGTTGGATTTCAGCCAGATAATCGCTACATTGCGATAAACTTTACAAATAACACGAACCATGAACAAATCCGAACCCTCCAAAGCCTTTCTCATAGGCTGGCCTCTCATCGGCTCATTGTATCTGGCACTTGCAATCTGGGACTTCGTTGACGGCAGCGGATGGCATATTCCAGGTATCGTCTGGTCCATCTTTGCAATCGCATGGGGCATGCTTTACATTTTCCAGATAAAGAAATCAAGGAAGGAAGAATAGAAATGAAGCTGAAAGTAATATTGATCGGGGTTCTCGGACTCTGCTGTCTGAACGGCCTTGCACAGGAGAAGGTGTTCTTTGTAACGGAACCGGAAAACGCCAGATGGTCATATAAGGAGATGGATGGCGACGGAAATACCGTCGCCACCGTTTATCATTCCGTGGAAACGATGAAGGGTGACGCGGTAAATGGAAGCGTGAAGCTGCGAGTTGAGAAAGTCAGGACAGCCTCCCCTGCCGATACCCTGAAAAGCTATATATTCTACCGGTTCAAGGACGGGGAATATATGGTGGACATGAACGCCATTTTTGAAGAGGATGTTCTGGAAAGCATCCTGAAGGATGCCATTGATGACATGAAGTCCGATGTTTCCGAAGAAAAGAAGAAGGCGGCCATTGAAGAGATGAAGAGCAAGTTCAGCTTTTCAGGAGAGGTCAGGGGCATTCCGCGATATCCGAAGACCGGTCCATTGCCGGATTATGAATTCCAGTTCAAGTTCTCTGTCATCAGCGTCAGGATATCGGGCGAGGACCGGAAGATCATCGGCAAAGAGACCCTGCATACGCCAGCGGGAGATTTCGACTGCTTCATCATGGAAGAGACCATCACAAGCAAGGCCATGATGCAAAAAGATGTTGAGAAGATAGTCTCATGGTATGCCTACGGCATCGGACTGGTCAAGCAGCTTACATATGACCAAAAAGGAGAATTGCAGTCCGCAACCCTCCTTGACAGTCAACGGACTGCCATTACATACGAATAAAACACGAAGCGTTATGCTTATCTTGTAGTTTGGAAACCTGAGAAATTACTACATCATAACAGTTCACGCTTCTTTTATTCCGAAACTGTAGTGAAATGATGCTCACGAGCGTCTATATATATAAACGAACACATAAAACTATGAACAAACCGAAATCCAACAAAGCCTGGCGTATCGGCTGGCCGATCATTGCAATCGGGTGGTTGGTGCTGTCAGTCCTGGAATTCATTGATGATGAAGGAAGAATTTTCAGAGGAATAATCTTCCTTGTCTTCGCCATTCTATGGGCTGTCATCTATTTCAACGAACTCAAGAAATTCAAGAAGGAGGAGTAGCTATGAGGAATTACACAGAAAAAGAATTGCGAGGCATTCTGAGGTCTTATGGCCTGTCAAGCGCCGCATTGATCTGTGTCTGTATTGCACAGATTTCCGCATCTAAACACGGAGCCTCATCAGACCTTGTCCTGTATCTGGCCATCGGATGTCTGCTATGCAGCAGCATTCTATTTATATACTATCTGACAAAGTACCGCAAACTGAAAAATAACTGACTAAACAAATAGACACGACCATGAAAACAAGAACTAAAATCATCTGGATCTGCCTCGGCTATCTGATCTTTGGCGCATTCGCAGTCGATAGAATTGTTATGTTCATCAACGGAAATATCGCTACCCATAAACTTATCATAGGACTCGGTACATGTATCTGCTGTACATATCTGCTTGCATATAACCACCATAGATTGCTGAAAGAGAACAAGGAGGAATAGTTATGAAACTAAGCAAAGATCAGATTCGGATTGCGAAGTCAACCACATTGTATGCAGTGGGTATCATTGTCCTGCTACCTTTAGTCAGGCATCTGATGGGAACACCTTTCTGATGGGGTGATGCGCTTGTTTCGGCAGGAGCAATCATTCTGGGTGCTTTGATCATAGGTGTGCTGCTCATAATAGGATCATCTAAACCTTCTCGAAACAAGGAGTAAAACAACAACTTTCCATCTTAAAATCACATTAATTATGCAAACGCTGAAACTAATCCGATTGATTTCGATTATTGCCGCTCTTGGAATCCTGGCAGCTTACACTATTGTGTATATATTCCAGGGAGAATACCAGATGTTTAATTGGATCATTCTGTTAAGTTGTCTGGTTCTGGTACCACTGCTTCTCATTACTGAATTCAAGAAGGAGAAATTTCAGAATCTTCTTATCAAGCATGGCAAGAAACGCCGTAACATCATGCTTTGTCTATGTGCAATTGCCCTTGCTATAGGCCTTTATGATATGATTGCGTTTGACAAGGGTTGGAAAGGCTTACCGTTCATCTTTATCGTGATATATCTGGCATCCACATCGTTGATAAGATATAAGATCAGACAGCAGTATCTGGAAGAAAACCCGTCATAGAACAATGATAGAAAAACGAATACATATACTTCTGTTGGCCATACTGACCATCATCAGCTGCAGCAGTCCGAATCAGACATATGTGCGTGACGCTATCCAGCAGATGGATCGAAAAGGACTTTATGCTGAGGGCGAGACATGGGAAGCTGCAAAGAAGGAAGCGCTTTCTCAGAATCCGGAAACTTTGGAAGAGGCCCAGGAGATAATCAACAAGGCTGCTAAGATTGCCGGAGGCAAACATTCCTATCTTCTGCCGGCAGATAAGGCTCAAGCTCGTGAAAAGAGGTCCAATGAAGAGGCGTCTCCGCATCAATTGTCCTGTAGCTATTCTGACAGATGAAGCGACAGCTAGTTCAGGAGAGGCGGTACTGCTCAGTTTCAGAGGTTTGGACAATGTACGCGTTTTCGGATCTCCTACCGCCGGATATGCTTCTGCCAATGAATGCATCATATTTTATAACGGCTCCATCCTTGCCCTGACAGTCAGTTGTGACATTGCCCGCACCGGTGAAGTTTTCTGTGATGACCCTATAGTTCCGGATGTCGAAACAGGATCACCGGAAGAAGATGCGATATCCTGGTTGAAGGATAGATCGAGTGCACTTTTACAGTAAAACCGCACTCGACACCCCAAAATTTCGGGGTACCAAGTGCAAAATGGGCTGAAAATGCACTCGATACCTGAAATAAATAATTATTTCTGTAGTTTTTTGACCGGTTCGTTGTTTAACGGTCAGAAACATTTCAGAAAACCCTAGATATGGACAACAAAGAAAGAGAATTTGCGCAAATCGTTCTGGAGAACAAAAGGCGGATCTACACGGTCTGCTACATGTTTTCCAAGGATGCAGATGAGGTGAACGATCTCTTCCAGGAGATACTTATCAACCTATGGAAAGGCCTGCAGTCTTTCGAGGGTGACAAGTTCATCAGCACCTGGGTATGGAGAGTGAGCCTCAACACCTGCATCAACTGGTCCAGGAAACAGAAACGGACTCTGGAGAAGGTTCCGCTCGATGTCAACATCAACCTCTTCGAGGACATGGATGAGGACTCGATGCAGATCCGCCAGCTCTACGACCGCATCAACAGGCTCGGTTATATCGACCGAAGCATAATCCTGATGTGGCTGGAGAACCTGAGCTATGACGAGATCGGATCAATTCTCGGAATCACGGCCAACAATGTCTCTGTGAAGCTTGTCCGTATCAGGGAGAAACTGAAATCAATGTAGAACCGTCAAAAAGCGAAAGAAATGGAAAGAGATAATTTTGAGATTTCACAGGAACTGGAGCAGATGCGAGAGCAGTTCAAGGTTCTCACTGATAAGGTCGAGAAGCAGAAGATCGTGAACGAAAGGCTGCTGGAATCGTCTGTAAAAAGCAAGGTGGACAAATACACCGGAGGAAAGAAAGGATGGATTTCGATCATCATAATAGCTTATATCGTGTATATCGATATTAAGTACTGTATCAAATACAACCTGCCGTTATGGTGCACCATATTTGTAGGAGTCGGATTCAGCGCGATGGTACTTATATCCATATTCAGCAAGCTGAAATGGCAGAAAGACCTTGATTTCAAGGGCGACGTGAGCGAGTTTGCGGTCAAGGTAAGGTCAGTGAAAAAGCTCGACATCATCACATCGATTGTGTCCAGACTTATCGGATATTCTGTATTGGCAGTATTCTTTTACCAGTTCATCACCATCCAGTCGAACAATGTGAGAGAAGACAGTGTTCTGGTCATATCAGCCTTTCTGCTGATTATGCTCATACTTGTAGCGATAAGGGACATCCACAGATTCCGAATACTTGACGACATACTTAAAGACATAGAAGAATAATCATGAAACGAATCCTGACAATCCTGGCACTTTCCCTATTGTGCCTTACTTCCAACGCGCAGCTCGTGTGGAAGATCAGCGGAAACGGCATAAAGAAGCCGTCGTACATTCTCGGAACCCATCACGGATGTCCATTTACTTATTGTGACAGCATTCCGGGCCTGATGAAAGCCTTTGACAAGGTGGACAACATCATCGGCGAGATCAATATGATTGAGTTTGACCAGATGAGTCCGGAGCGGATGCAGAAGATGCAGGCTATGATGATGATGCCGGCGGACACTTCGCTGCTATCGCTTTTCAATAAAGAGGAAACTGTAAAAGTCAATGCCTGGCTTATCAAGGAATTGGGAGCAAATCTTGAAATGCTCTCTATGATGAACCCTATGACCATAATGGTGACTGTCCAGAACAAGGTGATGATGGAAGTGATACCGGATGTGGCTGATATGACTACGATCGACAAGTATATGCAGACACTCGGCCAGTCGAAGGGCAAGACCATCGGAGAACTGGAAACAACTGACTATCAGATGGAACTACTCTACGGAAATTCTCTTGAGGAACAAGCTGACGCACTTCTGGAGATGATTGATCTAGGGAACAGCAAGGAGCTGATGATTCAACTGACAGATGCATACAAGTCGCAGAATCTTGATACTCTTTGGGAAATCTTCCAGGAGCAGATGACCGGTTATGAATATGACGCCATCGTCAAGGTCCGCAATCTCAACTGGGAGAAGCAGATGAAGGAGCTTCTTCCGAAGCAGACTACCCTCTTCGTAGTCGGTGCCGGCCATCTGCCGGGAGAATATGGCATGATCAATCTCCTTCGTGAGGTGGGATATAAGGTGAAACCTGTGAAGAAGTAACGGATGATGCACGAATCTATCTATACGCCCAAGTTCTCCTTTGGGAAATGGTGCTTCCTGTTTACGGTGGCAACATAATACACCTTGGACGTTTTTGGGCAATTAATTGACCGAGGTGTAAGAGAAATCATGTAAAATGACCATTTAGTGGAACACCTTGGACGGATTTCAGGGTATTTCCGTCCGAGGTGTATATGAAAAAACTCGAAACAGTTGCAACAAAATGATGCCGATATGCATCTATGTACAAGAATTCGACAAAGCTGTAATATATGAAAAGAATCCTGACCGTATTATCCATCTTTGGAATATCTATGATATTGGCCCATACATCTGTGGCGCAGGAATATAAGTATGACGCGAAACTGGGATGGTTTCCGGCTGACTTGTTCACCCTTATCTATATGATGGGAGAAGACACGTCTGGTGAGGCATCATACGGTCCCATGAAGACTGCAGGCATATTTTCAGCTGACTTCGATTTCAAGATGAAGAAATGGCTTTCTGTGGGAGCCAAAGTCAATTACAGGAATTCATGGCGCGACAAGATCACTGCGGATAGTAAGGACATCGACAGGATGCAGGCGCTTTCAGTCATGCCGACTGTAAAATTCACCACGGGATTCGACTCCAGATTCCGTTATTACGCAATGTTCGGTTTAGGCGCAGGTATAGATCTCTCTACAGACTCAACCAGTCATTTTACAGCATTTCAATTCACTCCTGTCGGCATAGCGGTGGGAAAGAAGGTCTCATGGTTTCTGGAGCTCGGTCTTGGCTATGCATATACCGGATATATGACCGGAATCAGCTGGCGATTCTGAAACGGCACATTTCAGGCCGGATAATTTTCCTGTACGGATTTGTAATATTTCCGTGAAATCGGGAGCTGGGTCTCCCCCATCCATACATATTCCTTATCAATGGATGTGATCGTGGCACGGTTCACAATATATGAGCGATGTATTCTAATGAAATCATCGCCGAGGATGCTTTCCCATTGTGAGATTCCGGTCTTGTTACGGAATACTCTTCCCTCTGTAGCCACGACCGATACTTCCCTGTCATTGGACTCCACGTACAGGATTTCCGAAGGGAGCAATGAGACTTTGTGCCTGTCGGAGATAAAAGTGACAGTCCTGTCTTGAGGAAGAATGCGGGAAAGGTATCCGGACAGGTACCAGTCCCCAAGACAAAGCAAAGTGATGACCACGGCAACAAACATCGGATTGACCAGCACTCCTGCAATTGAAGGATAAGGATGGTCAGATATCCAGATATGTACGGATACAATGAGCAGGAATTCAAGAACGGCCACTCCCAAGAACAGGAAGACGGAACTCATGATCCGTTTACTACCCTCTTCCTTAAGTGCTTTCGGCAGGAGAAATTTCACTATGAACGTACCCGGCAGGAAAAGACTTCCCATAAGCAGTCCGAGAGCGAACGGATAACCGAGGCTGAGCAGGATCATGGCAATGATCGTAACCGCCAGTATCCAGTAAGAGACCGTTATGAGAATTGTCCTGTTCATATGGTACAAATGTAATGGAAATTGTTGAAATATCCCTCCTGATGCGCTCAGAATGTGTCCAGAGGTGGATTCAACACAGCGAGAGGTGGATTCGACATGGCATTTCTACGAGGTTCTGCATAGTTTTGCAGCAGCTTTAAAACGTATTTCGCCATGAAAAGATTCATCATTATTTCCATGCTTCTTTCATTGACTTTTTCGATGGAAGCGCAGACTGACAGCCTTATCACAGAGATGCTGAATGCTGCAGTAATCAGCGACGGCAACATGACCTACAAGATTGACCGGACCACCCATTTCTTCACAAAGGAGCAGATGGCTCAGGCACGCGAAGCAAGAGATCTTGTTTCCGGTATCCCGGGATTGTTCATAGACCAGCAGAGCAATACCATCAAGACCGTCGGGGCAAAGAATGTCCTTGTCCTGATCAACGGAGTCAAGGCCAGCGATTATGAACTTCAATTGATTTCCCCTGACAAGGTCAAGAAGGTCGATTATTATGATGTTCCGCCTGTAAGGTATATGGAGGATGCTGATGTGATGATAAATGTACATACGTCACGTCTCGATACAGGCTGGTCGGGCAACTTCTACGGCAGAGGCGGTCAGATGTACACGAATGCACGCGGTTCCGTGAGTTATGTGAGCGGCAACAACAAGTTCACGATGGACATAGGGACGCATTTCAACCATAAAAGAAAGATCTGGGATACCGAAGAAGGCATATATTCATGCATCCTTGACGGGCAGAGCTATCAGTACGACTATATCCAGAAAAGACAGGACTGGGGCAGCCAGTACAGCGGAGGTCTGTCATGGCTGAATGCGAAAGACAATGACTATACCCTGCAGATTTCCATGAACCTGCAGGGCGATAAGAGCAGAATGGAGAGGAACAGGGACATCGGTCTGAAATGGGGCGACATCGTGCAGAAACGAAGCGGACTGACCCAGGACATGGTAAAGACACTGATGCCAGTGGCGGAGGTATATTTCTCGAAGATCATATCGCCTTCAAGCACATTGACATTCGATGTGCTCGGAACGACATACAGGAATTCACAGAATGCGGTTTCTTCAGAGACGCTTTCAGAAGGGGGCGAAGGAGGTTATAAGGACATCATGGACCTTGACACGAGGAAAAGTTCTGTCATCGGAGAATTGAACTACCTCTGGACCAAAGGAACCCATAAACTTGATTTCGGGTACAAGGGGGCATATAACTGGCTTCAGAATAATCTGGTGAATTGCGACGGAGAAGGAGCTTCCGATGTAAACACATCTACCCACAGGGTTTATGGAGAGTATTCATCCAGAATAAATTCATTCTCATACAGGTTCAGCCTCGGAGCGACCGGAAACATCAAATCGGGAGACAACGGCTTTTCAGACATAGCCTTCACCCCTACTCTTCTTCTCGGATACGGATTCAGACAGAAGCACTATATGAGACTGAAACTCGACTCGGAGACCATGATGCCAGGAATACAGCAGATGTCCGACAACAGGATCATGATAATGGAGGGATTCTACAGAAGTGGCAATGTGAATGTAAGGAACAGCACACGATACGGCTCACAGTTCATGTATGCATTCAATATTCCGGGGAAACTTGCCATGACTGCCGACCTGCATTTCAACTACACCAAAGGCCAGTTGTACAATGCCTTCGTTGATGGCGGAGACCATTGGATGCTTCAGACAATGAACGGACAATATGGTTCGGCACTTGGAACTAACGTCACATTGTCATACGTTCCGTGGAAATTCCTTGAGATATCTCTCGACGGTACTGCTGACTATCAGACATTCAAGGCTAACGCTGAATCAGGTGCTGTTCACCACTGGTTCTTCCCTGTATATGGAAACATAGCTGCATACTGGAAGGGTTTCACATTGTCATACAGGCATACTCTTGTCGGCCAGTCATTAAGCGGAATTTATCTTGAGGGATATGAGAAGATTTCATACATCAATCTCTCTTGGAGAAAGAACAGGCTGACCATCGGGCTGCAGTGTCTGTTCCCGTTTGTAGAGGACAAGTTCGTTTCCGAAACGACAGCTGCCTCTCCGGTCCATCACAAGACATCGACAGATCTGCGCACAAAGAACCATGAATTCGGACTCTCATTGTCATGGAACTTTGTCAAGGGCAAGGGCAAATACTCCAACAAGAGTATAAATAACAGTGACTCCGATACGGGAGTATTTGAATTTTAGTAACTTTAACAAAATTTGCATTATGACTACAATTTTGACTTCAATCATCCATCTTTTTGTAGAAGGTGGTTATCTCGGAATGTCAATGATAACAATTCTGCTGACTCTCATATTCTTTGCTGCGTGGAAGGCTCCTGCATGGGTCGAGAACATCGGCAAGATTGCATTCGCTGTCGGACTGATATGGGCTTTTGCAGGATTGAGGCAGGCACTCACCTACCTCGCATCGAATCCCGACACAGCAATGGCCATAATATATAAAGGTCTGAAAGTGACCCTCATACCTGCGATTTACGGTGCAATCGTTTATGTCGTTTCACAGGTGATTTCGATTTTTCAGAAGCCTCGGCTGTAGGGACTTAAATCAGATAAAAAGAAAAAATTCGTTATTTAACTAAATTTTTAGTTGGATAATTAAAATATTAGTTCTATATTTGCAATGTCATGATAATTAAATTACCATCATGGTATAGACATGAACGTAATTATATGTCATCCTGAGCGAAAGCGAAGGATCTTTAAACAAGAGTTATGGGAGAAAACATAAAGAACAAACCACAGGAGCTTACCAAGGCGGAGCTCGAGATAATGCAGGTTATATGGCAGAAGGAGAAGGTGCTCGTGCACGATATCCTGGCCGAGCTGCCGGAACCGAAGCCTGCATACAATACGGTATCGACCATCGTGCGAATCCTCGAGAACAAGGGATTCGTGTCGCACAAGGCATATGGAAGAACATACGAATACTTCCCTGTCGTAGCGAAGGAAGACTACACGAACACATACATGCGAACCGTTCTGGACAATTTCTTTGAAGGTTCAGTCAGCCGCATGGTGAACTTCTTCTCATCGCAGAAAAGCATCTCTCTGGAAGAGACCGATGAGATCCTTAGAATCCTGAACGGCGACAAATAGCACACAATAACCTCCCCATGTCAGCAATAAGATACATAATTGAAGTCATCATCTGCAGCGGACTGTTTCTTGTCATATACCGCTGGCTTCTCGCCAGAAAGGTCAGTTTCAGGCTCTGCAGAGCCTACATCATGGCTACAATGATCCTGGCTGCGGCAATCCCGGCCATGGATGTTCCTATGTACACGATCGACGAGCAGAGGAATCAATATGCCCTTCTCCCTTATCTCATGTCAGATGACATGGCTTTGGAAGACGCCGCAGCTGCAGAGGCGTATTCAGCCGAAACGGCGGCAACAGGAGATATGCAGGCTTTAGATGCATCCGCCGTGCAGATGGAAAAGAGCAAGGCAGATGTACGGAAAATCGTCACATGGGCCCTGATATGCATTTACATTCTGGCTGCAGCTGCATCATTAAGCCTTGTCCTGTACAGTTCATACAGGATATCGCTGCTTCGCAAAAGATCGAAACTCACTCATACTGAAGAATATACCCTTGCAGAGCACGAGGAGATAAAGACTCCGTTCTCATTCATCAGGACAATTTTCCTGGGATATGATTACGAAAGATATGAGCGCGAGCAGATCATCACACATGAAGCAAGCCATGTGAGACATGGACATTCCTATGAGCGCATAGCCCTTTCGATCCTCCGCTCGCTGTTCTGGTTCAATCCGTTCTTCTGGATGGCGGAAAAGAGCCTTGAAGAAGTACAGGAATGGGAGGCAGACAAGGATGTACTCAACGAAGGATACGAACTTGACAAATATAGAACAACCATATTCAAACAACTCTTTGGTTATAATCCGGATATATCCTGTGGGTTGAATCATTCATTGACAAAACAAAGATTCATTATGATGACTCAATCTCATCGTGGCAAAGGGGCCTGGATAAGGCTGGCTGCCACACTCCCCGTAATCGCAGCTGCTTTCTTCGCCTTCGGCTGCGGAACAAAAGAGGCCAAAGCCTCAACAGATTTTTCAACGGACCTTACAAATGGCACGGAACAGACATATCTCCCTATGTGTCCTCCATGCGACGCTTCTGTGAGCAATTCGTTCGGCGCTAGAACGGACGCCTCAGGTGCGGGTACTCATCAGGGCATCGACTATGTCCTTAAAGAGGGTGATCCTGTCTATGCGGCAGCGGATGGTGAAATCTCATCCATCACACGCGACGACAGCAACGGCCTCATGCTTGTACTGAACCACTCTGACGGCATCGAGACAAGGTATGCTCATCTTTCCAAGATCCAGATTGTGTCGCATCTGAAGATAGAAGGTGGTATGATGACGGTAAACAACACCTATAATCTTATCACGGATGGCGACCATTCGAATCAGAAGATCAGCGGAAAGGTGAATCGTGGCCAGCTCATAGGCTATGCCGGTTCAACGGGACGCGCTACGGGTCCTCACCTCCATTTCGAGGTACGCAAAGACGGCAAGCCGGTTGATCCTGCGCCTATGTTCACATCGGACAAGCCGGTGACCGCTCCTTTCCCTATCTATATTGTCGAAGGCACAAACAAACCGGGAGAAGAATATTTCGCGATCTGTAACGGAAAGCTCTGCAAGATAAACGATGAGATCGGCGAAGCTGTCAGCAGATATTTTGCAGAAATAGATGACCCGCAGTATGCAACCATCCAGCTTGAAGCAGACAAGGACGTGCCCGAGGCTGTTCTGACCAAGGTATCGGAACAATTGAGAAAGGTTCAGGCATTGAAGGTCAGCAAGAGCATCACAGAGAGTAACCCAGGCGAAATCGTGGTCCTGAAAGATGCCACCACGACTTATAGCAGGATTGCAAACGGTGCTTTGATAGAGGTCATATATGATCCGAACGAAAGCCGTATCTACATCGACGGAGCCAGACATTCCCTTGATGAAGTCGCTGAAGTGATCGGTGCCAAAAGGGATTCATCTGACAAGCCGTATGAATTCACTGTCCAGATCAAGGCCTCAGGGGATACCAGAATGGGAATCATCACCGACATAAAGAATGAGCTCCGCACCATCAATGGAATACGCCTGCTCTATACATTGGACGAAATGGTAACCCCTGACCACCCGTATGCAGAAGCCGAAATAGACCCATACTACAAGGTAGAGACATACAAGGAAAGCCGCAACAATATCATTGTCATCAAGACTAATGCTGCTGACAGATACCTGATAGGAGATAGACCGGACTATCTTGACGACAAAGTCCTGGAAAGAGTGAAAAGTTACATTCTCAACAAGGAGAACAACCCAGACCTTCCTGACAAGACAGATAAGGAATTCACTCTTCCTGACGGCAGAATCATAACTTATCCCGTATCCCAGGCAATGATACTGATGCAGAACGACAGAGGGACCAGTTTCGAGGGATATCAGGCGGTAAACGCATTCGTCCAGAAAGCCTATAGGGAACTTCGCAACGATCTCGCTACAGAACTTTTCGGAAGAGCACTAGCTGAATTGTCCGATGCAGAAACAGCTATCATAAGACAGGCAATACCGATGAATGTCTGCGAAGCGGAGCCTAAAGACGCTCCTGCAAGAAGATAACTTAACCCACAGCGAGACCTTGGTCGGTTTTTGTAAAATAATTGACCGAGGTGTAGGGATAATCACATAAATCACCTCTTTTTAATAACACCTTGGACGGTTTTTGAAGCATTTCCGTCCAAGGTGTTATTCCTTTACTCAGCGGCTTCCTTGCCGGGCTTTCGGGAACTTCTTTTCTCAAATGCGTCGGTTATCAAAGTCAAGGCACCGTCTCCTGTTACGTTACATGCTGTACCGAAACTGTCCTGCAGGGCAAAGATTGTCAGAAGCAATGCCGTTCCGGCCTCATCGAAATGAAGAACGGAAACAATCAGTCCCAATGAGGCAAGGACTGTGCCCCCAGGTACTCCCGGCGCCCCGATGGCGAAAAGCCCCAGCATCAGAATGAACAATGACAATGATAGGAAATCAGGCATATTTCCGTACAGAAGCTGGGAAACCGTCATGACAAATACCGTTTCGGTAAGGATCGATCCACACAAATGGATATATGCGAAAAGCGGTATGGTCACATCGCTGATTTCCTTGCGCAATACCGGGCTTTTATGTGTACAATCCAGCGCGACTCCCAAAGTAGCGGCCGAAGACATTGTTCCCAGAGCGGTAAGATATGCAGGACCATAGTATTTCAGGACCTGCCAGCTGTTCCTGCCGGAATAGATGGCGGCTGTGACATATAGAACCCCCAGCCAGATGAAGTGACAGACCAGCACTACAGCCAAGATAGAAATGAAGACAGGCAATTGCCGCGTAACTGATCCCTGATAGCTGAGAATGCAGAAATTTGCAAAGATGAACACCGGCAGAACAGGAAGAAGGATCTTGTGAACAAGCACGATGACCATCCGGCGGAACGTATCAAGCAATTGAGAGAATTCATCAGATTTTATCCAAGCCGTCGCAAGACCGAGCAGAACAGCAAGCACCAATGCAGTCATTACATTCATGACTGGCGGTATATCGATCCGGATAGTATTTGCCGGGAGTTCTTTCAATGCACCTGCATCCGGAGCCATATGCAGATGAGGGATGATCTGATAGCCGACTGCCGCACCGAAAAAAGAGGCCCCTACTGATGAAAGATATGCTATGCCGAACGCAAAGAGAAGCATCTTTGATGCATTGTTGCGTAGATGTGCTACAGAAGGAGCGATGAAGCCAAGGATAATAAGAGGAACCAGAAAAAAGATGATCTGTCCGCAAATATGCTTTACAGCCATAACTACCCTCAACGGAATCCCATCGATAAACAGTCCGGCCAGGATGCCTGCCACTACCGCAATCAGCAGATGAAAAATTGTATTCTTAAATATCTTTTTCATAATAGCGATGCATTCACAAAAAAGACTCCATGATAGTATTTTTTCAGAAACATTCCGTCTCATATATGAACTAATTAAATTCTATGTATATGAGACGGATTTTCATTTTCATCTGGGCAGCGGTGATCTGCCTGTGTTCATGCGACAAGGAAACTTTCAGTCCAACCTTCGAGTCGGACATCCAGAAACTGTATGGAGACTACACATTGGCCGACATTCATTGGCCGGGAGTGGCGGTAGACCTCAATTACGATGGCACCGGATACTGGAGTCTCCTGCATGAATTTCAGAGCAAGGTCGGATATTATGAACCGGACTACACAGCAAATGTAGCCGACGGCATCATATTCAGCAGCGACGACCCATGGGCAGAACCGACAGCAGCCTTCAACGTGACCCTCCCCTATCCCCACTATGTGATGTCCGATGGGAAATGGATCTGCACGGACATCCGCAGCATCAAGATCACGCTGAGAGCAACCGAAGAAACCTTCAAGCTAGGATCAAACAGCTGCTGGATTGTCCCCGGATACACGGACCAGGACGACCTCTTCCTCTCCAACATCCAGGACATCAGCCTGTATGTAGAGTCCCTCGATGCCACCTCATTCAAAGTCGGCATCAATTGCACATTGCCTCACGACTACACCGACGGCACGCAGAAACTTGACGACAACTATCTGTACTATACTTTTTCGAGATAGGCCTGGAAGGCATTACATTTTCAGTACACTATTGAGGGTAAGAAAAATAAAAACCCCTCTAGAAGCGTGTCTAGAGGGGTTGAGTGAGGTGCCTAGCGGATAATACACCCGTAACCCAATGTAATCAAAACCCCATTATAACGCACTCCAAAGCCTTTTTCTGTAAATTTCATCACATTAATTTCCATTATTTTCTTAAAAAGGTAGCAAGAAAGTAGCAAGGTTTCCAAATATTCATTATCTTTGTAAAGCGATTAAAATATAATGAATTATGGCTTGCGTATATTCAATTGGAGCCGTTAAGAAAGACGGCAAAGCCCCTATCTTCATCAGGGTGCAATCAAAGAAACTCAAAGTAAACATCCAAAGGAAAATCAATCTTTCCGTCCTTCCAAGCATCTGGAAAATGGACAGAGACAGCTATGCCTTCAAGAAATACAAGACATCTGATGAAGGCAAAAAACTCTTCGGACTGCTTGATGAGATCGAATTTGCCATCAACGCCAAATTAGGCGACGGCATAAAACTATCATCTCCGGATGTGCAGCAAATTGTCGAAAGCATCGTCTATAAAGACATCATCGAAGAACAGGAACGTCAGAAAGCAGCGGAACAGGCAAAAGAAGCCGAAGCCAACAGAATGACTCTGAACAAATTCATCGAGGCATTCCGCAGACAAATCAAAGACGGATCACGACAGACAGAGCAAGGTAGGAACTATGCTCCTGGCACAGTAAAAGCCATCAATGCAGCACTCAACCAGTTTGCATATTTCCAACAGGAAACAGGCAGAGAATACGACTTCAACGATATAGATATGCAATTCTATTACGACTTTACCGCATATCTCAAGAAGAAGAACTACGCCATCAACACAGTCGGCAAATGTGTCAAAGAACTCAAAGCAGTCCTCTATTGTGCCGAGACCGAAGGCTACCACAGCAACGGCAAATACAAGGACAAGAAATTCAAAGGCACCAGAATAGAAGTCGATTCAATCTATCTGACAAAAGAGGATCTCGACAAGATTATGGCAGCCGACCTATCAAAATACGGCAAAGGTCATGAACTGGCCAGAGATATATTTATGGTAGGCGTATGGACCGCCCAGCGAGTATCGGACTACAACAACATCAACAGAGGCGACATCAACACCCTCACCAAAAACATCATGCACGAAGATTCTGATCCGGAGAATCCGGGAGAAACAATCGCATGGATAGAAAAGAAAGTCATCACCTATATTAATATACGTCAGAAAAAGACCGGAGCCAAAGTATCCGTACCTTGCTCAAGCGAACTCAAAACCATCCTTGAGAAATACGACTACCAGATTCCTCATCTTGAAGACCAGGTACTGAACAGATACCTCAAAGACATCTGCAGAACTGCCGGATTGACAGAAAGAGTCCTTATCGAGACAACCAAAGGCGGTACACCGATAAAAGAAGAAAAAGAGAAATGGGAGCTCGTTCACACCCATACCGCAAGGCGCACAGGAGCTACGCTGATGTACCTCTCCGGAATGGAACTATTCGACATAATGAAAATCACCGGACACTCATCGCCAATGATGCTCAAGAAGTATATTAAAGCCGATCAATTGGAAGTAGTATCCAAGATCACAGACAAATACAGATATTTTGATTAATTTCGCAACCAATACAGGAAAGCGCTATGGAAGAAACAAATATCATAGAACACAAAAGCCAGTGGAGAGACGAATGGCTGCAATGGATATGTGGCTTCGCCAACAATCAGGGTGGAGTCATAAACATCGGCCTCAATGACAAAGGGCAACCTGTCGGTCTGCAGAAAGTCAAGAAACTTATGGAGGACATTCCGAGCAAGATCATCAACAAGCTCGGAATTGTTCCTGACGTCGATCAACTCCAGATAGACGGAATCGACTACATAAAGATTACCGTCCTGCCAAGTAACGTCCCTATCCTACTCGACGGTGTATGTTACTACAGAAGCGGAGCAACCAATCAGATACTCAGAGGCGACAGTCTCCACACCTTTGTACTCAAGAAAATGGGACTCAGCTGGGATGACATCCCGGTAAATGATGCGACCATAGAAAATGACATCGACAGAAATGCCATCGAATTCTTCATCAACAAAGCCAAGAAATCAGGAAGAGTACCAGGCATTTCAATCGACGACAGCACTGAAACCATTCTCGAGAACCTGAACCTCATAACCCGCGACGGCAAACTCAAGAATGCCGCCATCCTGCTCTTCGGTAAAGAGCCGGAAAAGTTCTTCGTAGCCAACGGATTCAAGATCGGTCGCTTCGTATCTGACGAATCAGACCTCATCATCCAAGACGAAATCAAAGGCAACATCATCCAGATGACAGATAAAGTCATCGAAACCCTGATGAGCAAATATCTCGTCTTCCACATCAGCTACGAAGGTCTCCAGAGAATAGAAACCCTTGAAATCCCGGAGCAAGCCCTCAGAGAACTCATATATAACGCCATCTGTCACAAATCCTACCCAGGCGAGCAGATACAGATGAAGATATACAACGACAGGATATCACTCTACAATTACGGCTCCCTCCCGGACGGATTCACAGTAGAAAAACTCCTTCAGGAACATTCATCAAGGCAGCGTAACCAGAACATAGCACGCGTTTTCTACCTCGCTGGCTTCATCGAGGCTTGGGGTCGTGGCTTCCGCAAGATTCACAACGAATTTGAGAAAGCCGGACTGGAACAACCAACATACGACGAACACTGTGGAGGTTTCAGAGTGACAATAAAACGTCCTAAAAGTGATGCACTATTCGGTAGAAATGGCACTCTAAAAGACAGTCATGACGTTCTAGAAGTTACTGATAATAAAGGAGATAATACTTTAGAACCTCAAAATGATGTTCTAAATGATGTTCTAGAAGGTGCTATAGAACATCAGACATATCATCTTATTAAGAAAGATAGAAAGATTACCATTGTGGAAATCAGTAAAGAACTTAGAGTAGGTAAAGCAACTATTGAAAGATGTATTAAAACACTTAAAGACAAAGGTTTCCTGGACCGCACCAAAAACAACCGCTACGGAGAATGGATAATCAAGAAATAACCTTGAATAACAACAGACACATACTCCAGACCACAATAGATCAAGCCTCAACCCTATCCCAAGCAATGGATACAGTTGAGGCTGATATCTCTACCCCACTCGGCTGCAAATCAGCCATCGACCTGCTTGAAACTTCCCTCCCCAAATTCAAGACCACTCTTCAAGCAGCCCTTTTCCACATCACAGACAACTGGAACACAATCACAACCAACGAACTACGCATAGAAGAAGTACGACACTTCCTACAGCAAATAGAAATCTTCGGCAAAAGAACAGAACAATTCGACGACTTCTGCACATCCACAGACACAGAACAACTCAACCAGGACCTCGGCCGTGAATACTATCTCACAGTCTATGACACCCTGGCACAATTCACCTGCACAGTCGAAGCAATAAAACGCACAATATTCCAGCAGAAGCCAGACTCCCCATATAAAGGAATAGCCAGAAAACTCAAAGACTACGTCCGTACAGCCACAGATGCTGACTGGGAGAACCTCATCATCAACGGCATCCCATTCAGCAACACATGCAAATGGGAAGGCACACGCGTAGAAGCCACAGTCCTAGGCACCCTCTTCAACATCCCTGCTGCAACTCTCAACAAAAGCCTCCTCTTCTCCACAGCAAGCGGCTCCACACGCAAAATCAACTATGCACAGGACAAAATCACCTGCGGCATCGAAACATATGCAATCTACCCCATCATAAAAGATTACATCAACAAAAAATAACGAACACAACTTTTCTACAACTATTCTACCCTGTAATATAACCAAGACTGCCAACGACAGTCCCACAACTCATAACCTTACACATTCTACAGCATTTCTACAATCACCCTTAAATCAGAACACTTGACTTTCACTGATTTACACCCCAATTTTGCAACATCTCAGAACCTCTGAGACCAGGTGTGGCCACATCTGTTTTAACTACCCATTAAAACAGATACACTATGGACCAACAAATCGAAAAAGCAGTCTGGACCTATCTTGGCGACAGGCTAAAGCCAATCATTGCCGACACCCTCAATGAGACAATGCCAAAGCTCCTCAAAGAGCACAATCGAGATCTTATCCCAAGAGAAAAGATCATCACAGACTATGGCATCTCCAACGGCAAACTCTACAACCTCTTCAATGCCGGCATCCTCACCAAATACAAACTTGACGGACTCACATTCATAGACAAACAAGAGATAGAAGCCCTCGTCAAGAAAGAAAGCACCTTTGAAATCTCGCCAAAGAAAACAAGATCATCAAAGAAATAGCCTATGGGACAGACAGCACGAACCATCGACTGGGATTCCATCTATGTAAGCGTCTTTCCTAGGATATCATCGAAAATCACTACCGGAGCAACCTACGCTCAGCGCAAACAAGATTACAACGAATCCCATAAGGCACCAAAGGAAATCACCCTATGGCAATTCCTTGACCTATGGAAAGAATACTGGCAACAGATTGAGGCCATACGCAACGAAACAGACAAAGAGAAAAGGAAACATCTCAAGTCCACCACAATCCCTGCAGCAACCATCTGTGCCACCTTCCATACAAGAGAAGGAGCTGTAGAACTGGCAGACAGAATCAAGCATTACAACTCATTGGTCGTAATAGACTTAGACAACATTACCGACATAGATACTTCACGACAGAAAGTCCAGCAGCTCCCCTATGTACTCTACTGTGCAACCTCAGTCAGTGGAAACGGATTATACGCCATAATCCCCATCGACAACACAGACTACACCAGGCACTCCACCTACGTCAAAGCACTTGAAAACGAATTTGCCAGAATAGGACTCCAGGCAGACACAGCCTGCAGAGACGTAACACGCCTCCGCATATTAAGTCACGACCCAAACCCATACATCAACAAACAATGCCTGATATACTCACTGCCAGAGACATCAGAACCGGAAACATACAAACCCACTAGCACAGCTCAAGACGAACTGCACACCCAGATAGAATCCTGCATACGTCAATGGGAAGAAAAACAAATTCCGCTTGACGAATACAACGAATGGACAACAATGGGAATGGCACTCAGCAGCCTCGGAGAACCAGGCAGAGAATACTTCAACAGAATATCAAGAT
>JAFTWQ010000088.1 GCA_017465225.1 Bacteroidales bacterium
CCGACTATCCAAGATCTCCCGCACATTCCGACAGCTCTCCGATTCCCAAATTAACCAGTGGGAGGTCTTGGCTGGTCATCTTAAGGGAATATCCACATTCGGCCAGGCAGCAAGCCTGACTGCTCACAATGCATTCGTCCGCATCAACTCCAACCGTGCAATGGTCGGCATGCCCCCGCTTGAAGAGGCTCCGGTGTATATCAACGACGTTCCTGAAGTTCTCTACGATGACCTTTGGATCTCTCCGGATATGATCGTGTTTACCGGTCTTGAGGTTCCGTCAGATACTTATCGTCTTGTTGTGAAGATGTCTCCGGCTCAGAGTCCTGGAACTTCTTCGGGTTGGAGTAAGACTGTGATCGTGGCTCCGGGAATTGTTGATGACTGGGGCGATGCGGATATCACAAAGCTTTACACTGAAGCAATCGGAGTGGCCCCTCAGGAAGGACTCAAGTATTATCTCGAGTGTTGGTGGCTTGACACTGAAACAGGATTTACCGGTGAGAGTATGTGGGTGTCTGCAATCTGCAAGGCAGGTTCTACAGCCTACAATCAGGTATATACTCCACGAGCTCGAGTGACTATGAATGAGCTAGCAGAAAGCGAGGGATTTGAAAGCCTTGATTTTGAGCTCTCGCATGGTTCTACAATTCTTTCTGTCGATGCTTCCTACTCAAACAACACAGGCGTGGCTTCTGGTGGATTTACTCTCAAGAAGCCTATCGAGAACCTTCCGGATATTTCTTCTTGGGCTCTTGGTAGATGCAATAATCCTGATCGCAAATGGTACATGAAGCCGTGTTTGTTTGCTGTATGGACTAGCACCTGGAGAGGTGAAACAGAAGGTACTTTAGCTCACAGAGCAGGACAGTATGAAAATGAATACGTCGAGGTCTTTGGCTCGGCACCAGTATTTAAGAAATAACGATTGACGACTATGATTACATCAACAGGAAATAATTTCGGAGCGGGCTCAATAACCTTGAAAGACTTTCAGTCAGAGAAAGTCCTGGTGCTTAATGGCAAGTTCTCGTTCAACAATAAAAGCGAGGCGTTTAAGGCAGCTACAGTGCTTGAAATATACGTGCCAACGCTCTCAATCCCTAAGAGCGGTATGAGTGCTTGTTACATAATGTTTGAGGCTGATGGTAAGATTTATGGAACCACTATTAAGACGTGGGTAAAGAATCGTAATACTGTCTGCGTAGAAAAGTTGGATCATTGGTCAGATCAGACTGATGAATACACAATCTGTTTCGTAAATCTTTATGTTCCGAAGGGTCAGAGAGGAGTGTTTGAGGTATGTCAGGCTACAAGACTGACTTTGACTAATATGACGTCAAATAACCGTTATGACTATTACCAGAGCTGCTATATCTGTGATGATTGGTGCATGATTGCTCTGATGACAGGCTCGTATGACTCTGTGAGCGGAGATAAAAATGATATTGTGACGCTTGAAGGCTTCCCAGCTGATGTGGATGTTGAGTTGCCTTTTGTGGGTGATCTCATCAACGGAGTTCAAGTTTATGGAACAGAGATGCTAAAAGCGACAATAAAAGACGCCACGCTAACAGTACACCAGGTTCCGTTCGGATGGGGCGGAATGCCAAAAGAGCATTTCCTGTTCGGAGTGTTCATTAGAAACAGATCAGCACAGTAATAAGTTATGCCAAAGATGTCCCACATAGAAATCACACGTCTGCAGGGCGGTCTTGCAGTGGCGAGTTTCAGCTGCGGAGTCCTTATTGCGATGGTGTGCCTGTTCTGGATCGAGCCACTTGGAGAGATTACATACTCTGCGATCTCGATTGTCAGTGAACTCCTGGTTCTCTGCGGTGCGATCCTCGGTGTGAAGGCATCATACGACATCAAGTTCCACAAGTTTGAAGCGGAGCTGCTGAAAAAGGCAGACCGACACGAATAAAACCAACCTATGAAAAACTTCATCCTCGTTCTTTTCTCTGCCTTGTGTGTAGCCTGTGCGACTGCCCGCCAGGCTGCACCATCAGAGAAGATCATCACAGAAACTCGTATCGAGACGGTGTTTCAGACAGACACAGTCTTTCTTGAAGTTCCCAAGATTGTAGAGAAGATCGTTACTGCTGATACTGTATCTGTTCTCGAGAACGACTTTGCCCGCTCAGCTGCAGAAGTCTCTGATGGCCTGCTCTCTCATTCCTTGGAAACAAAGCCGGTCAAACAACCGGTGGAAGTGCAGACCAAGATAGTCTATCGTGACAGCGTGATTTTCAAAGACGTTGTTGTGTATGAGACCGTAGAAGTGGAGAAAGAGTTGACCGGCTGGCAATCCTTCAAGATGAAGATGGGTGGTTGGTTCCTCGGAATCCTCATCATATTGATAGTGTTCGCGATACTATATATTGTTAAACCCCTAAAACTTAAACTATCATGAAGTACGTTCCTTCAATCGCCTTCGACGAAATGTCAGGCTCAGCAAAGGGTGTAACCGCAGCCAAGGTGCGCGGTCGTAAGTACATCCGCAACCGTGGCTACGGCGGATCAGTCCGCACAAGTGCCCAGGCAGCAGTGAAGTCAATCTTCAAGCAGCTCTCACAGAGCTGGAAGAACCTCACCAACGCCCAGATCCTCGCATGGAATGCCTTGGCTCAGACCCAGGCCGGAAAGTCAGTTCTCGGAACATCCGCAAAGATCTCCGGA
>JAFTWQ010000044.1 GCA_017465225.1 Bacteroidales bacterium
AGCAGCCATGAGCATTGTTATTGTCATGCCCAGAAGGCAGAATGATATTGTCTTAAGTTTTCTTCCGAGCATGGCGTGAAGATTATCGATGTTCCGGATAAAGCGGATAATGGCTTACGGACTTTGCTGAATCCGGAACATCGGGGTTAAATCGAATCAAGGAATTTGACAACGGCATCACGGTCGGCCTTGCTGAGCTTGCGGAATTCCTCGACTGTATAACGTGCATCACTCTGAGGCATTCCGTGCCACATTATGGCTTCCATAGTAGTGCGTGCGCGACAGTCGTGAAGACGGTCATCTGTTGATGTACCGTTCACCTTCTTATGAAGTCCTCGGCCCCAGAGAGGAGTTGTGCGGCACCAGCCTGTGCGGATGTCGTTGACCATGCAGAGCTTGTGCTGGACCATGTCTGTGTATGGCCATATCTTCTGGTTCGGATAGCGTGGAAGTTCCTTTCCGGACTTGAATGACTTGTCATCATCTGTGAAGAAGTTGGCAGGGTCACGCACGTCATCATTTCCGGTTGTCCAGCTTGGCCTGTGGCAATAAGCACAACCGATTTCCTCAAAAAGTTCACGACCTTTCAGTACGTCAGGATCGTCGTAGTTGCGGGCTGCCGGGACAGCAAGTCCTCTATGCCATACCATAAGGTCTGTGTAGTCCTGGTCTGACACCTCCACAGGAAGATTCTTGCAGGTGAGATATGCCTTGATACGGTCTGCAATCGGGCCTTCGTGCCATTCCGGATATTCCTTGTCCGGATCCACCTGACTGATATATTCCTCGAATCCGGCCTGAACCTCAGGGTCGTTTGCCGAAGCGGCTACATATGAGCCGGCAGCATCAAGATAGTGGAAACGGCGGTCGCTTCTTGTCGCATTGGTGATGTTCCAGAAAGCATTTGCGCCTGCTCCGTCCTGAAGAGGACCACGGCTCATGGCATATGTATAGCGGCGGATATATTTTTCTCCGTCACCGCCCTGTGCGGTGTTTGCATAATAGCTCTTCCACTCTCCGTTCTCGAAGTAATTGGTATTGAGACCGTTCTGCATGAGACCTTCTGCCTCCTGCTTCTTCCACTCGGCAGTGATATCCTCGTCAGAAATGGCATCAAGAAGACCGGTTCCATAGATTCCGATGGTTGATTCCAGTTTCACACCATAGTTTCCGAGATCGTATGAAGGATCCTGATTGTAGATGTAGATTGCATCCTTTGGCATTGTGACTTCAGGATAGATGAGTTCATATGTCTCGCCATCCTCGAACTTGTTGCCCCATTCGTCAGTGTATGGGAGCCATTCGATAGTAACTTTTGAAGGATCTACCGGAGCCTTGAACGGTGCCACTGCATAGCCCTGCGGCATACCGGCGAGCCAAGGCACATATCCTTCTGTATCCTTGTTGTAAACCACAAGAAGATAACCGTTGCCCGGGTCATCGGTATTATATGTGTCCATTCTCTTTCCGTGTCCATATCCCGGATGACAGTGCAGACACGATGTACGGATATAGACAGGACCGAGTCCGTGACGGTTGCCTTCATTATTTGCATTATACGGCTTCTCGAACAGAGCCTCTCCCCTCTTGAATGAATCATACATTCCCTTGTTCTCGATGCTTTCGGTGGGCTGCTCCAATGCGTTGAATGTGTTCAGGTGAGTCGTTCCGAGTTCACCTCCGGTATAGTACCATTCAGGAAGTTCTTCCGCAGTGTCATCAGGAATGTCTGCGTTGTTATCCTGACAGGCAGCAAATGCGACTGACAGGGCAATTGTTGCTATATAATTCAGCCTTTTCATGATTCTG
>JAFTWQ010000006.1 GCA_017465225.1 Bacteroidales bacterium
CCAAAAGAAGAAGAGTGTGATGGAGGTGCGAAAGTAATATGGCAAGATATACAGGTGCGGTGTGCAGACAGTGCCGCCGTGAAGGACAGAAGCTCTTTTTGAAGGGCGACAGATACTCGCGACCTCTTCCTTACCAAGGAAGCGCTCTACCCCTGAGCTACACTGGCGTAGTTTGAGCGGAAGACGAGGTTCGAACCCGCGACCCTCAGCTTGGAAGGCTGATGCTCTACCGACTGAGCTACTTCCGCAATTCCCTTTGAAAGTTGCCTTTTCAAAGTAAAAGCCCGATCGTCTTGCTTTCGGGCTTCTTGTGGGAGAAGATGGATTCGAACCACCGAAGGTATAAACCAGCAGATTTAC
This sequence comes from Bacteroidales bacterium, assembly GCA_017465225.1. Classification (GTDB taxonomy): domain Bacteria; phylum Bacteroidota; class Bacteroidia; order Bacteroidales; family UBA932; genus Cryptobacteroides. Next base: position 361 of record JAFTWQ010000006.1, read on the forward strand.
AGTCTGCCCCATTTGGCCACTCTGGTATTCTCCCAAAATTCTTTTAAGAACTTTTGAGCCGATGGAGGGAATCGAACCCACGACCCCGAGATTACAAATCACGTGCTCTGGCCAACTGAGCTACATCGGCATTGTTGTCTGTTTCCGTTTCAGAAGTCATTTCCTTAACGGGATTGCAAAGGTAGACATTATTTTTAATTCTCCAAAACTTTTCAATCTTTTTTTGAGATTTTTTTGAATTCTTCCTCTATAACTGCCTTTATCCCTTCGGCTGTAAGCCCGCATTCGGCCCTCAGTTCTTTCTGTGTACCCTGGCTTATGTATGCGTCCGGTATTCCTACAGGCATTACAGGTGTAAGGCGTTCGTCAGATGACATGTGCTCTGCGACCGCTCCATAGAGCCCGCCGATGATGCTGCCGTCCTCGACGGTTATCACTCTCTCGTGTCTGCCGGCGATTTCATCCAGCATATCCTTGTCAATCGGCTTAATATACCTTATATTATATACGGAAGGTGTCCATCCTGTCTCCTTCTTCAGCTCTGATGCCGCTTCGACGGCTCTGTTTGCAACCGGTCCTGCCGCTATCACCGCCACCTTGCTGCCCTCAACGAGCATTTCTCCCTTTCCTGCCGTCATGAGTTCAAAACCATGTCCCTGCCAGTCCCGTCCTTCTCCGTATCCGCGCGGATACCTTATTATATAAGGGCCGGTTTCTGCCATCATGGCCGAATACATCATGTCCTTCAGCTCGATCTCGTCCTTCGGCGCGGCGATGACCGCTCCCGGGACAGACCTGTAGACGGACATGTCGTAGCATCCGTGGTGGGTCGCTCCGTCCTCGCCGACCAGGCCGCCTCTGTCCAGGCAGAGCACTACAGGGAGCCCCTGCAGGGCCACGTCATGGATGATCTGGTCGTATGCTCGCTGCGAGAATGATGAGTATATGTTACAGAACGGCTTGAGGCCGCCGGCTGCAAGCCCCGCCGAGAATGTCACGGCGTGCTCCTCCTCGATGCCGACGTCATAGAAGCGGTCCGGCATTGCCTTGGCCAGCATGTTCATGCCGCATCCGGATGCCATCGCCGGTGTCACTCCGACTACTTTCGGGTTCATTCCCGCCAGTTCAAGGAGAACCGTGCCGAATACGTCCTGATATCTGCTTTCTCCCTTTTCGCTCTTGATCCGCTCTCCGGTCTCAGGGTCAAAGATGCCCGGTGCATGCCATACGGTCTGATTCTGTTCTGCCGGAGCATAGCCCTTGCCTTTCTTTGTCAGAGTGTGGAGAATAAGCGGACCTCCGATCTCCTTGAGCTTCTTCAGAGTCTCGACTACCTGCGCTATGTCGTTTCCGTCTATAGGACCGAAATATCTGAATCCCATTGCCTGGAAGAGATGTCCTCCGCTTCTGCGTACGAGATGTGACTTTGTCGTAGCGACGATCCTCTGCAGGAGGCTTCGGGCCTTGCTTTCTCCCAGCCTGTCCCAGACATGCTTCTTCACCTTGTTGTATGTCGGGTCGGAGGTTATCTTGAGCAGATAGTTGTGGAGGGCTCCTATATTCTTGTCGATGGAAATATTGTTGTCGTTGAGAATGACGAGGATGTCTGACTTTGCGGCTCCTGCATTGTTGAGTCCCTCGAATGCCAGTCCTCCTGTAAGCGAACCGTCGCCGATAAGGGCGACGACCTTCTGGTTCAGTCCCTGCTGCTTTGACGCCTCTGCGAATCCGAGGGCCGCAGAGATGGAAGTTGACGAATGGCCCGCACCGAAGGCGTCATACTCGCTTTCTGCCCTTTTAGGGAATCCGCTGATGCCGTCCTTCATCCTGTTCTTGCGGAAGGCCTCGCGCCTGCCGGTGATGATCTTGTGGGCGTATGCCTGGTGGCCTACGTCGAAGACAAGCTTGTCAGATGGGGTGTCGTAGACATAATGAAGGCCTACCATCAGCTCTACCGCTCCAAGGCTCGAGCCGAGGTGCCCCGGATTCACCGAGCAGCACTCGATCATGTAGCTGCGGATCTCCTCGCATAGCGCGCGAAGCTCGTCCAGGTTGAAATTCTTTATGTCGGCAGGGGAGTCCACCCTGTCAAGGTATGTATATGTCATAGACGAATGTTCCATAATCCGTTGATGCCAAAAGGCCTGCGAAGTTACTATTTTATTCGGACAATCCGAAATCTGTTTTGCCGATTAGGACAAAAACCGTATCTTCGCAAATTGAAATCCAGAAAGAACAAATAATCAGATATTATGGCAGAAACTATCAAAAAGTATCTAAATGACAGCTTTGCGGCAAGATGGGCGGCACTTATCCTCATCGCGCTCGCAATGTTTTTCGCGTACATGTTCGTGGACGTGATGTCACCTCTCCAGTCGCTCGTCGAATCGTCAAGAGGCTGGGACAGCTCGGTTTTCGGAACATATGCGGCTTCCGAGTACATCCTCAATGTATGCGGTTTCCTCATCCTTGCAGGTATCATCCTTGACAAGATGGGAGTACGTTTCACAGGAATCCTTTCGACATCCCTCATGGTTGCCGGTGCGGCCATCAAGTATGTCGGCATCACAGACTGGTTCCAGGCTACAGCATTCTGCGAGTGGCTCGGTTCATGGTGGACAGCCCTTCCGGGCAGCGCAAAGATGGCTTCTCTCGGCTTTATGATCTTCGGATGCGGCTGCGAGATGGCCGGTATCACCGTGTCGAAGGCTATCGCAAAGTGGTTTGACGGCAAGGAGATGGCTCTTGCGATGGGCCTCGAGATGGCTATCGCCCGTCTTGGAGTATTCGCAGTGCTTTCGGCTTCTCCACGTCTTGCCGACAAGTTCGGAAACATCGAGGCTCCTATCCTCTTCTGCGTGGTGCTCCTCCTCATCGGTCTCATCAATTTCATAGTATTCTCGGTGATGGATGCAAAGCTTGACAAGCAGATGGGTATAGTTGCAGGCGGCGAATCCAGCGAGGAGTTCAAGGTGAGCGACCTCGGAAAGATCTTCCGCAGCAAGATGTTCTGGCTCGTGGCCCTTCTCTGCGTACTTTATTATTCGGCAATCTTCCCATTCCAGAGATATGCGACCAACTTCCTCGAGGTGACTCTCCAGATCCCTGCATCAGAGGCTGCGGACCTTTTCAGATGGTTCCCTATCCTTGCGATGTTCCTGACTCCGGTCCTCGGTGGTTTCCTTGATACAAGGGGTAAGGGAGCGACAATGCTCATGATCGGTGCAATCATCATGATCGCCTGCCATCTCAGCTTCGCGTTCCTCCTTCCGGTTTATCCTCAGAAGTGGTTTGCGCTTCTCCTGATCGTCGTGCTCGGAGTGTCATTCTCGCTTGTGCCTGCGGCCCTCTGGCCTTCAGTGCCGAAGATCATCGACCCAGTGATCCTCGGAAGTGCATACTCGCTCATCTTCTGGATCCAGAACGTAGGCCTCTGCTTCGTTCCGCTCATCATCGGTAACGCCCTCAAGGCTACAGGAGGATATACGGTGCCTATGATCATTTTCGCATCATTCGGAATCGTTGCCTTCTTCATGTCTCTCCTTCTTAAAGTGGAGGACAAGAAGAAAGGATACGGACTCGAACTTCCTAACATCAAGAAATAATGTCAACCCTGAAAAAGACTATCAGGGACAACAGGTGGGCATGCTGGCTGGCGCTGGCATGCCTTGTTGTTCCTATGTTCGCCTCATATTTCTTCGACGACATGTTCTCGTCCCTTTCCGAGCTCTTCAAGAATCCGGAGTATCTGGAGCTGGGCTGGAACATGGCGGATTACGGCTTCTATGCCAGCGGATATTCCTTCCTGTGCATCTGGGGAGGCCTCATCATCTGCGGTGCCCTTCTTGACAGGTTCGGTGTCCGTCTGGTCGGATCGATATTCGTCGGCATGATGGCAGGAGGAGCGGGACTTGTTACCTTTGCCATTTCGGCAGGCTTCGAGCCGAAGACCTCGCTCACGATCGCATATGTCGGATGCATGCTTTTCGGCCTCGGAAGCGAGATCGCGGGCGTTTCGGTCACAAGGTCCATCGCTAAATGGTTCAAGGGACGCAACATGGCCCTTGCCATGGGACTCCAGCTCGCGATCGCCCGCTTCGGTACGGCTACAGCTATCCTGATCGCTCCTATGATCGTGAAGCAGAAGGCCCTCGGAGAGATCTATACGCTTGCCGAAACCAACAGGCCTGCCCTTATAGGCCTGGCCGTCCTGGCGATAGGAGTCATCCTATGGGCCATATTCGTGGCCATGGACGCGAAATTCGACAAGGAAACCGGTGAGACCGACAAGGTTGAGACGGCTGAAGAGGATAAATTCAGGATTTCCGATATCTGGAAGGTGCTGAGCAATCCTCGTTTCCTCATGATCGCCATCCTTTGCGTGACATTCTACTGCTGCGTAATCCGTTTCAAGAAGTTCGGTGTGTCGATCCTGCTCCCTCTTTTCGGCGTGGATCTCGATATCGCGACTGTACTTCTTGCGATGATCCCATTCTTCACCATCCTTTTCACTCCGCTTTTCGGAGCCCTTGTGGACAAGGTGGGGAAGGCCACGACATGGATGATCGTGGGATCGGCCCTTGTGCTTGTGTCGCATCTTATCATCACTTTCGCCCCACAGGGCGTGCCGTTCTATGCATATGTGGCCATCGCCCTTCTCGGCATAGGATACTCTCTTGTGCCGTCTGCAATGTGGCCGTCAGTGCCAAAGATCATCCCGGAGAAGAACCTCGGTACAGCATACTCGCTTATCTACTGGGTGCAGAATCTCGGAATGTGGGCGGTTCCGATCTATGTCGGCCGCATCTTCACGAAGGAAATCACCGAGGCAGGCAACCATGCCCAGGAAGTCTCGGCTGCAATCCATGCGGAATGGATCTTCATACTTCTCGGAGTGGTGGCTATTGCGGTAGCCTTGCTGCTTTTCTTCTCCTCGAAGAAACATCCGGAACTCCGGCTGGACGAACCTGCTCAATAAAGAAGAATGGCTGCGCAATCACGCGCAGCCATTCTTCTTTATTGCTCATGATACTACAACGAAATAATTTGATACGATTCTGCAAGTATATGAGGTTTTTTAATGTTATTATTGTAATTGTAAAAAACTGACCACATGAAAATTTTGAAACAGGCTTCTGCCATCATTCTTGCTGCCGGCATTTCTGCCGCCTGCAGCGACATCCCTCTTGTATTTGACAAAGAAAATACGGCTGCGGAGTATGCGGCTCCCGAGATGCCTCCTCTTGAGGAACTCGAGGCTTTGGAGACGCTTCCTGACCCGCTCGAATTCGAGGACGGCGGCCGTGTAAAGAAGTATTCCCAGTGGGAACGCAGGCGCGCCGAGATCCTTGCCCAGCTTCAGCATTATGAAGTTGGATTCAAGCCTGAGACTCCTCGTGAGTGCATCGATGCACGAATGGAAGGGGATACCCTCGTTGCGGATATTACCGTTGGCGGCGAGACCCTTACCATCCGTTCGCTGATCCAGTATCCTGAAGGAGACGGTCCTTTCCCTGCAATCATAGGCATCGGAATGGGTGCCGGAAGTCTTCCGCAGCAGATATTCAAGGACAGAAACATCGCCATGATAGCTTTCCCGTTCTGGGAGGTGATGTCCCATACGCAGAAGAGAGGCGAGGAGCCTCTCAACCGTCTTTATCCTGACCAGCTCGAGATCGGCAGCTATGCCGCATGGCCATGGGGAGTCAGCAGACTCATCGATGCCCTCGAGATCGTCGGTGAGGAGAGCCGCATCGACCTGAAGCATCTCGCGATTTCAGGATGCTCATTTGCAGGAAAGATGGCCCTCTGGTCTGGTGCGATGGACGAGAGAATCGCCCTTACGATAGCACAGGAGCCTGGTGGCGGCGGAGCTGCGGCGTGGAGAGTTTCCGAGACTCTCGGAAATGTCGAGACATTGGCAAGGACAAACTACTCATGGTTCAAGGAGAGCATGAGGGTCTTCGGAGAGGAGAATGTGAACCGTCTTCCGATGGACCATCATGAGCTTTGCGCCCTTGTGGCTCCGAGAGCCCTTCTCGTGTTCGGAAATCCAGACTACGAGTGGCTTGCCGACGAGGCCGGATATGTTTCGTGCGTTGCCGCACGTAAGGTATGGGAGGCTTTCGGAATCGCTGACCGTATGGGCTATTCGTTCATTGACGGACATATGCATTGCATGCTTCCTGAATCTCAGTGGCCTGAACTTGAGGCATTTGTGGACCGCTTCCTTCTCGGCAAGGATGTCCCTACAGAAGTGACCAAGGCTCCGATGTTCACGGAAGTGGATGTCGACAAGTGGATTAACTGGTAAACAAGACACATATGAAAAGAATCATTCTCGCGGCATGTGCTCTTTTGAGCGTGCTTGCAGCAAAGGCCCAGGATCCTGATTTCCATATCTATCTGTGCTTCGGCCAGTCGAATATGGAAGGGAACGCCCGTATCCAGGAGCAGGATCTTGAAGGGGTGAGCGACCGTTTCATGATGATGGCAGCGGTCGACGATCAGGAAAGGGGACGCGTCAAGGGGCAGTGGTACACGGCTGTGCCGCCTCTCTGCCGTCAGCACACAGGACTTACTCCTGCTGACTATTTCGGAAGGACATTGACCGAGGCTCTTCCTGAAAATGTCAGGGTGGGAGTCATCAATGTCGCTATCGGAGGATGCCATATCGAGACATTCCTTCCGGACAGCATCGGAAATTATGTCGCAAACCGTGCTCCGGGATGGATGAAGGGCATGCTTGAGGCCTATGACAATGATCCATATGCGAGGCTTGTGGAGCTTGCGAAACTGGCCCAGAAGGACGGTGTGATCAAGGGTGTGCTCGTCCATCAGGGAGAGTCGAATACCGGAGATCCACGCTGGCCGTACCAGCTAAAGAAGGTCTATGACGATCTCATGAAGGATCTCGGCCTTCAGGGACAGGTGGTTCCGCTCCTTGTCGGGGAAGTCGTTAATTCGGACAGAGGCGGCGTATGCGCATCGCATAACGATGTGATCGCCCGTGTTCCGTCGGTGATCCCGCAGGCTCATGTTATCAGCTCAAGCGGATGTACCAATGCTTTCGACCTGCTTCATTTCGATGCGGAGGGATATCGTGAGCTTGGCAGAAGATACGGACGCAAGATGCTCCAGCTGCTCGGCTATGAAGTGCCGCAGGTGACCTGGAGAGACCGCAATTTCGAGCCTCATATCATCCAGCCGGGCGGACGCGTGACATTCAACTACAGGGATGAGAATGCGTCGAAGGTAGAGCTTTCAGGCCAGTTCATGGAGGGCAACAGGCCGATGGTACGCAACAGCGAAGGCGTATGGAGCGTGACCGTGAAGCCTCCGAAGGCAGACATCTATCCGTATAACTTCATCGTTGACGGCGTTTCTGTACAGGCACAGAACAACATGGACATCTTCCCTAACGAGAACTTCAAGGCCAGCCTTCTTGAAATGCCTGATCCTGAAGCTCTCTATACTGTGAATGATGTGCCTCACGGCAAGGTCCAGTACTGCACATACAGGTCGGATGTGCTTGGCGAAGACCGTCCTCTCCTTGTCTATACTCCTGCCGGATATGAAAAGGGAAACAGGAAATATCCTGTATTCTATCTTGTCAGCGGCACAACAGATACTGAAGAGACATGGTTCAAGGTGGGCAAGCTCAATGTCATCCTTGACAATCTCATCGCACAGGGCAAGGCGGTGCCTATGATCGTCGTGATGCCTTATGGAAACGTATTCGGCTCGACTCCTTCGCCTACATCTCTTGCGGCTGCCAAGATGTACCAGACATTCTCTGATGAGATGACCAGGAGCATCATGCCGTATGTGGAGAAGAACTTCCGCACAAAGGCAGGACGCGAGAACCGCGCAATCGCAGGATTCTCACGCGGAGGCGGACAGTCGCTCTATACTGTGTATTCGAACTTCGACAAGTTCGCATGGCTCGCTTCATACAGCGCATATCTGACACCTGAGGTGATGGATCTTTATTTCCCGCAGCTCAAGACACAGATGCCGCAGCTCAAGCTCATGTGGTTCGGAGTCGGTACTTCTGACTTCCTTTATCAGAATGTGCTTGACCACCTTGCATATTTCGATGAAAAGGGCATTTCATATGAAAAGATGTTCACAGAAGGTGGACATACATGGATGAACGCCCGTACTTATCTTGCAGAAACCCTTCAGAAATTTTTCAAATAAGATCTATGAAAAAAATATTGGTAATTGCGGCCGTATTCGGCCTCGCTGCATGTGCGCAGCCGCAGGAAGAGACTCAGCTTCCTGATAATGTGATGGTTACAGGTACAAATCCTATTATCACCAACCAGTTCACCGCTGACCCTACAGCGCGTGTCTTCAATGGAAAGATCTATATGTATCCATCTCATGACATCCCTAGTGTCATAACACATCATGACGGATCGGCATGGTTCAGCATGGCAGATTATCATGTCTTCTCATCTGAGGACCTGACTACATGGACGGACCATGGCGTTATCGTGACACAGGAGGATGTGCCTTGGGGCAGACCGGATGCCTATTCGATGTGGGCTCCTGACTGCGTCGAGAGGAACGGCAAGTATTACTTCTATTTCCCTAACGCTTCCAAGACAGGCGGATTTGCAGTCGGTGTGGCTATCGCTGACAAGCCGGAAGGACCATACGAAATCCAGCCAGAGCCTATCAAGGGCATCAACGGCATCGACCCATGCGTCCTTCAGGCATCGGATGGAAATGCCTATATCTTCTGGGGTAACGGACGTTGCGCAAAGCTCAAGGAGAATATGATCGAGCTTGCCGACGACAATCCTAAGGAGGTAATGAAGTGGGGACCCCGCGAGTTCGAGATGGTGGGTGTGAGCTGCCTTAAGGGTCTGCCAAGCCGTCAGGCTGAAGGTCCGTTCGCATTCGAGTACAACGGAAACTACTATCTCACATATCCTTACGTGAGAGAAGACACTGAGGTCCTCGCTTACGCGATGAGCAAGAATCCTATGGGACCTTACGAGTACAAAGGCCTTATCATGGCGGAGCATGAGAACGGCTGCTGGACAAACCACCACAGTATCGTCAACTTCAAGGGCCAGTGGTACCTGTTCTATCACCACAATGCATTCTCTCCTCATTTTGACAAGAACCGTTCTGCCCAGATCGAGAAGCTGTATTTCAATCCTGACGGAACTATCCAGGAGGTGAAGCCTACATTGCGTGGCGTAGGTCCGATCAAGGCTTCGCAGAAGGTACAGATCGACCGTTACAGCTGCATCGAAGGCGCTGCAATCGAGTATCTTGACACTACCGATTACTTCAAGGGATGGAAGACTGTCTTCGCAAAGGCAGGTGACAAGGTATGCTTCAATGAGGTGAACTTCGGCAAGAAGGCTCCGAATACAGCTGTTGTCTGCGTAAAGGCTGATGCGGGTGCGCAGCTCGAGATCGCTGCCGGCAAGGCTGTGGTGTCAGTGGAAGTGCCTGAGTCTCAGGACTGGACAGAGGTCGCTGTGCCAATGCCGAAGGTAAAGGGACTCCAGGATATCGCTGTGACTCTCAAGTCTGATACAGGAGCGGAAGTAGATTGGATCACATTTAAATAATAACTCATAGCCATGAAGAAACTGTTTATATCTGCATTCGCCTGCATTCTGCTGGCTGGATGTGCCCCGAAAGTGCAGGAGAAGACTTTCGTTTATGAAGGTAATCCGATTGTCCGTGACAATTATACTGCCGATCCGGCTCCTATGGTTGCATCAGATGGCCGTCTGTATGTGTTCTGCGGCCATGACGAGTGCTTCGAGGACAGACCGGGATACGAAGGAAAGTACGGTTTCAACATCACGGAGTGGCTGTGCTATTCTACAGAGGACATGAAGACATGGACAGACCATGGCGTTGTCCTCAAGCCGACTGATTTCAGCTGGGCGGTAGGAGAGGCCTGGGCTTCGCAGGCGATCGAAGGACCGGACGGAAAATACTATTTCTATGTGTCTACACAGAGCGGCGATCCTGACTGCAAGGCTGTAGGCGTGGCTGTAGCTGACAATCCTGCTGGCCCGTATACCGACCCTCTCGGTCATGCCCTTGTCCTTGACGACATGACTGACAACGGCCCTAGAGGCTGGTGGAACGATATCGATCCGTCTGTGATGATCGATGATGACGGCACTCCATGGATGTGCTGGGGCAACGGGACATGCTTCCTCGTGAAGCTCAAGAAGAATATGATCGAACTTGACGGTGAGATCATGGTTCTTCCGATGGAGAATTATGTGGAAGGCCCATGGATCTACAAGCGTGACGGACATTATTATAATGTCTACGCTTCGATGGGCAATGGCCGTGAGACCATCTCTTATGCTATGGCACCGAGCATGGAAGGCCCATGGACATGTATGGGCGAGCTTTCGGGAATGGCAGAGGATAGTTTTACGATCCATCCGGGCGTGATCGACTACAAGGGCGAGTCGTATCTTTTCTATCACAATTCTACGCTTTCTCTTGATGGCTATGGCCCTGCTACCGGCCGCAGAAGCATATGCGTGGACAGGATGTACTATAACGAGGATGGCACAATCCGTCCTGTAATACAGACAAAGGCAGGAATCGCTCAGTAGCGTCCTGCCTTTGGATATCATTGTCCAAGATTCTTTACAAACTCGGAAGGGGAGAGGTTGAACTGCTTCTGGAAGCATGTAGCGAAATATGACGGAGAAGAGAATCCGGTCATGAACGCAACCTCGTTGATCTTGTATTTCTGGGTTGACAGCAGTTCTGCCGCCTGTTTCAGGCGGCAAACTCGTATATACTCGTTTATGCTCAGCCCTGTGTTGGCTTTCAGCTTCCTGTAAAGCGAAGATTTGCTGGTTCCCAGCTGTGTGGTGAGGTTCTCGATGTTGAGGTCTGTCTCCGAGATATGCTTCATGATATAGTCATGGAGCTTTCTCATGTATTCCTCGTCCACCTTGCTTGCGGTCATGCTGTTGTAATGCGTCAGAGGCTTGTTTATGAACTGCTTGTAGGATATCTCCTTGTTCCTGAACAGGTTGGAGATGTTCGAGCGGAGCAGCTCGATAGGGAACGGCTTCTCGATGTAGCCGTCAGCACCGATTTCCAGAGTCTCTATACGGGTCTCCACACCGATGGCCGCAGTAAGCAGGATCACCGGTACATGACTGAGGTCGGAGTCAGTCTTTATCTGGTTGCAGAGCTCGCATCCGTCCATGATCGGCATCATGATGTCGCTGACAACGAGATCCACCTTCTCGTTCTTCAATATGCCGAGAGCATCAGAGCCGTTGGCTGCCGTAAGTATATTATATGTATCCGAAAGATCGTCGGCGATATAGTCCCTCATCTCTTCGGAATCCTCGACGATAAGGATGGTATGCTTCGAACTGTCGAAGCCTCCAGGGTCCTTGACAGGCTTCTCGGCGACCTTGACCGGTTCTTCGGCAATCTGATTCTCCTGATGTACAGGAAGCTCCAGGACGAATGAATTCATTTCCAGCACATTCATGTCAAGATAGAGCTTTCCATTGTGCATGTTCGCGAGCGTACGGGCATATGGAAGTCCCAGTCCGGTACCCTGGCTGATCCTGCCGTTCACTTCGTTGGCTTCCCTCTGGAAGAAGATGTTGAATATCCTTTCCTTGTCGTTGTCCGGGATATGGTCGCCGTTGCTTTCCACCCTCACGGATATGGTCTCACCGTCTTCTGATGCGGAAACCTTCACGTCTATCCTGTCCTTGCCGTATTTGACGGCATTTGAAAGGAGATTGCTGACGATCGTGACGATGGAATCCTTTGCGCACATCAGATATATCGGCTTTTCAGGTATGTATGTGGTAAGCGTGATGTGCTGGTCCAGAGCGGTCTGCTCGAAATATCTTGCAGTCTTCCTTACGATGCTGCAGATGTCTTCCCTCGTGCATGAGAGCTTTATTTCGTTCTGCTCCATCTTCCTCATGTCGAGAAGCTGGTTCGTCAGGCTCAGCAGACGGTCTGCATTGGCCTGTATCGTGCGGAGATCCTTTTCGGATTCAGGTGTATATGCCCCTTTTGCGATAAGCTTGTCCAGAGGCATCTTGATCAGGGTCAGAGGTGTGCGGATTTCATGTGTGATGTTCGTAAAATAGTTGATCTTGGCGTTATACAGCTCCTTCTCCTTGCTGTTCACAAGCTTTGAAATCTGACGTGCCCTTTCGCTCTTGCGCCTCTGCTCCAGACTTGTCAGCAGTCCTCCGACCAGAATCAGGAAAATAAGTATGTAGATGCCAATGGCGATTACGCTTGCCATTGGGTGAGGCAATATCCTGACCTTGAGCGTCTTGAGATATTCAGGAGCTTCATCTTTTCCGATTATGCCGAACCTGAAGGTGTATCTTCCAGGCTTGAGCTTGAATGTTACCTGATGGTCATATGTGGTTCCGGACGCCCACTCTCGTTTTCCCCTCATGACTTCGAATGCATAAAGCGGCTTGCGGCTCGAGAAGTCAGGGATTGTGTAGCTTATGCTTATGGACGATGCATCCCTGTGCTTTACCTCAACGTTTTCCGTGCATATGACAGACTTCCCTTTTTCATGAAGGGTTATGCTCTTGCCGGAGTTCCTTGCCTTGATGTCCGTGATGACAAGATTACGTTTGATGTTTTCCTCGGTCTTGAGTCGGGCAGGAATGAATGAAATGAATCCTTCCGTGTTTCCGAAATAAAGAATTCCGCTTCGGGTGCTGCATACGGCTCCATATGAGAAATGGTAGCCTTTCAGGTCGTCTCTTTCGTTGAGAATGCCGAGAATGTGGCTTTTTTCACGTGAAAGGCTTGTAATGCCGTTGATCGTTGAAACCCATATTACTCCGTCGCTGTCTTCCGCAACTGCACAGGTGACGTTTGAAGGAAGCCCTTCCTTTGTGCCGATCTTCCTGAATCTGACATTCTCGATAAGCTGTCCCGGTTCCGCATAGCAGACGCCTCCTCCTTCCGTGGTTATCCATATCCTGTGCATGCTGTCTTCGAACATCGATGTGATGAAGTCGGATGACAGCCCCCTGCCGTCGTCTTTTGTGGTGATATGGCCTATCTCCACACCTTTTGCATTGAGACAGCGGATTCCGTCACCGAAAGTACCGATCCATAGGGCTCCGGAGTTGTCCTGCAGGAAGCTATGGACGAAATGCTTTCCGCATATAGGATCGTGCACGAAACGGTCATTCTCCCTGTCGAACCTGTAAAGACCGTTCGATGTTCCTACAAGGAGTTCTCCTCCTGATGTGATGATTCCGGTTACTGTCTGGTTGTTTCCTACATCATAATGCCTTATCGTTCTTTCTGCATTCAGATCGAAAAGATACGTTCCGTTTCCATATGAGAATACCCACATCCTGTCTCCGTCAATGACAAGCCCCTGGAGATTGAGGTTGTCGTCGAGAAGATAATTTCTGATGCTGTGGTCTTCTGCATTGAACCTGTTCAGCCAGCCGTCCTCGGTGCAGAGCCATATGCATCCCTTGCTGTCCTGTACGATGCTACGAACGATCTTTCCCTTGAGGGCGTTGTCTGAAGGATTCGTGAAGTAACGGGCAAGCTCGTTTCCCTTGTTCTGCCAGAGGTTCATTCCCGTGTAATATGTTCCCGCCCAGATGTTGCCTTCGTTGTCTTTGTCCAGGCATGTTATGAAGTCTGCAGAGATGGATTCAGGAGTCGCGTCATCGTGGAATGCCTCTCCGATGTACTCCTCGTTGTATCGTCTTATGAAAAGACCTTTGGCTGTTCCGATCCAGCATTCTCCCTTTGTCCTTTCAAGGAGACATCTGACTTCTGCCTCGGATCGGAATACGACCTTGCTGTTGAGGGTCGCGCAGTCGAAATAGAGGACCTGACGGTCATCTGTAAGCGCCAGCATCATGCCGTCTTCGGCATTTGCTATCTTTTCCAACCTGTAACCCCAGGATACCGTCGTGAATGAATCGCTGAGCTTGTCGTAAGAAAGCAGCTTTCCGTCTTCAAGCGTGATCCATATCGCTCCGTAGCTGTCCATAGCTATGCTTGTGACGGGGGTGTCGAATGTGTATGTATGTATGCCGCCGTCAATAGTGTTATGTCTGATCAGATGGTCGGAGGCGATCCAGACGTTGCCGTTCATGTCGGATTCCATGTTGAAGCACGGCCTTTCTCCCGGTTTGCCGATGTTTGAGAGTCTGTTGGTATCTGGATCGTAATATAATATGTCGGACGATGTGCTGAACCATATGCGTCCTCCGTTATCTTCAGTAATGGCAAATACGCTTCCGCTGCTTTCATATCCGCTGACCAGCTCGGACAGACGTGTGAATGAGTTTCCGTCATATCTGCAGAGCCCGTCTCTGGTGCCGATCCATACGAATCCGTTACTGTCCTGATGCGAACAGTATATCGTGTTGCTGAAAAGACCGTCGGTCATGTCAAGATGGTCGAAATAATAGTATCTTTCGGCTTCAGTTTCAGTTACAGCGAGCAGAAACAGCGAAAAAACAGTGGCTAGAATGCGTCTCATGGATGTTTTTTAAAATTTGATTCAAAGGTATATATAATGATTTTTAAAAATAGACCAATCTATATCAATTTTAAACCATTCGTGTCCCGCGCGCGTATGCGATACGTTTTGGATAAATCCTGCTTGAATTTGAACCCCTTTTGAAATCCTTTTACACGCATGTGAGTTAAATTTGTACAAAACTAATTAACCAACCTTTAATCTTATGTTAAGAAAACTAACCGCAAGAGTGGCGGCTTTCTTATTGATCGCTGCCGCTACTATTCTGGGAGGAGCACAGCTCCACGCTCAGACAAAGCCTATCAGCGGTACTGTTACTGACCAGGCAGGTGTTCCGGTTATCGGAGCGGCTGTTTATGTAGTCGGAAACATCGCAACAGGCGTTATGACTGATGAGGACGGTAAGTACAATCTTACAGTTCCTGCAAACTCTACAATTGCAGTTTCATGCATCGGTTACACAACACAGACACTCTCTGTCGGAGCAGAGACAGTTTACAATGTCGTGCTCGCTGAGGATACTCAGATGATCGATGAGACTGTCGTGATCGGTTATGGCGTCCAGAAGAAATCTGACCTCACAGGTGCTGTCGCTTCTGTAGGTGCCGAGGACCTCAAGAACCAGTCAATCACTGACGCGGCTGCTGCTCTCCAGGGTAAGGTATCCGGCGTACATATCATCAACTCAGGTGGACCTGGCGCAGGTGCCGAGATCCGTGTACGTGGTTACTCTTCAAATTCAGGAAATATCGGACCTCTCCTCATCGTTGACGGTCTCCAGGTTGACAACATCCAGTACCTCGACCCATCTATGATCGAGTCTATGGAGGTTCTCAAGGATGGTGCTTCTGCTGCCATCTATGGTGCACAGGCTGGTAACGGTGTCGTCCTCATCACTACAAAGATGGGTAGCGCAAACAAGGGAAGAGCTTCTGTGACATATTCTGGTAAGGCGACTCTCCAGATGTACAATAAGAGACCTGTCATGAACCGTCAGGAGTTTCTTGAGTATATGACCATGACTTTCGGTCAAGAGGATGTTGATGCTAAACTTGCCAACTATGATTACTCTCACCCTATGTACGACGGTGGTGTAATTGATACTGACTGGATTGATGCTTATACAGATCCTACTTGGAGCCAGCAGCACTCTCTTACATTCTCTGGCGGAAACAACAGAGGTAGCTTCTTCACTTCACTCAACTATGTTCACAATAACGGTGTGGTAGCTGGTGACAGAGACGTTTACAACAGACTTTCAGCTCAGATCAATGCTGACTACAAACTCTTCGACTGGCTGACAGTAGGTAGCAATATGTCTATCGAGAAGTGGTCGACAAAGAGCGTGTCACATCGTGGTTACGGTTCATCATTTGACTCAATGCTCGTTCTTGACCCTCTTACTCCAGTTTATTGGACAACTCTGGATGAGATGGCTCCAGTTATGAGGGGCGAGTATGATAAGGTACAGGATGGAACAGCTACAATTCCTTATCGTTTCTTCGGTGATGATAATGGATTCTTTGCAAATTCAGAATATAATACTGAAAGTGAGGGTTCTCCTTTCGCAAAGCGTGACCAGACAGACTCAAGCAACGGTGGTTTCACAATGCGTGGTACAATGTTCATGAACCTCAATCCGTTCAAGGGCTTCACATTCACTTCACGTCTTGGTTACAGAATCAGCCAGAGTTCAAGCCATTCTTATTCGGCACCTTATTATATTAATGGTCGTGCCAATTCTTCAAATTATTCAATCAGCGCAGGCGCCAACACAGGTTATTATTACCAGTGGGAGAACTTCGCAAACTACAATGTGACTATCGCGAAGAAGCATAACATCACAGCAATGGCCGGTATGTCCTATATTGAGAATAATTCCGACAATGTAAGCGGTAACGCTTCAGGTGCTGATATTCTTCAGGAATACGCCTCTAATTTCCGTTATCTCTCATACCTTAAGGGTGATGCAGCTGATAATGTAACCAACTCTCCAGGTAAATCTGCTTCTCTTGCTTACTTCGGCCGTATCATCTATTCATATGACAACCGCTACAGCATCCAGGCTAACTTCCGTGCCGATGCATTCGACTCGTCAAAACTTTCTGCAAAGAACCGTTGGGGTTACTTCCCATCTGTATCAGCCGGCTGGACAATCAGCAATGAGAGTTTCATAAAGGATAATATAGACCCTAGCAAACTTTCTTTCCTGAAACTTCGTGCTTCATGGGGACGTAATGGTAATGTCAACGTCCTTAACAACTACCCTTATTCTTCAACAATTGCTGTTGGTAACAACTGGTATCAGTATCATGTTGATCAGCTGGGTGCAATCATGTCTTCTTCTCCATCAGGTCTTCCTAACCCAGATCTTACTTGGGAGACTTCAGAGCAGATTGACCTCGGTCTCGACGCACGCTTCCTCAACAACCGTTTGAGCTTCACTGCTGACTACTTCAACAAGAAGACCAAGGATCTTCTTATTGAAGTAACTCGTCCTGTCGAATTCGGTCACAGCAGCCAGACTATCAATGGTGGATCAGTTCTCAACAGCGGTTTTGAGTTCGAACTTTCATGGAAGGATCAGATAGGTGATTTCTCATATTCAGTTGGTGCAAATTTCTCAACTCTCCACAATGAAGTCTTGAGTCTGGTTGACGGAGTTCCACGTATTGAGAGAGAGGATGCATCATCTACAAACTATGATATCTATACTGCCTTTGAGCCAGGATATCCTGTATGGTATCTCCTCGGTTTCAACTATGAAGGTGTGGATAAGGATGGTAAGCCAGTGATTACAGATTACAACGGGGATGGAAATATCGATAACGCAGATAGAATCCATATCGGTCAGGGTATCCCTACATATACTTACGGATTGAACGTGAACCTCGCATGGAAGGGATTCGACTTCACTCTCTACGGAGCAGGTCAGGGCGGAAACCATATCGTACCGGTTCTTCACCGTACGCAGTATAACAATACATACAGGTGGTATCTTGAGGCTGCAAAGAACGGAACATTCCCTACAGCAGACAAGACATGGGGTAATTACAAGTTCTGGTCATCAAATGCTAACCTCTTCAAGGGTGATTTCTTCAGAATCAAGCAGATGCAACTCGGCTACACTCTTCCTTCAAAGATTACAAAGAAAGCAGCAATCAGCAACTTGAGATTCTTCGTATCACTCGATGATTTCTTCACATTTACTGCATATCCAGGTCTTGATCCAGAGACAGCTTCAACAAACAGTTCATCAGGTGCTGGTATTGACTGGGGTTCATACCCTACAATGCAGAAGATACTTCTTGGTGTCAATCTCACATTCTAATAACCGAAATTGTATATGAAAAAGATTATATATTCATTAATGGCATTTGCCCTTCTGGGTGCTGTGTCGTGTGAGTCCATGCTTGAAATCCCTCAGAAGGGTGCGGTTGCATATGAAACCTACTATGCGAGCGATGCTGATGCGGAGGCTGCAATCACAAGTATGTACGCTAACTATATCCAGAATGTAGCTGGAACAGAGGGTATCGACAACGCTGAGCAGGTAATGCTCAACTACGCTGCTGACGATATTATGGCAGCCGGCGGTAACCCTAAGGACCATGAGCCTTTCCGTTACTTCTGCGAGTTCACTTATGACAATGCTAATGGTACACTGAAGGTAGCATATCAGAACTATATGTTCGCTATTTATCATGCCAACCTTGTTATCTCTAACTTTACAAATGAAAATAAGGCGGGTGCTGAGCCTAAGTGGACAAGTGATTATACAGAACAGGTAGTGGCAGAGGCTCGCGTAATGCGTGCCTATCTACACTTGATGCTTGCACTTTCATGGGATCGCCCACCGATCGTTGACCGTCTTCAGGAGGGAGATGACCTTCCTACAAATGCAGAAAGCCAGGAGCAGGTTCTTCAGTTTGTGATTGACGAGTGTCAGAAAGCCCTTGATTCAGGCAAGCTTCCAAAGCGTAACGGTACGGGTGATAAGGATGCTACAGCACGTATGTCCGTGGGTTTTGCACAGTTCGTAGCAGGTAAGGCTGCTGTATTCATGGATAAGATGGATATTGCTCGCAAGTATCTTGGTGCGCTCATCAATTCAGGTGACTATGCCCTTATCCCATCAGAGGAGTATTGGACTAACTTCCATATTGCAGGTGACGGTAATTCAGAGACTATCTTCGAGCCTAACTTCATCGACGATCCTAACTATACCAGCAACTGGTGGGGCGCAGGTGCACCTATTATTCGTAGTCGCTGGATGGTAGCTAACGTATTCAACTGGGGAGTAGGTAAGCTTGCAGGTACTGGTGTAATGCCATCAAATGGTGTTGACGGCTGGAATGGTGGTGCTATCCAGCAGGATTTTGCTGCAAAGTTCCTTGCGCATGACGGACGTTCACCTCGTCGTCTTGCTTGTTTCCTTACTGCAGATGAGTGGCTCTATGAGATGGATTGGGCTAACTCTAAGGTCAATAATGGAACTCTTGAAGAGAAGAAACTTGACCCAGAACGTGGTATCAAGGCTCAGGACGGACTCTTCAGCCACGGTCCATACTTCGAGTGGAAGCACATGGTATTCACTAATCCTCCGGCAATCCTTACAGGTGGAAAGGAATATCCTTCCGACCATGTTCCAAGTCTTGGAGCTCAGAATACAAATCAGACAAACTTCAATGTTGCCCGTTATGCTGAGGCTCTCCTTCTTTATGCAGAGGCATGTATCGGAGCAGACGAGGCTGCAGGTCTCAAGGCTCTCAATGAAGTTCAGGAACGTTCAGGTTCAGGTAAGATCTCTACAAGTCTTACAATTGATGCTGTGATGGAAGAGAAGCAGTACGAGATGTGGTTTGAGAACTGCCGTTTCCATGACCTCGTTCGTTGGAGCAAGAAGGGTTATGTCAACCTCGATCAGGTATTCAATAAGTCAGGTATTCATCAGAATGTTCCTACAGTATTCGATGAGTTCTTTATTGAGGGTAAACCTGGTTATCAGAAGGAGCATAAGCTCTTTATTACTACAGAGGCTCTCAACGCAGGCTTTGTAGTTGGTAAGCATGAGTACTTCCCATTCCCACACGACTTTATGCTTGTTAACCCTATGCTCAAGAACGTAGGTGGATGGGCAGAGTAATTGACTTCTTCGACTTTATGTTGAAATAAATTGAACGAGTGCATCCTTGCGCGAGCTTGGATGCACTTTTTTAAAAACTGACTTTACTATGAACAGACTGTATCTGTTGATACTTCCTTTTTTGCTGATGCTTTCTTCATGCGGTCCCAAGCCTCTTGTCCCATGGGAAGAAGGCGCTTTCGAGACTCGTGAGTACAGAAACCTTTTCGTCGAGGCCGGATATGCGCCGGAAGACGTGGAGGCCAAGCTTCAGGAGGTCTTTGAAGAGGTATTCTTTGGCCCCGACAAGGTATATTTCGAGGTGGAGGATTCTCTTGCATATGTATCTGACATAAAGAATAATGATGTCCGTACCGAGGGTATGTCCTATGGAATGATGGTGGCCGTGCAGATGGACCGCAAGGATATCTTCGACAAGCTTTTCCGCTGGTGCAAAAAATATATGCAGCATCAGGACGGTCCTCTTGAAGGATATTTCGCATGGAGCTGCGGTATTGACGGAAAGAGGAACGCGCAGGGACCGGCTTCAGACGGAGAACTCTACTATGTGACAGCCCTTCTTTTCGCATCGAACCTCTGGGGAGATGATACAGGCATCGACTACAAGGCCGAGGCACAGCATATCCTTGATTGCGCTTTCGCAAAGGACGGCAGTGACGGAGTCTACAATTTCATCAATACTGAACATAAATTGATTACCTTTACGCCTGAAAGATTCGGCTACATGTTCACAGACCCTTCATATCATATCCCTGCCTTCTATGAGGTATGGGCAAGATGGGCTGACGACGGACGTGCCGACTTCTGGATGGAATGTGCAGAGAAATCACGTGAATTCCTTCATGCAGCTGTCAATGACACTACAGGACTTAATCCTGACATGTGTGGCTATGACGGCAAGGTCTTCTCTTTCGGCGGACGCAGGAACGGTTCTGCCAATTTCCGCTATGACTCATGGCGTGTGCCTATGAATATCGCCCTCGATTATGAGTGGTCATGTGCAGACAAGGAGTGGCAGAGGGAATATGGAGAAAAGATCCAGCGTTTCTTCTACAGCCAGGGAATCGACACATTCGTGGACCAGTACCGCGTGGACGGTACATTGCCTGAAGGAATGGAGATTCTTCCGGCAGGTCGCTCTGAAAGGGCCCTCAGGCATTCTGTAGGCCTGGTGTCGACGCTTGCAGCCGCTTCGGTGATGTGCAGCCACGAGATCAGCCGCGAGTTCATCGGCGCTTTGTGGAATTCGGAGAATGTCCCTCATCCTGACGGATATTTCGATGCATATTATGACGGACTTCTGCGTCTTTTCGCGTTCATGCATATGAGCGGAAACTACAGAATCATTTTCCCGGAATAATTAAGACAAACCAAATAAACTAATAACAAATGAAACACTTATTTCGTACACTGGTTCTTGTAGCGGCTCTTGCTGCCGCTGCATCCTTCACCGCTGATGCGAAGAAGAAGAAAACGGATCTCATTGAGAAGTATCCGGCTCTCGCTCCGTATTTCAGCACTCCTGCAGAGGCTGCCGTACAGCCAGATGAACTCGGATTCATCCGCCGCTGGGTGCTTCTCGAACCAATCAGCAAGCCTAACCGTACCAATACCGTATTTGTAGACAGCTATATCAGGGAGAACCTTGACAACGGATGGAACAAGGGTGACTTCAAGGTCCCTGCAGACGGCGACAAGGTAACCATGCAGGTGGAATATCAGAAACCGGTAGACATGACTGCAGGCCGTCCTATGTGGGGAGTTGAGCCTGAGACAGAGATGAAGAAGGTCAAGCTCACATGGCATGCCCTCGACAGCAAGCTCTTCAATGTGAAGCTTTACCGTTATGCAGTAGGTACAGAGACCGGCCGTTACGGCGCAATCTTCCGCGCTGTGACAGTAATCGATGTCCCTGAAGATATCGAGAACGTACGCCTTGCGGTAGGATCGAACTCTGCATCAATGTGGTGGATCGACGGCGAAGAGGCCCTCATCCTTTCCGGCGACAGACGTATGGTCATGGATGACGGTGCTTCAAAGAGACTTACTCTCAAGAAAGGCCGCCATGTCATCACAGGTGCTGTAATCAACGGCCCTGGCATGAGCGATTTCTGTGTCCGTTTCATCGACGAGAACGGCAACCCTGTACATAATTATAATATCGTTAAATAGTTGAGTCATGAAAAGAGCAATAAAACTTATCACTCTGGCAGCTTCTGCCCTTGTTTCTTTTTCTGCAATGGCGCAGGAAGGAAAGCCGTGGATCCATGACCCTTCTACTATTATGGAATGCGACGGCAAGTATTATACATTCGGAACCGGTGGCGGCGGCCTCATTTCAGAGGACGGCTGGAACTGGAACCCAGGCGCTGTGCGCCCAGGCGGCGGAGCTGCTCCGGATGCAATCAAGATAGGTGACCGTTATCTCGTCGCTTACAGTGCTACAGGTGGCGGACTCGGTGGTGGACACGCTGGCCGCGTCCTCACAATGTGGAACAAGACTCTTGATCCGAATTCCCCTGACTTCAAGTACACAGAGGCTATCGAAGTGGCTCACTCAGAAATGGATGAGGATTGCGACGCAATCGACGCAGGTCTTTTCATGGACCCGACTACAGGCCGTCTCTATTGCACTTACGGTACATATTTCGGCTTCATCCGTATGGTTGAGCTCGATCCTAGGACAGGTGCAAAGGTAGAGGGTACGGTTGATCCGAATATCGCTATCGACTGCGAGGCTACAACCATGATCTATCGTGACGGATGGTACTATCTCCTCGGAACTCACGGAACATGCTGCGACGGCGTCAACTCTACTTATAACATCGTTGTAGGCCGTTCAAGGAATGTGACAGGTCCGTTCGTTGACAATATGGGCCGTGACATGATCGCCGGTGGCGGAAAGATGGTCATCGACGGTGACGACCGTCAGTTCGGTGCAGGTCACTTCGGCCGTTACATCGAGGACGAGGGTATCGAGAAGATGTCATTCCACTGGGAGGCTGACCTCGACCGCAGCGCACGCAGCGTTCTCGCGATCCGTCCTATCCTTTGGGTAAACGGATGGCCTGTAGGTGGCGAGGCTTTCAAGGCCGGCACTTATGAGATCTCATCAGTCCGCAGGGGCTATGCTCTCGAGCTTGCAGTCGACTTCGTAAGACAGAACATCGAAAGACGTGGAGGATGGAGAATGGATCCAAATGAGCCTATCGTAGTGCATCCTAACCAGAAGCTTGAGGATGTCATCGGCACATGGCCGGAGGGTGAGATCCCTGCACGCATTGGTGACTGGATGAACCGTCCTCACCAGAGATGGACCCTTACAGTGGTTCCTGAGGCTGGCGGATACGTAGGAGGTCAGTACTACAAGATCCAGATCGAGGGTACAGACAAGACTCTTGCTGCGACTGAGGATCTTGACGTGACAGTAGCTCCGGCATATGATGGCTCGGATGCCCAGCTCTGGAGAATCGAGCAGGCTGTCGACGGAACATACCGTATCATGCCTAAGTCGACT
Source organism: Bacteroidales bacterium (assembly GCA_017465225.1). Classification (GTDB taxonomy): domain Bacteria; phylum Bacteroidota; class Bacteroidia; order Bacteroidales; family UBA932; genus Cryptobacteroides. Next base: position 23,554 of record JAFTWQ010000006.1, read on the forward strand.
CCTGGTTATGTCCTCACTTCTGTTGCTGACAGCACTCCTTCTCTCGCGAAGTGGGATTTCAACAGCGACAACTGCAAGTGGAACTTCATCGCGAAGTAACAGTTATGAAACGTATATTCCATGCATTGCTGGTACTGGCTGTAATTACAGCCTGTACCGGCAATCCTGCTTCAGAGACGGCAGGTCCCCAGAGCGCTTCTACAAATGCTCCGGGATGTGAATGGCCGAAGGTCAATCCTGATCTCAGCGTCGAGTTCAAGGTTGAGCTTCCGGATGCTGATAAGGTAGCTGTAGATATATGCGGCGAGATCTATTCCATGTCAAAGGATGAGGACGGCTTATGGACAGTGACTGTCGACCCGCAGGAACCGGGCTTCCATTATTATTTCCTGATCATTGACGGAAAACGCGTCGCCGATCCTTGCAGCCAGCATTTCTATGGCTGCGCGACAATGGCCAGCGGTATAGATATCCCTGAAGCCGGATGTGACTTCTACCTTCCTGACGGGAATGTGCCTCGCGGAGAAGTCCGCAGGGAGCGTTACTGGTCGAGAGTGGAAGACGGTGCGCGTGTGTGCTATGTGTATGTTCCTGCAGAATACGGACAGAACCCTCTGAAACGTTATCCTGTGCTCTATCTGCAGCATGGCGGCGGCGAGGATGAGACAGGCTGGATAAGGCAGGGCAAGACAGATGTCATAATGGACAGGCTTATAGCTCAGGGTCTGGCTGAACCGATGCTTATCGTGATGGAATTCGGCCAGTCCGGCGGCGATTTCGGAAAGATCCTTCTTGAGGAGACCATCCCTATGATCGACTCAAAGTTCAGGACCATTGCTGACAGCAGACACCGTGCGATGGCAGGCCTTTCGATGGGTGGCGGCCAGTCATGGTCAATCGGACTTAAGCACCCTGAAGTGTTCGCTAACATCGGAATCTTCTCTTCAGGAATGTTCGGAGGAGTACGTTACGCCCCTTTCGATCTTGAAACGGAACTTCCTGAACTCCTTGCCGATCCTGCTGCATTCAATGACAATCTGGATCTTTTCTATATCTCATGCGGCGAGACAGACCCTCGTATCACTCATACCCAGGCTGCTGTAGAGACCATGAGGGAAAAGGGCGCTGAGATCCATTTCTCTGCCTTCCCGGGTGGACATGAGTGGCAGCCATGGAGGAAGTCCATCCATGAGTTTGCACAGCTGGTTTTCAAGAACAACTAAAGAAATATTACCATGAAGAGAATCTTTTCTTTCCTATCATTCCTGATGTGCTCTCTTGCGCTTCAGGCGCAGCCTGCCGGAGGTTTCGGAGGCTGGCAGATGCCGAAGATAGATGTGCATTGCTCCGAGAAGTTCGCGGATATCGATTATGTCGGTGACGATCAGGTTTATCACAAGCTTGACATATATATACCGAAGGTGGAGAAAGAGGCTTACCCTGTCGCTGTCCATATTTATGGAAGTGCGTGGTTCTCGAACAGCTCCAAGAACATGGCGGATCTCGGCACTATCGTGAATGCGCTTCTCGATGCAGGATATGCCGTCGTGACTCCGAACCATCGTTCGTCTATGGACGCCAAGTTCCCTGCACAGATCCATGATATCAAGGCGGTGATCCGTTTCGTACGTGGAAATGCCGAAAAATACATGTTCGACACAGATTTCATCGTGACTTCAGGCTTCTCTTCTGGAGCTCACCTTGCATCGCTTGCGGCGACAAGCTGCGGCGTGGCGGAGCTTGAGGGTTCTCTTGGCGCCTATACGGATTACAGCAGCCTCGTTGATGCGGCATGCTGCTGGTCAGGCCCTACCGACCTCAATTTCATGAGCTGCGGCCGTGAGGTCGATGACTGGAATCATGGACCTGAAGAGGCTGTGATGGGCTTCGCTTTCAAGGGCAATGAAGAGGCTTTCAAGGCTCTCAACGCTACGACATACATCGATCCTTCCGATCCTCCGATCGTAGTCTTCCACGGAACCGCCGACAATGTGGTTCCTGTATGTCAGGGCGAGCATTTCCATGAACTTCTTGCAAAGGCAGGCGTACAGACCGAGCTTCATCTTGTGGATGGTGCAGGCCATGGCATGGGAATGTATGCTCCCGAGACATTGGAGACTATGGTTTCATTCGTCGAGCGGGCACGTGTCTCAAAGGCTGTAAAGGAGGATTTCGCTCCATCTGCAGCAAACCAGCCGGGAAAGCAGTATCCTATGGTCAATTCGGAGCGTATCGTCCGCGCACAGCTCAAGGCTCCAGATGCGGTGACCGTGAAACTTGACATCGGAGGCGTTAAATACCCTATGAAGAGGGATGAGAACGGAGTGTGGACAGGCGACTCGGCTCCTCAGGACGAGGGATTCCATTATTATCAGTTCGAGGTGGACGGAGCATCGGTTCCTGATCCGGGCAGCCTTTATTATTATGGTGCAGGCCGTTGGGGCAGCGGAATCGAGATCCCTGCCCATGACCAGGATTTCTATGCCTTGAAGAATGTTCCTCATGGCGACATCCGTGAGGTTCATTACTGGTCGGAGACCAACAAGGCTATGCGTCACTGCTTCATCTACACTCCTCCGGGATACGACCAGAACAAGAAGAAGAGGTATCCTGTACTCTATCTCCAGCACGGTGGCGGCGAGAACGAATACGGATGGCCGGAGCAGGGCAAGACTGGCCTTATCATGGACAACCTCATCGCAGAGGGCAAGGCTGAAGAGTTCATCATTGTCATGGATAACGGCACATGGGCAAGACCACGTCGTGCTCCAGGTATGGGCCTTCCTTCCAACTGGGCTGACGGCTTCATGAATACCCTTATCAACGACATCATCCCTATGGTCGATTCGAGATACCGTACAAAAGCTGACAGCAAGTACCGCGCAATGGCCGGTCTTTCTATGGGAGGTATGCAGACAAAGGCCATCACAATGAAGAATCCGGATGTCTTCTCTGCTCTCGGAATCTTCAGCGGCGGAGTGATTTCAGCCGAAGAGGCAGACCAGGCAGAAGGCTTCAGGGATGCTTACAAGCTTGTTTTCATAAGCTTCGGCAGCCGTGAGGTCGAGACTCCTCGTTATGGCCACGATCCGAAGGTCGTTACCGAAGAGCTCAAGGCTTCAGGCATGAACGCCCACTACTACGTCTCTCCGGAGACAGCTCACGAATGGCAGACCTGGCGCCGCAGCCTCTACCACTTCGCCCAGCTCCTTTTCAAATAGACTCGCGAGCAGACTGTACCTGATATAAAATAAACCCGACCGAATATGTAGGTGACATGCCACCCCCGGCTAGGGGGTGCCTGCCGCAGGCAGGCGGGGGTCACCGGAATATCGGTCGGGTTTATTTTTGTGTCAGGTAACCTTATCTCATGATAGTCGCCTCACGGTCAGGACCTACAGAAATGATCTTGATAGGAACCTCGAGGAAATTCTCCATGAATGCGATATAGTCGCGGAACTCCTGTGGAAGCTCTTCCTCCGTACGGCAATGAGTGAGGTCGGTATTCCATCCCTTGAACTCTGTATATACAGGCTGGATGTCTGCGTAAGTGTCGAAAGGCCACTGGTTTGAAGGCTTTCCGTCAACGATGTATGATGTGCAGACCTTGATGGTCTCGAATGTGTCGAGGCAGTCGGACTTCATCATGATGAGATCGGTCACACCGCTGATCATCACAGCATATTTGAGAGCTACGAGGTCGAGCCATCCGCAACGGCGTGGACGTCCCGTAACCGCTCCGAACTCATGTCCGATCGCACGGATCTTCTCGCCGGTCTCATCGAAGAGCTCGGTAGGGAACGGACCGCTTCCTACGCGTGTGCAGTATGCCTTGAAGATTCCGTATACATGTCCGATCTTCTGCGGGCTTACTCCGAGACCTACGCATGCGCCCGAACATGAAGTCGTCGATGATGTCACGAACGGATATGAACCATAGTCGATGTCGAGCATTGAGCCCTGTGCGCCCTCTGCAAGAATCTCCTTGGTCTTGAGAAGCTCGTTGATATAGTATTCGCAGTCAACAAGCTCGAACTTCTTGAGGAAGTCCACAGCTTCCATGAACGCAGCGTCCTCTGCATGAGGATCGCACTCGTAGCCCATCTGCTTGAGAAGGGTGATGTGCCTGTTCTGAAGCTTCGCATATCTGTCAGCGAAGTCAGGTGCGAGGATGTCGCCTACGCGGAGGCCGTGACGGCTGATCTTGTCTGTGTAAGTCGGGCCGATACCCTTGAGAGTCGATCCGATCTTGCTCTTTCCCATTGCTGCTTCATTTGCAGCATCGAGAAGTCTGTGAGTAGGAAGGATGAGATGTGCCTTCTTTGCGATCACGATACGTTCAGTCACAGGAATGCCTGTCTTTTCGGCGATGTTGTCGCATTCTCCCTTGAATGTGATAGGGTCGAGAACCACGCCGTTTCCTACGATGTTCTTTGCGTCATCTCTGAAGATTCCTGACGGAACTGATCTGAGTACGAAGCTTTTGCCATCGAAATGGAGTGAGTGACCTGCGTTAGGACCACCCTGGAAACGTGCCACTACCGGATAGTTTCCGGCAAGCACGTCAACGATCTTACCTTTTCCCTCGTCGCCCCACTGGAGGCCGAGTACTACATCAAGTTTCATTTTCGGTATATGATTATTCTGTTAATTTCTGGTGATTAGAATGGAAGGTCATCCTCCGGCATGTCATCGACGACGTTCTGTGGCGCTGCAGGGCGCTGCTGCTGTGGTGCAGGGGCATATGCCGGCTGCTGCGGCTGACTGTATGACGGAGCTGAAGGCTGTGCCGGAGCAGCGTAGCCAGGCTGCTGATAGCCCTGTGGCTGCTGGTATCCTCCCTGCTGGGCTCCAGGATTGTCAGACTTCTTACCGAGGAGCTGGAGAGTGTCTGCGATGATTTCGGTCGTGTACCTCTTGTTGCCGGTCTGGTCGTCCCATGACCTTGTGCGGATACGTCCCTCGATATAGAGCTGTGTGCCCTTCCTTACGAATCTTTCGACAACATCTGCCGTGTTTCTCCAGGCCACGATGTTGTGCCATTCTGTATTCTCGCGTGTTTCACCGTTACGGTCCCTGTACCTCTCGGTTGTGGCCAGCGTGAATGTCGCCACTTTTGCATTTCCGGATTGTCCATCAAGGTAACGTACTTCAGGGTCTCTACCAACGTTACCGATCAGCATTACTTTGTTTAGTGACATATGTTGTTGTATTAGTAGTGTCTTTAACAGGGCACGGCCCAAAAACTTTGCAAGATAGTCATATTTTCTTATAAAACATCGGACATCCTCTGCAAATCCGGTTTTTCTCCGGTAAAAATCTCATATCCGGTCACAGCCTGATACAGGAGCCATGTTCTGCCTCCGGAATATTCCGCCAATGGATTGGCAGCTTTCATCTTCCTGATCAGCGCCTCGTCGAATGAAGGATTCCTGTAGTTCGCCTCCATGATGTGTTTCGGCTTTCCTAGGGCGAAGTCGCTGTCTGTCAGCTCTTCCAGCTCCGAAATTGCTGCCGGAATGTTGTAGATGATGATGTCAGCCTCTCTGAAGCATTCCCTGAAATCGTCAAGTGAATGGGTCATGTCATCCTTGATCGTCCTGTTCATACGGATGACCTCCATGCCGAGAGATTCCGCTGCCGCTGCCGCCGCCTTTCCTGCCCCTCCAAGGCCGACAATCAGTGTTTTGAATTTCTGCGGAGGTTGCGGAGGGTTTGAAAAGAACCCCTCCCACTCCGATGGAGTGGGCCCCTCCCCCTGCGGCCAGGGGGGTAGCACGCTTTTCAAACCCTCTGCAACCTCCGTCAGCCACATTCTGACACCAAGGTAGTCTGAATTGTAGGCCTTTATGCCCTCGGGGGTCTTTACAAGTAGATTCGTTGCCCCGATGGTCTTGCACTCAGGGGACAGTATGTCAGCCTTCGCGAAAGCAAGTTCCTTGAACGGAGCTGTCACATTGATCCCGTCATATCCCTCAAGAAAACGCTCATATGCCTCCTCGAAATCGGCAGTCTCGATCAACTCATACGGATATCTTCCGTCATACCCCGCCTTGAAAAGGGCAGGGGACAGCGAATGTGCGATCGGGTGACCTATGAGACCGAACTTTTTTATTGTCATTCTGAACGAAGTGAAGAATCTGTTTAACTGTTGCGCTGTCTGACAGCCTCGAACATCAGGATTGCGGCAGAGACGGATACATTGAGGGAGTCCAGTCTGCCGAGCATAGGGATCTTTATATGTGCATCGGCCGCCTTTCTCCAGGCGTCAGTCAATCCTGTGGCCTCTGTACCCATGACTATGGCTGTGCTGCCTTTCATGTCGGTATCATAATACCATTCCGAGTCCTGAAGCTGTGCGGTATAGATCTTTATTCCATTGTCCTTGAGCCATTTGATCGTGTCTTCCGAGGAAGCGGTAGCGACCGGAACAGTGAATATCGCTCCGATGCTTGAGCGGATGAGATTAGGATTATACATATCGGTCAGAGGATCACATACGATGACAGCATCGACTCCTGATGCGTCTGCGCTACGGAGGACCGCTCCCAGATTTCCCGGCTTTTCGACAGATTCCAGGACCACGATCAGAGGATTCTCCTTCAGCTTCAGGCTTTCGAGATTCATGTTCTTGCAATGCAGCTCGGCGATCACTCCTTCAGTCCCTCCGCGGTATGCAACCTTGTCGTAAAGATGCTGCGGAATCTCGATGAACGGGCATCTGCATTTTGAAGCGATTTCCTCTAAATCGGCCTTCTGCAGTATTTCAGGGCATATGAAGGCAGTATGAGGCTCATATCCCGCCTCGATGCAATGAAGCAGCTCGCGTCTTCCCTCGACCACGAACAATCCCTTCTTCCTTCTCTCCTTCGACTTCTCCTGAAGCGCCAGCAGATCCTTGATCTTCGGATTCTGCGCCGATGTTATGCTTTCTATTCTCATGTTATTCTTCATCCCAAGGGCAAATTTAGCATAATTTTGCAAGATAATCCGCAAAGAAATAGTCATAGATTCTATATACTCCTTCCTCGCAGGTAACGATATCATTCTTCATCAATGGCTTCAACGCAGCCTGTACCGAGCTCGCAGAAACCAGTCGATGCCTCTTAACAAATTCTGATGAGGTGATTCCTTCCACGTTCTTGTCTTTGGCGATAGCATATAGCAGCTGTTTCTGTTTCGGAGCCAGACCGAACAGGATTGCCTGGAACCTGTCCTCCTGTGCCATAATGATGTTTTCCCAAGCAAAATCGATGTACTCCGGCGTGCAGATCATACCCTCGCGTGTGAGTGCGAACAGTTCATTCATCATCATCTGCATATACCACGTACATCCGTCAAACATTCTGTATATCAGTTCTGCAACAGTCTTGTCCAGGAATTTACCTTTTTCAGCAAACATCCGTCCGGCAAATTCAGTGTAAATGTCCATCGGAATCGGCTTCAGACTCTGGCTTATCACGCTCTGGAAAAAAGGTTTGGCAGGGGAGTAGAAGATATCTGTCATTATATGTCTCTTGCTTCCGCAGAAAATGAATGAAGTCCTTGAACATTCCTGGACAAGGGAACGTATGAAAGCCTCGGTAGTGCTCTGGGGATATTCCCTTATCTGCTGGAATTCGTCAATCGCCAGGACGCATGGCTTTTCGGAAGCTTCCATGTACTCGAACAATTCCCTGATCGTCTTGTCGGGATGCTCGATGTCTCCTACGCCGATGTTGAAGGATGGCTCTCCGGTAACGGCATCGATGGTGAATCCTACCGTAAGGGACCTGATGAATGAAAAGAACTTCTCGTGCCATTTCTTCTGTGGCCTGACAGCCTTTACAATGGCCTCTGACAGCGCCTTTACGAATTCGTGCAGATCTTTGGTCGAGTATATGTCCACATATATGGGCGTATATTTTTCCTTGATGGTTTCCTGCGCGAATGTATGATGGATAAGGCCGCTTTTACCCAGACGGCGTGGCGAGATCAAAGCGACATTCCTGCCGTTTACGATGTGCTTTATAAGCGTCTCTGTGTCCTTTTCGCGGTCGCAGAAATAATGTTTGTCAACGTACCTTCCTATGAAGAAAGGGTTGAATATCTCGTCTCGAAGGATCATAGCATCATTTTTATCGCAAATATAATTATTATATTCATAATAAAATGGTCCTGATGCCTTATTCATACCATTTTTTGTAATGGAGATAATGTTCTGCATTGGCGTGGGCCTTGGCCTGAATGGCCTCCGAGCCGTCCTTGATCTTTCTGGCAGGGATCCCGGCCCATATTCCCGGCTCCAGCTTCTGATTTGCAGGGACCACTGCTCCGGCAGCGATGATCGTACCGTCCGGAACGATGGTGTTGTCCATGACTATGGCCCCCATTCCCACGATCACGTCATTGCCTATGATGCAGCCGTGCACGTTGGCCCCGTGGCCGATGGATACGTCATTCCCGATGATGCACTCCGACTGCTTGTATGTGGCGTGCAGGACCGCATTATCCTGAATATTCACGCGGTCGCCGATGCGGATAGCCCCGACATCTCCACGCAAGACCGCCCCGTACCATATGCTGCAGTCGTCTCCGATTCCCACTGTCCCTATGATTGTCGCCGTCTCCGCCAGAAACGCACGTTCTCCTATGACGGGCTTGTCGCCCTTGAGTTCCTTGATTATTGCCATTTTACGATTATTTAATATCCATACTGAGCGACAGGCTCGTTTAAAATTCTGCCAGGGCCAGCTTTCATCTCATCAATGATGGTCAGCATTTCCGCAGGGGTGACGATGAAGGGTTTCTTCGGGAAATGCCTGATGTTGCCTGTTACCAGGAATGAATCCTCCTTGCTTAATGCGACTTCATAAAATACAATGTCATCCTTGTCTATGAAGATCTCATCGGAGATGGCTGTACGGCCTAATGAGATCCCATAATCCAAGAAAATACTTATAATCCAGTCGATATCGGTTTTCCTGAATGGAAACTTGTCCCTCTTCAAAACCTCTTCGTATTCGTTCAGTATGTCTTCGTTATATAGCGGAGTAATGGCTCCGTCAATTATTTTTCTGATGATGATTGACGGATTTGAATTACCAGAGATTGAGAATAGGGCTGAAACCAGAACGTTGGTGTCTATGACAGCATAAATCTTAGCGTCCATTTCGTACTTCACGGATTATTGAGTTGATTTCACCCAGTGACATGCCTTGTAATCCGCTTCTGGCAGCATCTTCTCTCATTCTTTCGAATGCCTCCATTGCTCTCTTTCTTCTCTCGTCTTCGGACAAAGACTTGATCTCAAACGGAATCCTCCGCTCTCTCACCATCGTCTTCATAAAGATAGTGAGGGCAGCTGTGTTGCTGAGGCCGAACTCATCGCAAAGCTTGTCGAAGTCCTTCTTTAAAGAGTCATCGACTCTGAATGTCATTGTTGTCTGTGCCATAATCCTCTTACTTTGTATTGCAAATATATGTACAATGTAACTATAATGCAAATATTATTCTAGTAAATTGTGTGTTACAGATTTTCGTATTGAGGTCTTGACATAAAAATACCAAGGCTGTACAGTAAGGTGGCATTGGCTCCCGAAAAGGGAAGGGGCCCACGTCAGTGGGAAGGACCACCGGCTGTACAGCCTTGGTATTTTGTATGAGAAAATCTCTTACAGACTCTTCGGTCTCATCTGCGGGAAGAAGAGCACATCCTGGATGGTAGGGGAGTTGGTCATGAACATTGTCAGACGGTCGATTCCCATACCGAGTCCTGATGTAGGAGGCATACCGTACTCGAGTGCGCGTACGAAGTCCATGTCGATGAACATAGCCTCGTCGTCTCCCTTGTCCTTCAGCTTGAGCTGATCCTGGAAACGCTCGTACTGGTCGATAGGGTCGTTCAGCTCGCTGTATGCGTTCGCAAGCTCCTTGCCGCATACGAAGAGCTCGAAGCGCTCTGTGAGCTCAGGATTTGTGCGGTGACGCTTTGTGAGCGGCGACATCTCCACAGGATAATCAGTAATGAATGTAGGCTGCACGAGGTGCTTCTCGCAGTACTCTCCGAAGATTGCGTCGATGAGCTTGCCCTTTCCGAATGAAGGGTCGGTCTCCACATGGAGCTTCTTGCAGGTCTCGCGAAGCTCGTCCTCTGACATGCCTGCCACGTCAACTCCTGCATATTCCTTGATGGCCTCGAGGATAGGGAGGCGGCGGAAAGGCGGCTTGAAGTCAACCTGGTTCTCTCCGATTGTCACCTCTGTCTTGCCGTGGAGCTTGAGAGCGATCTTCTCGAGGAGCTTCTCTACGAACTCCATCATCCAGATATAGTCCTTGTAAGCCACATAGATCTCCATGCAGGTGAACTCAGGGTTGTGGGTCTTGTCCATACCCTCGTTGCGGAAGTCCTTTGCGAACTCATATACTCCGTGGTATCCGCCGACGATGAGTCTCTTGAGGTAGAGCTCGTTTGCGATACGGAGGTAGAGAGGAATGTCGAGAGCGTTGTGGTGAGTAATGAACGGACGTGCTGTCGCGCCGCCAGGGATGCTCTGGAGGATAGGTGTCTCCACCTCAAGGCATCCTGCCTCGTTGAAATACTCACGCATTGTAGCCACGATCTGGCTTCTCTTGATGAATGTATCGCGTACCTGTGGGTTTACGATAAGGTCCACATATCTCTGTCTGTACTTGAGCTCAGGATCCGAGAATGCATCGAACACCTCGCCGTCCTTCTCCTTCACGATCGGAAGGACACGGAGAGACTTGCTGAGGAGAGTCAGTTCCTTTGCGTGGATAGAAAGCTGTCCTGTCTTGGTGATGAATGCGAATCCCTTGATTCCTACGATGTCACCTATGTCGAGGAGCTTCTTCCATACTGTGTTGTACATTGTCTTGTCTTCGCCAGGGCAGATCTCGTCACGGTTTACATAGATCTGGATACGGCCGGTCTCATCCTGCAGCTCGCCGAATGATGCCGCGCCCATGATGCGCCTTGACATGATACGGCCTGCGATGACCACGTCCTGGAAATTGCCTTTCTCCTCGTCGTACTCAGCCTTCACCTGCGCAGCAGAAGTGTTGATTGGGTAGAGTGGTGCCGGATAAGGCTCGATTCCGAGTTCTCTGAGCTTTGCGAGCGATTCTCTTCTGAACAGCTCCTGCTCGTTGAGGTCCATAATGCTCATAGTCGTTAAATCTTTATATTTTGTTTATCTGTTTCAGTTTAAGCCACAAATAGGCAAATTAAAGCACAAAAATAGCATAAATAATTCTGAATTTGAAACAAAATCCATATCTTTGTATGCTATGGTAGTGGAAAAGAAGTGGATATTGAAGGAAAACGCTGAACCTGAGACAGTCAGGCAGCTTTCTTCTGAACTTGGAGTCGACCCTGTTCTGGCGGAGCTCCTGGTCCAGAGGGGAGTCCGTACGTTCCATCAGGCACGTTCGTTCTTCCGTCCGAGTCTGGACGATCTCCACGATCCTTTCCTCATGACCGATATGGACAAGGCTGTCGAGCGTGTCCATCAGGCTGTGGCCAGCAGGGAGAAGATCCTTGTCTATGGTGACTACGATGTTGACGGAACCACTGCGGTCTCTCTTGTCTATTCATTCCTCCGACGCCTTACTCCGGCAATCGATTTCTATATCCCTGAGCGATATGACGAGGGATATGGCGTGTCGTACAAGGGCATCGACTGGGCTGCGGAGAACGGCTTCGGCCTCATAATCACTCTCGACTGTGGCATCAAGGCTAACGAGAAGGTCGAATATGCCCGTGAGAAAGGCATCGACATGATCATATGCGACCATCACCTTCCTGAAAACGAACTTCCGAAGGCGGTGGCGGTGCTTGATCCTAAAAGGGAGGACTGCTTCTATCCGTTCGACGACCTTTCAGGCTGTGGAGTGGGCTTCAAGCTCGTTCAGGCGTATTCACAGAGATATGACATCCCGTTCGAGACCCTTATACCGCTTCTCGACCTTCTGGTTGTCAGCATCGCTTCTGACCTGGTGTCAGTTACAGATGAAAACCGTATTCTTGCCCATTTCGGACTGAAGCAGCTGAACGGAAATCCTCGTGAGGGACTTCTCGCGATGATCCAGCTTTCAGGCCTTGAACCGACCCACATCTCGATCGATGACATCGTCTTCAAGATCGGACCGCGTATCAATGCGGCCGGCAGAATGGAGTCCGGACGTATTGCCGTAGAGCTTCTTACCGCCTCGAATGTAGAGGAGGCGATCCGTATCGGTACGGAGATCAACGAGCATAACAACGAAAGAAAGAACATCGACCGCCGCATCACGCAGGAGGCTCTTGAAATGGTCCATACCGGTAACTGTCTCTCCAGCGGAAATGCGACAATCGTATATAATCCTCAGTGGCACAAGGGAGTCGTGGGCATCGTGGCCTCGCGTCTTGTGGAGGCATTCTATAAGCCTACAATCGTGTTCACCCAGTCGCAGGGCGGCCTTGTGACAGGCTCAGCGCGAAGTGTGCATGGCTTCGACCTTTATGATGCAATCGAGAGCTGTTCAGACCTTCTGGAGAACTTCGGAGGTCATCTTTATGCTGCAGGACTCACCCTCAAGGAAGAGAATCTCCCTGCGTTCTGCGAAAGGATAGAAAAGTCCATCTCCGGTACGATCATTCCTGAGATGCAGACTCCTGTGGTGGATGTGGATGCAAGGCTCAATTTCTCGCAGATCACTCCTAAATTCCTCCGTATCCTCAAGCAGTTCCAGCCTTTCGGCCCGGGCAATTCGGCTCCGGTGTTCCTGACAGAGAATGTTTATGACAACGGAATGGGAAGAAAGGTAGGCGCAGAGGGAGGCCATCTCAAGCTCGAGCTTATCCAGGAGTCACATCCTTACCATCATATTTCGGCCATCGCATTCAATATGGCTGATTTCTTCGATCACATCAAGACCGGCAATTCCATCGATGTGTGCTACTCCATCGTAGAGAACTATTACAGGGGAACTGCCAACACCCAGCTCCGCATCAAGGATATGCATGAGCGTGATGAAATGATCTGATTTCCATTGTATTACAATTGATATTTTTGCCTATATTTGCTGAAAATATAGGAGGATAGCGAGATGGAGGGAAATAACGCACTGAATACGGCATGGGAATTTGTGGAGAAGACAGGAAAGAGCGTCTTTCTGACCGGAAAGGCCGGAACGGGAAAGACCACATTCCTGCGGAAGGTTGTAGAGGAGTCGAGGAAAAGGGTAGTCGTTGTCGCTCCGACGGGCATCGCCGCCATAAATGCAGGAGGCGTCACGATCCATTCATTCTTCCAGCTTCCGCTGCATCCTTTCATCCCCGGAGCTAAGATCGAGTCCAAATTTGCATTCAGCAAGGAAAAGAGAAGCATAATAAAGACCATGGACCTGCTCATCATTGATGAGATAAGTATGGTGCGCAGTGACCTCCTTGATGCGGTGGATTCCGTGCTCAGACGTTTCCGCAACCGTTTCAAGCCCTTCGGCGGCGTACAGCTTCTGATGATCGGCGATCTTCAGCAGCTGACTCCGGTAATAACCGATGAGGAGATCCAGCTCCTAGCCCCATATTATTCAAACCCGTACTTTTTCGGCAGCCGCGCCTTGAGTCAGGTCGATTATGTGACCATAGAGCTGAAGGAAGTGTACCGCCAGCAGGATGATGCATTCATTTCCATCTTGAATTCCGTGCGCTGCGGCAGACCTTCGCCAGATGTGATCCGTGCATTGAACCAGCGGTATGACCCCAATTTCATCCCGTCATCGGATGAGGGCTATATCCGTCTTACGACCCACAACAACATAGCAAACAGCTACAACGAGCAGCAGCTCGACATGATCGATGAGCCGATCCATTGCTTTGATGCTGTGATTGACGGCAACTTCCCGGAATATTCTTACCCTACCGAAGCACGGCTTGAACTCAAGGTCGGGGCACAGGTCATGTTCGTGAAGAATGATCCTTCGGCGGAACGTCGTTATTTCAATGGAAAGATCGGCGTCGTGACGGATTTCTATGAAGAATACATCCTTGTGCAATGTCCGGGAGATGATGAGAAGATAGCCGTTGAGCCTCTTGAATGGGAGAACTGCAGGTATGTCATCAATGAGCAGACGCAGGAGATGGAGACCGAAGTGGTGGGTATCTTCAAGCAGTATCCATTGAGGCTTGCATGGGCCATCACTATCCATAAAAGCCAGGGCCTTACATTCGACAAGGCCATAATTGATGCCGCCTCTTCCTTTGCATCAGGGCAGGTTTATGTGGCCTTGAGCCGCTGCCGCACTCTTGAGGGAATGGTGCTGGCGACTCCATTGCGTCAGGATGCCGTGATTACGGATCATAGGGTGGATGACTACATTGACGGGCAGGAGGAAGCTGCGCAGCGTAGTGTAGCCCGGCTTGAGTCCATAAAGGAGGAATATTATAAGGAACTTCTTGGGGAACTGTTTGATTTCAAGGGACTTGCCTCTCTTCAGAAAAGAATGCTGGGAATCTGCATGGAGTTCCCTTCAGGCACGGTCGTAGGCCTCGCACAGAAACATAACGATATTCTGAATTCGTTGAATGAGACTGTCGTGCCGGTAGGCGCGAAATGGCAGAGGCTGATAATGCAGAAGCCATATCAGGAGGTCTCTTCGCAGGAGTTCAGCGCGAGGGTGAAGAACGGATGTGCGTATTTCCTTTCGGAGCTTGACGGCATGTATGGTGATTTCCTTGACAAGACCAGGGACATCAAGGCCGAGAACAAGGAACTGGTGAAGCGCTATGGAAATGTCTGGAATGATCTGGATATGGAGCTTTCAGGCATCAGGATACTCCTGAAGGCCATGTCGGCTGTGCCGTTCTCTACTGAAGCCTATCTCAGGGAGCGTCAGATTGCGGTGTTCGAGGCATCGGGATTCGTACCAAAAGAACTGAAGACTCCGAAATCCTCAAAGAAGCCGGCATCCAAGCCACAGAAGGAAAAGAAGGAAGACACGAAGGTGACTACCTTCAAGCTTTACAAGCAGGGTCTTTCAGTAAAGGAGATTTCCAAGGAACGTGATCTCAATCAGCAGACTATTGTCCGCCATCTTGCCCATTATGTTGCGAAAGGAATGATTTCAGTGGAAGATCTTGTTCCATCCTCTAAAGTAGATTCCATCCAGGAAATCATTTCCGGCCTCGGCTCAGTAAAAAGCCTTTCAGCCATCAAGGAAGCCTGCCCTTCCGACATCACCTATCAGGACATCACCCTCGTCATCGCCGCCATGGAATCCCAAGCCTGATTATGGTTTCGGCGATTTCGTCGATGGTTTTGCCGTCGGTGTCGATGATTATATGGGCAGTAGATTCATATGTGGCAGAACGCCGCTCCATAAGTCCTGATATCCTATCTCTCAAGGATTCTCCCAGCAGCATCGGACGATTAGCTGTCTCTCCTTCCAGATGGCTGACGAGTGTCTCAACAGATGCCTTCAGGTATATGCATATGGTTCCGTTTTGCACGATGTCAGCACATTCACGGGTCATTACAGTTCCTCCGCCCAATGCCAACACCATTTCAGCTTTCTCAAATGGTACATCATTATCTATGCTTTGCGTTGTTTCTGATGATTCTGTCGGGAGAGCAGAGGTGTCTCGGACGTTCGCTTCGCTCACCCCACCACTTCGCTTCGCTTGTGGTCCCCCCGCTTCCGTGCCGCGGGTGGCACGGTCCTCAATCACCTCATGCCCTCCCGACAGAATAGAGCCAAGCCTCTCTGCTTCAATCGTCCTGAAACCAGCCTCTCCCTTTTCAGCAAAGATCTCCGGAATACTCTTTCCGGCCCATGCTTCAATCTCCTCATCAAGATCCATAAAAGGACAGCAGAGCAGCTCCGAGAGTCTCCTCCCGACACTGCTCTTGCCGCATCCCATGAATCCTGTCAATGATATTATCATCAGAATAAAGTCAACTGTGCATCGTCATCTAAAATGATGTCGATAGGTTCGGTATCCTCGACATCCGAATTGTCGATCTCACCGGCCTGATTCTCCGCCTCTGAAGCCTCCGGGAGAATATCATCCTCCGGCTTGTGGAGAGGTTCGATGAAATGAACCTTCCTGACGTCATATGGACTGGTCTTCTTGCCCTTTGCCTGAAGACCCTTCTTTGCGATGAACTCCTCTGCGTCTATGTGCTCCGGATCCCTGTTCTCGTTCTTGCCGCCGAAGATCACTTCGATCTGCGGATGCTTGTCATCGCTGACCGCAACGAGATATGAACCCTTTGCCTCTGAAATGAAGCTGACAGGCGTGTTGTCGCTGATATCGAATGAGAATCTCTTCACATAGAAAGCCGTTACCGCTTTGTCATAATACAGGGCCGTGTAGACCTTGTTTGTGTCGAGCTTTTCGATCTTCAGGAGATCGCCCTGATACCTGTTGCTCAGGTCGAATGTCGTCGTGTAGTATGTTCCGTCCTTGAAGATCGCTAGGATATGGTCGCCTGTGTTGAACTGACCGAGGTGGAGTCCGCGTCCGTCCTCGTTGAGGCGCTGGATGTCCTCGTCAAACCAGATGTCCTTTCCTCCGATGGTCGAGATTCCCTTCGACTTGAGGTTGATCTTCTGGATAGGATTCTTCGATACGAGATTACCTCGTGAAGCACGTCCCTTGATGCCGAGCTGTGAGAAATCGTACTCGTCGATGAGCTTCTTGAGCTTCGGACGCGGGCGGAGGTAGATCTTCACGGTCTCGGCCTCACCGTTATGGTTTACTGTAAACCAGAGGATCTTCGAACCAGGTGTGCCCTGGGTGATGTCATATTCCTTGTCACGTGTGATGCCCGTCACGGCGAATCTCTTTGCATAGCTGAGAGATGTCTTTCCTTCACGGTAGATCACGTTGTAGATGGTTCTGCTGTCGTTTCTGTTGAAGATGCCGACATAAAGGATGTCCTTTCCGAAGAATGCCTTCTCGCTTACCTTTGTCACGACATACTTTCCGTCGTTGTGGATAACGATGATCTCCGAAAGGTCCGAACAGTCGCAGATATATTCTGCATTGTCCTCCTTCTTGAGGTTTGTGCCGACGAATCCTTCCGCCTTGTTGGCATAGAGCTTGGCGTTGTTGCTTACGACCTTTGTCGACTCGATGGACTCGAATTCAACGATCTCCGTAAGTCTTGGGTATGCCTTTCCGTACTTCTTCTTGAGATTCCTGAAGTAGCTGATCGCATACTCTGTAAGATGGTCGAGATGGTTCTGAACCTCCTCCATCTCGGCTTCGATTCCCCGGAGTTTCTCGTCAACGGCCTTGGTGTCGAATTTAGAGATCTTGCGAACAGGCTTCTCGACGAGTCTGTTGATGTCCTCCATGAGGATAGGCCTCTTGAGGAACTTCTGATATTTCATCATCTCGTCGAACACCTCCTGGAGCTGGTCTTCCCATGTCTTCGCATCACCCTCGAGAATCTTGTAGACCTTGTTCTCGAAGAAGATCTTTTCGAGGGAGTTGTAATGCCAGTCATTCTCCAGCTCGCTGAGCCTGATCGAGAGCTCCTGACCGAGAAGGTCGCGTGTATGGAAGGTGCTGTGACGGAGAATGTCGTTCACGCTGAGTACCTGCGGCTTGTTCTCATGGATCACGCATGTGTTCGGAGTTATGGCCACTTCACATGCCGTGAATGCATAAAGCGCATCTATGGTCTTGTCCGGAGACACATCGTTCGGGAGATGGATGAGGATATTTGCTGTGGCACTGGTAAGGTCGTCGATCTTCTTGATCTTGATCTTGCCGCTCTCCTTCGCCTCCATGATGGACTCCTTGACTGCGTCGGTAGTCTTGCTGAAAGGGATTTCGGTGATGGCGAGGGTGTTCTTGTCGATCTTTTCGATCTTCGCGCGCACCTTGATCTTTCCTCCCTTCTTCTTGCTGCTGTACTTCGAGCAGTCAGCCGATCCTCCTGTAAGGAAGTCAGGGAAAATCTCGAAATCCTTGCCTTCGAGGACTGCTACCGATGCATCGATAAGCTCGTTGAAGTTGTGAGGAAGGATCTTCGAGGCGAAACCGGTACCGATACCCTCCGTACCCTGTGCGAGCAGGATAGGGAACTTCACAGGAAGCTCTACAGGCTCCTGGTTACGTCCGTCATAAGAGGTCATCCAGTTGGTGGTCTTAGGGTTGAACATCACCTCCTTGGCGAACTTGCTCAGACGTGCCTCGATATATCGGGGAGCGGCATTCGCATCGCCGGTAAGGATGTTACCCCAGTTACCCTGACAGTCCACCAGATAGTTCCTCTGGCCGATCCATACGAGGGCGCCGAGAATGGACTGGTCGCCGTGAGGGTGGAACTGCATCGCCTGTCCGACGATGTTCGCAACCTTTGTGTAGCTTCCGTCATCAATGCGCCACATTGCATGGAGCACGCGCCTCTGCACCGGCTTCAGTCCGTCGATGAGATGCGGCACGGCTCGGTAGAGGACAGTATATGACGCATAGTCGATATACCAGTCCTTGAACATTCTGGCAAGCTTGTGCTTTTTGCTTGTATCGAAAAGTTTGTCGAATTTACCCGGAGCACTGTCTTCTGCAGCTTCCTCCTCCGGGAGTTCGATGTCCTCAAAACTCATAAATTACCTCACTTCTTCTATGGTTATCAGTATTCGTAACCGAATTTTCTCAGTTCCTTCTTGCTTTCTCTCCAGTCAGGATCCACCTTGACGAAGAGTCTGAGGAAGACCTTCTTCTGGAAGAAGTCCTCCATGTCGATGCGTGCCTGTGTGCCTACCTTCTTGAGGGACTGGCCGCCTTTGCCGATGATGATACCCTTCTGCGTGTCACGCATCACGTATATCACCGCGCTGATGTCATATCTTTCCTCACCTTCCTTGAATTCTTCCACTACCACCTCGCAGCTGTACGGAA
Source organism: Bacteroidales bacterium (assembly GCA_017465225.1). Taxonomy (GTDB): domain Bacteria; phylum Bacteroidota; class Bacteroidia; order Bacteroidales; family UBA932; genus Cryptobacteroides. The sequence continues at coordinate 42,449 of JAFTWQ010000006.1, forward strand.
TCTCCTCCTTATAATTAAGGAATATCTTCTCACGTACGATCTCGGATGCGAAGAAACGGAGGTTCTTGTCAGTAAAGACATCCTTGTCATACCATGCCGGTGCTACAGGGAGATTCTCTACGATGGCATCGAAGATGTTGTCGAGGTTGAATTTCTCCTGGGCAGATGCCGGGAAGATGATGGCGTGCGGAAGCTGCTCCTTCCACCAGTTCATCAGTTCGAGCACCTGGTCCTGGCTGCTTATGTCGATCTTGTTGATCACAAGGACTACAGGGCACTGGATCTTCTGGAGCTTTGCGATGTATTCGTCGTTCTTGTCGCCTTTCTCCACTGTGTCGGTCACATAAAGGATGATGTCGGCATCGCCGATGGCTGTGTCAACGAAGTTCATCATGCTCTGCTGAAGCCTGTAGTTCGGCTTCAGGATGCCCGGGGTATCGGAATATACGATCTGATAGTCGTCACCGTTGACGATACCCATGATCCTGTGTCTTGTGGTCTGCGCCTTTGCTGTGACGATAGAAAGTTTTTCGCCTACAAGGGCATTCATAAGCGTAGATTTGCCAACATTCGGATTACCGATGATGTTGACAAATCCTGCGCGATGTCTTTTATTGCTGTTCTCTGTTGCCATTACGAACGATTAAAGATATGCACCCATCCGGAGGAGGTTGATCTCGCCTTCTGTGAGATATCTCCACTCTCCTCTCTTGAGACCCCTCTTTGTGAGACCTGCGAAATAAACTCTGTCGAGAGCCTTCACCTCATATCCGAGAGACTCGAATATTCTTCTTACGATACGGTTCTTTCCCGAGTGGATCTCGATGCCGAGCTTTCTGTGGTCGTCCTCCTCGATGTACTCGAGCTCGTCTGCAGCGATAAGGCCGTCGTTGAGCTCGATACCGCTGAGGATCTTGTCATAGTCCTCCTTCTTGAGCTTTCCGTCGAGAGATACCTGATAGATCTTCTTCTTGTCGTATGATGGGTGTGTGAGCTTCTCCGCGATCTCGCCGTCGTTTGTGAACATGAGAACGCCGGTAGTGTTCTTGTCAAGTCGTCCTACAGGGAAAACGCGTGAAGAGCATCCCTTGAGGAGATCCATCACGGTCTTGTCTGCATGAGGGTCGCTTGCTGTGGTCACATAGCCCTTCGGCTTGTTCATCACGATATATACCTTGTCCTCACCCTTGAGTCTCTCACCGTTGAACCTGATGTCATCGGTATTGATGTTCACCTTTGTTCCGAGCTCGGTAACGACCTCGCCGTTCACAGTAACCACTCCTGCAAGGATGAAGTTGTCAGCCTCTCTTCTTGAACATACGCCAGAGTTCGCGATGAACTTGTTGAGTCTTACTTCCTCCTTGATTGGAGCTGCAATCATGTCGTTGTCAGAGTAGATATCGTCGCTGACCTGCGGCCTCTTGCTTATCATCTTGTTGATTCCGCTCTCGTTCTCGTCACGGAAGTAGTTGAAATCCTTCTTGTAGAAGCTTTTCTTTCCGGTGTTTCTGAAGCCGCCTGACTGTCTTCTGTCTCCGCCAGACTGCCTTCTGTCGCCACCGAAGCTTCTTCTTTCACCATTGCTGCTTCCATAGCTTCTTCTTTCTCCGTTGCCGCTGAAAGGTCTTCTTTCACCGCCCTCCGAGAAATTTCTGCGTGGTCTTCTTTCAGAGTTCTCGCCGAATGATCTTCTCTCTCCGTTGTCAGAGAATGATCTGCGAGGTCTGTCGCTGCTGAAGCTTCTTCTTTCGCCATTGCTGTTTGAATGGCTCCTTCTTTCACCGTACTCTCTACGGCCATCTCTGCGGCCATTGCCGCCTCTTCTGTTGTCTTCCATTGTGTTACGCCTTAAAGGCAATTTTAATGTTTAATAATAGTATGTTGGCTCACGCCAATTATTATGGTCTTTGACCTTATTAATCAAGTCTGAAAATGTATGTTATCGTTCCCTTCTGGATTGCAGGAGCATCTGCACTCATGTTGAATGTAGCCTTCAGCGCAGCCTTTCTTGCCTCCTGCCAGAGGGCCTTGTCCGTTACAGTGGTTCCTTCCGCACCGGCCACAGCTGTCTTTACGATTCCATACTGGTCTACGGTAATCTCGACCACCACCTTGCCGGATGCCTGGATGTCATATGTGGGCTTCGGAAGAGAACCTACGATGTTTCTTCCCGCCAGCTTCGCATTAGGCTCACCGGCAGTCTCTCCGGTCTTTGTGTTGCCCTGCGCATGTCCGGCCTTGAGAGCATCGCTGACTTCATGGGCTGTCTGCGCCGCCAGCGTGTCCTTCTGGGTCTTGTTGTCCGCTGCAGAGAAGAGGGCCCTGCGGTCTATCTCCTTCTTGCGCTCCGGTTCCTTCACATCCACGTCGCCGAAATCGTCCACAGTAGCTTCAGGAGCCTCATTGCTCTTCGTGCCGACATGCTGTGCCTCGGACTGCTGCACGAGGTTGATGTCCTTTGACGGATCCGGATTGACCGCTCTCGGCCTTGTCCCGTCCCATGTCTGCTTCGGCCTCTGGAGCTCCGGCTCGTCGAACTCGATGAGGATCTGCTCCCTTTCAGGCGGTGGCGGAACCAGATAGGTGAATCCCATCATGAAGCAGCATGCAAGGATGACAAGGTGTGCAGACACCGTAAGGGCGACACCTGTCACCCTCGATTTCTTTTCCTGTCTTTCCCTTTCTCTGAGATACTGCTCTGCCATATCCGCTTTCCTATTCCGGCGATGTCGCCATGATTACCTTGTAATGATTCCTTTTCGCAATGTTCATCACTGCCACGACCTCCCTGATCGGAACGGTCTCGTCCGCATAGATCGAGAATGTCGGATCCTCCTCTGTCTGGAGAAGCTCGATGAGCTCGTCTTCGATAAGGTCGAATCTTATCGGGGTCTCGTCACCGTTGATGTGGTATGAGAAATTGTCCGTGTCCTGCCAATGCTTGATAGATACGCTCACTGTAGCCTTTGCCGAAACCTGGCCTGTGCTCTTCGGAAGGAGGAGCTTGAGGGCGTTAGGGTTGATCAGCGTCGAGGTCACCAGGAAGAAGATGAGCAGGAGGAACACGATGTCGGTCATTGACGACATCGAGAAGCCTGAATCTACCTTTGTTGTCCTTTTGATTGCCATTTTCCTGTCTCCTTATCTGCCTGCAGGCTCGTGAAGCATGTCGATGAATTCGATTGTTGTGCTCTCCATCTTGAACACGAGGTTCGAGATCTGTGAGGTGAGGAAGTTGTATCCGAAGTATGCGATGATACCGACGAAGAGACCGCCTACGGTTGTAACCATGGCCTCATAGATACCTCCCGAGAGAAGCGTGATGTCGATGTTGTTGCCTGCGGTCGACATTCTGAAGAATGCCTGGATCATACCTGAGACGGTACCGAGGAATCCGATCATCGGCGCTCCACCGGCGATTGTCGCAAGCATAGGAAGGCCCTTCTCAAGCCTTGCAACCTCTACATTGCCCATGTTCTCTACTGCCGCCTGGATGTCAGGAAGCGGTCTTCCGATCCTCTCGATTCCCTTCTCGACGAGTCTTGCGACCGGAGAGTCATACTTCTCGCAGAGAGCGAGAGCAGACTTGATCTTTCCCTCGTGGATAAGGTCATGGATGTCCTTCATGAAGTTCTTGTCGATGTTTCCGGCCTTGCGGATCATCCACCACTTGTTTCCGAAGATGTAGATCGCGATGATCGAAAGGATAAGGAGGACGATCATGAGCCAGCCACCCTTCATCGCCATTTCGATAAGAGAGAAATTCATCTCCTGCGAAACCGGTGCCGCAGGAGCAAGTGCCGTCGTGTCGACGGCTGCCTGTAGAAGATTGAAAAGCATAGTATTTTACGGTCTTTTTAATTATCGTTTTCGGGTCTCGTTTCGCATACGCGCGAAATCGTGCAAAATTAGTCAAAAATTCGGGAATACTCAAATTTATTTGTACGCTGCACCGCTGAAGAAAAGAGCCTTGCCCGGTACGGAACTGCCGGCGTCCGATCTCGTGCCGTTGGCGATGAGCTCCGCTATCCATTCCGGAGAACGCTTTCCGCGGCCCACCTCGACCAGCGAACCGACCACGGCCCTGACCATGTTCCTGAGGAAGCGGTTCGCCTTGATCCTGAACACGATATAGTCCCCATCCCTGTATGGATATCCCATGAGATCCACATGCGCCGGACGGTAGAGGCTCCATCCGGCTTCGGTCACCGTGCAAATCGATGTGGCGTTGTTTCCTCCTGTCTTCTCGAAGCAGCTGAAGTCGTGTTCCCCCAAAAGATGTGCCGCGGCTTCATTCATTCTTCCGATATCCAACGGATAACGCATCCTGTATGAGAATTTCTCGCAGAAAGGGTCCTTGCAGAAGTGGATGAAATAGTGATATTCTCTCGAACGGGCGTCAAATCTTGCATGAAAGTCTTCAGATGTCTCCGAAACTTCGTGTACGGCCACTTCACGAGGCAGGATGGCATTTAATTTGTAGCAGAGTTGCGCCGCATCGATCCTGACTTCGTCAGGGATTTCGAAATGAGCGATATAGTTTATGGCGTTGACTTCAGAGTCTGTCCTGCCGGCACCAGTGACCTGGATTTCCGAGCCTGTGAGTGTCCTCAAGGCCTTTTCCAGATCGCCCTGTACGGTGCGGTCGTTGTTCTGGATCTGCCAGCCGCAGAAGGCGCTGCCGTCATATGAAAGCCTGATAATGTATCGCATATTGCAAAAAATGAGTAATTTTGTAGGTTTAAAATGCAAAAATATCAAAAATCATATTTATGGAGAGCATAAACATCAAAGAATTGAATGACCGCATCCAGAGAGAAAGCTCTTTTGTGGACATCCTTACGATGGAGATGAACAAGGTCATCGTGGGACAGAAACACCTCGTGGAGAATCTCCTGATCGGCCTTCTGGCCAACGGACATATCCTTCTCGAGGGTGTGCCCGGTCTTGCAAAGACATTGGCCATCAATACCTTGTCCCAGGCTGTAGACTCAAAGTTCAGCCGTATCCAGTTCACTCCGGACCTTCTTCCTGCAGACGTGCTCGGTACCCTCATCTACTCACAGAAGAGCGAGCAGTTCCAGATCAAGAAAGGCCCGGTTTTCGCTAATTTCGTGCTTGCGGACGAGATCAACCGTTCGCCTGCAAAGGTGCAGTCGGCTCTTCTCGAGGCCATGCAGGAGAGACAGGTGACCATCGGTGACGAGACATTCCCGCTCCCGCAGCCTTTCCTCGTGATGGCGACACAGAACCCGATCGAGCAGGAAGGTACATATCCGCTTCCGGAGGCGCAGCTCGACCGTTTCATGCTTAAGGTGGTCGTGACATATCCGAAGAAGGACGAGGAACGCAGGATCATCCGCATGAACAACAGCGGCGAATTCCCTAAGGCTCAGCCGGTTCTCAAGCCGGAGGACATCGTGAGGGCACGTGAGGTTGTGAAGGATGTTTACATGGATGAGAAGATCGAGAGATACATCGTGGACATCGTCTATGCGACCCGTACACCGCAGGACTACAACCTCGGAAAGATCGCGAATTTCATTTCATACGGAGCGTCGCCACGTGCCAGCATCTCGCTTGCGATGGCAGCGAAGGCATATGCATTCATCAAGAGAAGGGGATATGTGATTCCTGAGGATGTACGTGCCGTATGCTATGAGGTGCTCCGCCACCGTATCGGCCTTACCTATGAGGCAGAGGCGGAGAACATGACCACTGACCAGATCATTTCTGAAATCATCAATGCTGTAGAAGTTCCATAATGGGAGAAATGAGTGCAAACGACCTTCTGAAAAAGGTCAGGAAGATAGAGATCAAGACCAGGGCGCTTTCGCACCAGATCTTTGCAGGAGAATACCATTCGGCCTTCAAGGGCCGCGGTATGGCCTTCAGCGAAGTGCGCGAGTACCAGTATGGGGATGATGTGCGCAATATGGACTGGAATGTCACTGCGCGCATGCGTTCGCCGTATGTGAAGGTCTTTGAAGAGGAGAGAGAGCTGACCGTCGTGCTTCTGGTCGATGTCAGCCGCTCGAGACTTTTCGGAACCGTGGGCACAAGCAGGAAGGACATGCTTGCCGAAATCGCGGCGGTTCTTTCATTTTCGGCCATAATCAACAACGACAAGGTCGGAGCTCTCTTCTTCAGCGACAAGGTCGAGAAATTCATCCCGCCGAAGAAAGGCCGCAGCCATCTGCTCCATATCATCAGGGAGATCATCGAGTTCGAGCCGTCATCTGACGGTACCGACATTTCGGAGGCATTGCGTTATCTGACGAATGCGATAAAGAAGAAATGTGCAGCATTCCTTCTTTCCGACATGCTCGATGTCAATAAGGATGGAAGCCCGCGATATGAAGAGGCGTTGAAGGTTGCTGTCAACAGGCATGACCTTTCGGTGATCGAGGTCTTTGACCCTCGCGAAAGGAGCATTCCGAATGTCGGCCTGGTCCACATAAAGGACTCCGAGACCGGCAAGGCGGCATGGGTGAACACTTCAGACAGGAAGATGAGGCAGGCATATGAGGAATGGTTCCGTAATGTGGAGCAGACCTCCAGCCGTCTTTTCATGAAATATAATGTCGACAAGGTCAGCATCGCACTTGACGATGACTATGTCAAGGGACTTATGGCCTTGTTTAAAAACAGATAGTAGTTTATGCGTAATGCATTGATATACTTGATGATGCTTCTTTGCATGGCTCCGCTTTCCGCACAGGAGGCGGATACGCTTGCCGGGCATGGGGCAGACTCTTCAGAGGTGCTCCCGAAAGGCAGGCTGATACCTGTGAAGGGGGCGTTCCTCCAGCAGCTGCAGGAAAGGGACTCGGTCCTTATCGCCGATCAGCTGCTTTACGGATTCGAACTTGACGGAGTGCTCGAGGGAACTCAGCTTGTTCTTCCGGAACTTCCGCAGAAGCAGGATTACAGGCTAATGTATCTTTCTCCGTGGAGGATGGATACGCTCAAGGTCACGAAGCAGGGGAAGGATCAGCCGCGTCTGATGGACCTCAAGGGAAGCGTGGTGATATCTTCCTTTGAAGAAGGTCTGTATGAACTTCCGCAGATCGTGGTAGGAAGAATGACGGCCGACGGAGTGCTCGATACCCTTGTCTTCGACCCTATGCGTCTGGAAGTCAAGACGATGCCTGTGGATACGGCGACATTCGTCCCTCACGACATAAAGGGACAGATCCGTTATCCGGTGACATTTGCGGAGGTTATGCCTTGGCTGGGACTCTTCTGGCTTTGCGCCATGATCATCATTCTGACGGTCAGCCTTATCATCATGCACCGTCGCAGGAATGATCCCGCATTCGAGCATAAGGATCCGGCTCATATCGTCGCTTTGAGAAAGCTTGACCAGTATCGCGGCAACAGGATGTGGGCTCCGGAAAAGCAGAAGGCATTCTATTCGGGAGTCACCGATACATTGAGGGAGTATATCTCGGAAAGATATGGAATCGGTGCGATGGAGATGACTACAGCCGAACTTTTCGATGACCTGAAGGACACTGAAGTATCCAAGGAGCTTGCTTCAGAGCTCCGTGACCTGTTCGACAGGGCGGATTTCGTGAAGTTCGCGAAGTTTACGGCATCGGATGAGGATAATGCCGCAGCCCTGCCTGTCGCCGTGCGATTCGTGACGGAGACATATCAGGCAGACGTGGAAAGTGAAACTCCTGTCATGCCGAGCGAAGTCGAGACATCTAAAAATGGAGGGCAGGAGTGATGTTTTTTGAGTATCCGGAACTTTTATGGCTTCTTGTGATACCGGCTCTGCTGGTATTGCACTACATATACCTTGAGATCTCGGAAAGACATCCTCATCTGAGGGTTTCCACTTCGGTGCCATGGATGGCTTCGGGCCGTTCGGTAATGGCATTGATGCGCCATGTGCCCTTCCTGTTGAGGATCTTCGCCTTGTCGATGATAATAGTGGCGATAGCGCGTCCGCGTTCGTCCGAGGAAATGGAAAGGATTGATACCGAGGGTATTGACATCATTCTTGCAATGGACGTATCCACATCTATGCTGGCCCGCGACCTTACTCCGGACCGAATCAGCGCATCGAAGGATATCGCGATCGAATTCATTGCGCAGCGTCCTACTGACAGAATGGGAATCGTCGTGTTTGCGGGGGAGAGCTTCACACAGTGTCCTCTCACTACCGACCGTGCTACACTGATAAATCTGATGAAGGAAGTCCAGACCGATCTCATCGAGGACGGTACGGCTATAGGAAACGGTCTTGCGACTGCCGTTGCGCGTATGAAGGATTCCGATGCGAAGAGTCGTGTTGTGATCCTGCTTACTGACGGTGTCAACAACAGGGGAGAGATTTCCCCGCAGATGGCGGCCGAGATTGCGAAGACATATGGCGTACGAGTCTATACCATCGGTGTGGGAAAGGAAGGAATGGCTCCATATCCGGTAATGACCCCATGGGGAGTCGAGGTGCAGAATGTGAAGGTGGAGATCGACGAGGCGCTTCTTGCAGAGATCGCCGAGTCGACGGGAGGCCGTTATTTCAGGGCAACCGACAATACGAAGCTTGCCGAGATCTACAGCGAGATCAACAAGATGGAGAAGGCCCGTACGACTGTGGACAGCTTCCCTATTTATAAGGAACTTTTCGGAAGATATGCGCTGCTCGCTCTGATCGCCGTTCTTCTGGAACTTGTGTTTAACTGGTTTGTAATAAGGAGGTTGCCATGATAAATTTTGCTAATGCCCAATATCTTCTGCTTCTCCTTCTGATCCCGTTCTTCTTCGTCATCCAGGCCGTGGTCCTGAAGGTGCGCAGGAACAGGCTCAGGAAGTTCGGTGACGAGGCTCTGGTAAGCAGGCTGATGCCTTCTTATTCCAAGGCCAAGACATGGGTGCGTCTGGTGCTCTTTTCTCTCGGTTTCTTCTTTTTTGTGATCGGACTTTCCAGACCGCAGATCGGAGCCAAGCTTAAGGAACATGAGACCAAGGGTGCGGAGATCATGATAGTTCTCGACGTGTCCAATTCCATGCTTGCGGAGGATTATTCTCCGAACAGGCTTGACCGTGCCAAGCTGGCGATATCGAGACTGGTGGACAAGCTCCGTGACGACCGTATAGGACTTATAGTGTTTGCGGGAAATTCATTCGTCCAGCTTCCTATTACGACGGATTATGTGTCGGCGAAGATGTTCCTCGGATCCATATCGACAGAGTCGGTTCCTGTCCAGGGAACGGCAATCGGTGATGCGATCAATACCGCGATGCGAAGCTTCAGCGCCCAGAGCGAGAAGAGCCGTGCAATCATCGTTATTACGGATGGTGAGAATCATGAGGATGATCCGGTTGAGGCTGCAAGGCAGGCTGCGGAGATGGGTGTACGTGTGTTTACGATCGGAGTCGGATCGCCGGAGGGAAAGCCTATCCCTATGGACGGGGAGCTTCTGAAGGACAAGGATGGGGAGATTGTGGTGACAAGGCTGGATGAGGCTGTGCTTCAGGATGTTGCGGCAGCCGGAAACGGTGTGTATGTGAGGGCAGGAAACAGTGAGTTCGGATTGAATCCTATCATTGATGATATAAAGAAGATGGATGATGAGAAATATAATTCCATCGTGTTCGAGGAGTATGATGAGCAGTTCATGTATTTCTTCGGGTTTGCGTTGTTCTTCTTTGTGATTGAGATGCTGGTAGGAGACAGGAGGTCAAGGAGACATTTGTTTAAACGTTGATTATCTGCCACTTACGATTACAAGGCATACAATCAGGAGTGTAAATGTATATTATGAAGCAGTATAGATATATAATATTGGTTGCCGTCACTTTTTTAATGGGGGTGAGCGCAATGGCGCAGGTGGACAAGAAGGATGTGAGGAGAGGTAACCGTGACTTCAGGAAGGAGAATTTCAGGGAGGCTGAAATCGACTACAGGAAGGCATTGGTGAAGGACTCAATGTCGGTAGCGGCGAACTACAACCTGGCATCCACCCTTTACAGGGAGGGTGACTATGCCCAGGCCATGCAGACTCTTGAGAGGGTGAAGGATGTGGCTCCGATGTCTCCGGCATCGGCTGATTATTATTTCAATCTGGGTGATGCGGCTCTGCAGCAGCAGGACTATCAGAAGGCTGTGGAGGCTTTCGGAGAGTCCCTGATACGCAGGCCTGACGACCTGCAGGCAAAGGAGAATTTCATCTATGCGAAGAAGAAGCTTCAGGACCAGCAGCAGAATCAGCAGAACCAGAACAACGATCAGAATCAGGATAACCAGGACAATCAGGATCAGAACGACCAGAACCGGAATGATGATCAGAACAATCAGGATCAGCAGAATGATCAGGACAAGAATGATCAGAATCAGGACCAGAACCAGGATCAGAATGACCAGCCGCAGCAGTCTCAGGGACAGCAGCCGAAGATAAGCCCTCAGGCTGCCCAGCAGATGCTTCAGGCTATCCAGGCGAAGGAAAAGGAGACGCAGGACAAGGTCAACAAGCAGAAGGCGGAAGCCTTGAAGTCAAGACAGAAGGAGAAGAATTGGTAATATGAAAAGATTATTTGTGACAGTGCTGCTTGCAATGTATGCCGTCATGGCTTTTGCACAGACAAGCATCAAGGTACAGACACACAATGTCGTAGCTGCGGACGAGCAGTTCAATGTGACATTCATCATAGAAGGCGAGGCGAAGTCTTCCGACTTCTCATGGGAGCCCGGAGATGATTTCCAGCTTCTGTGGGGACCTCAGCAGGGACGTTCGACAAGCGTGCAGATGATTAACGGAAAGACAACGAAGTCTGTCCAGACCACATATTCATATGTGCTTCGTCCTGTAAAGGCGGGAAAGTTCACGATCGCAAGGGCAAGCGCCAAGGTCAAGGGACAGGATATCTATTCCGAGCCTGTTACGATCGAGGTGGTTGCTGCAGGCGCATCTTCAGGTTCGTCACGCGGGCAGCAGTCTTCTTCGCAGGGCAGTTCGCAGACCCAGCAGAGACAGTCCCAGGCCGGAGTCGTCCAGGATGATGACATTTTCCTGACCCTTACTCTTAATCGCACGAATGTTGTTGTGGGTGAGCCGGTTACAGCTACCATAAAGCTCTATCAGAGAGTGAATGTCGCAGGTTTCGAGAGCGCTAGCTTCCCTACATTCAACGGTTTCTGGAGCCAGGAACTCGAGGCTCCGACCAATATCGAATTCACTCGTGAGACATATGACGGACAGATCTACAATTCCGCTCTTTTAAGGAAATTCATTCTGATCCCGCAGCAGCAGGGAGCTGTGAAGATAGATCCTGCAGAACTTGTATGTCTCGTGAATGTACGCGTATCTTCAGGCGGTACCAGCATATTCGATGGCTTCTTCGATGATTACAGGACTGTGAGAAAGAAGGTGGCTTCAAAGCCGGTTACGGTAAATGTGTCTCCTCTTCCGGCCGGTGCTCCGGCGTCATTCGGAGGCGGAGTCGGTGAATTCACCATTTCTGCCAAGGTGAGCAAGGATTCTCTGAAGACTCATGAGGCTGCTTCCCTCGTCGTTACTGTTTCAGGAAAGGGCAATGTGTCTCTCCTTGAGGCTCCGAAGGTAAGCTTCCCTCCTGATATGGAGGTATATGACACAAAGGTATCGGACAAGATCGACCGTGGCGGGCTTTCGGGCAGCAAGGTGTATGAATATCCGTTCATCCCGAGAAGTTACGGCGATTTCGTGATCGAGCCTGTAAAGTATTCGTACTATGATGTTTCCAAGAAGAAATACGTAACATTGGAGACTCCGGCCATACCGGTAAGTGTCGCCAGAGGAAATGAGACAGATGGCGGCGGTGTCGTGGTTAGCGGCGGTTCTCTTCCAAAAGACGTAAGGACCCTCGGAAGCGACATCCGATTCATCAATGTCAAGAATCCGGGCCTTGCTTCGAAAGGACGTTTCTTTGTCGGATCGCTTGCATTCTGGCTCATCATTGCGCTTCTGGTTGCTGCGGCTGCAGTATGCTGGGCGGCATTGAGAGGCCTCGCCGCGAGAAGGGCAGATGTCGTGGGAACAAAGAACCGCAAGGCTACGAAGATGGCTCTCAAGCGTCTCCAGCTTGCAAATACCTTCCTCAAGCAGAATCTTTATACCGCTTTCTATGAGGAACTCCACAAGGCTCTTCTCGGCTTCATTTCCGACAAGCTGAACATGCCGGTTTCGGAGCTTTCACGCGACCGTATCGCTGAGGCTCTCAAGGATGGAAAGGTCGATGAGCATTATGTGGATACATTCATCGGCATCCTCGATGCATGTGAGTTCGCAAGGTATGCTCCTGATGCCGGACATGAGGCGATGGAGGCTCATTACAAGTCGGCGGTTGATGTGATTTCGTCAATAGATTCAAACATGAAGGCAAAGAAAAACGCGCCTAAGGGTGCCGTGATGGCTGTTGTCATGCTGATGATGCTTCCTTTTGCAGCATCTGCCCAGGAGAAGGATTATGTGGATTCACTCTGGAATGCGGCTAATGAGGCATATGTGGAAGGCCGCTGGAACGATGCGGTGTCTGGCTATGAGATGATCTCGTCCATGGGCCTGGAATCGGCCTCACTCTACTGCAATACGGGAGATGCATGGTTCAAGGATGGAAATGTGCCTAAGGCCATTCTCTACTACGAACGTGCCCTCAAGCTGGATCCTTCCTATTCAGATGCAAGATACAATCTTGAGCTGCTCAACAGCGGCATCCAGGACAGAATCGATCCGGTGCCGGAATTCGTGCTCAAGGCATGGGCAAGGGATATATGCTATATAATGGATTCGGACGCATGGGCTGTATGCTTCATGGTGCTTCTGGCTCTTACACTGGCTATGGCACTCCTTTTCATCCTCGCTCCTACGGCCGGCGGAAGGCGTGCGGGATTCTTCACCGGCATCGTGCTCCTGCTGCTTGCGGCCTTCTCGTTGAGCTTCTCGATATGGCAGAAGAAGGACTATATGAATGCAGATAGCGCTATCGTGATGCGTCCTGTGACATCGGTCAAGAGTTCTCCGTCTTCGGAGGCTTCAAAGGATCTGTTCATCCTTCATGAAGGAACGAAGGTCACGATCATCGACTCTGTCGGCTCATGGAACAACATAGAGCTTGCTGACGGCCGTCAGGGATGGATCCCGTCAGGTGACATCGAAATCATTTAACACAAAAACTGATACATTATGAAAACTAAGATGACAGCTGTTCTCTGCGCTCTTGTGCTGGGAGCGGCTGCCGTCGCTTCTGCAGCGACGAAGAAAGAGGTGATGCCGGACTGGCAGAACCCTCAGGTTGTTGAAGACAACCGTGTTCCGATGACGGCTCGTTTCGAGACCGACGGCCTGAAGCTTACTCTCAACGGAGTATGGGACTTCAACTGGAACGAGAACATGGATGCCCGTCCGATGGATTTCTACAAGACTACGTATGATGCAAGCGGATGGGATACAATGCCTGTTCCCGGTATGTGGGAGCTAAACGGCTATGGCGATCCTGTCTATGTCAACAATGTCTATGTCTGGAGGAAATTCTATCAGGCAAATCCTCCGTATGTGCCTGTGGAGCAGAACTATGTGGGCCAGTACAGACGTTATTTCGAGCTTGATGAGGCCTGGGACGGAAAGGATGTCTTTCTCCATATCGGTTCGGCTACATCGAATGTGCGCGTATGGGTGAACGGAAAGGAGGTCGGCTACAGCGAAGACAGCAAGCTGGAGGCGCGCTTCAATATAACCAAGTTCGTCAAAAAGGGTGAGAATCTCATTGCTCTTGAGATTTTCCGCTGGTGCGACGGTACATACCTTGAGGACCAGGATTTCTGGAGAATGAGCGGTATTTCCCGTGATGTCTATGTATATTCACGCGAGAAGAAGAGGATCGAGGATATCAGGGTAGCTGCTTATGCATCGGGTGAGGCAAAGCTTCGTGCCGATGTGTCGAAGGGTGTGACCGAGGTTTCATTTGAGATTGTGGATCCATATGGTGCCAAGGTGGCGGAGACAGTGGTAAAGGCTGACAGGAATGTGGCTGAAGCGGTTCTCAATGTCGAGAATGTGAAGCAGTGGAGCGCTGAGACCCCATGGCTTTACACCCTGACCGTGGCGTCATTCGACAAGAAGGGACAGACCGAGCGTACATCGTTTGAAATCGGATTCAGGGATGTGTGCGTCAAGGATGGACAGCTCCTTGTGAACGGCCAGCCTGTGCTTATCAAGGGTGCCAACCGTCATGAGATGAATCCATACAAGGGATATGTGGTGACTGAAGCCGATATGATCCAGGATATCCAGATCATGAAACAGCTGAACATCAATGCTGTACGTACCTGTCATTATCCTGACGATCCTCTCTGGTACACACTCTGCGACCGTTATGGCCTTTATGTAGTGGCAGAGGCTGATATCGAGTCTCATGGAATGGGCTACGGTGAGGGTACTCTTGCCAAGAGGGAGGACTATGAGCATGCTCATCTTGAAAGGATCCGCAGGGCTGTGCAGCGCGATGTGAACCATCCTTCGGTCGTGATATGGAGCCTTGGAAACGAGGCTGGTTTCGGCCCTAATTTCCAGAAGGGATACGAGCTTGTGAAGTCATTGGACTCTACCCGTCCGGTGCAGTATGAGCAGGCTCATGGAAACGAGTATACCGATATCTTCTGCCCTATGTACTTCCCTTACGAGCATAGCGAGAGATATTCATCTTCCGATCCTGCCAAGCCGCTGATCCAGTGTGAGTATGCTCATGCCATGGGTAACTCTATGGGTGGCCTGAAGGAGTATTGGGACCTTGTCCGCAAGTATCCGTCATATCAGGGTGGCTTCATCTGGGATTTCGTGGACCAGGCCCTGTACATGCCGGTCGATGCTTCAGAGAGCGGTACAGACCATGTCTTTGCTTTCGGAGGCGACTACAATGAGCAGGATGCGTCCGACAACTCGTTCTGCTGTAACGGTATCATTGCTGCAGACCGTTCGTTCCACCCGCATGCGTATGAGGTCGCTTATCAGTACCAGTCGATCCATACATCAGCAACTTCTGAAGAGGTGCTTGAAGGACGTGTCAGCGTATATAACGAGAACTTCTTCATCGATCTTTCAAGATATTCTATGGAGTGGGAAGTGGAGATGGACGGAAGGCCTGTCCTGAGAGGCTATGTGCCGGTTCTCGATGTCGCCCCACAGGGCAGGAGCGAGGTCAGCCTTGGCAATGTGGCTGCACCTCTCCGTAAGGCTTGCTTCGGTTCGCTGAATGAGCATGACCTTTATCTCAATGTGCGTTATGTGCTCAACGAGGCTGACGGAATCCTTCCTGCAGGCTCACAGGTGGCATATGATCAGATCCTGATCAATGAGGCGGAGATCAAGGCATTCGAGAACAGGTCAGGACTACCTGCATACGGACAGGACGGTGACCTCCATGTATTCTCCGGGAATATGGCTTTCGATGGCTCTACAAGTGGCAGGACCGCTCCATGGAAGGCTGTCTTCGATGCCGCTTCCGGATCGCTTTCAAGCTATGTCCTTGGCGAGAAGGAGATGATCGAGGCTCCTCTTGTTCCATGTCTTGCAAGGGCCGTGACCGAGAATGACCTCGGCGCGAGATTCGACAGGGGCCAGGCCATCTGGCGCAATGCGGAATTCAAGGTCGCTTCATTCAATGTCGAGGAAGCTGAGTTCTGCTACAGGGTAAATGTTGAATATGCCCCTATCGGCGAGGCTGCAGTCATCAGGATGGTCTACGATATCTATGCGGACGGTACCATCGCTGCAAACGAGGCTCTTACAGATGCCGGCAAGCTTTCGGAGGCATTCATGCTTCCTCGTTTCGGAATGCAGTTCGCGATGCCTGGCTCATACTCTACATTGGAGTACTTCGGCTTCGGACCTCATGAGAATTACTGCGACCGCAATTCTTCTGCCCTTATCGGCCATTATGTGCAGAGAGTGGAGGATCAGTATCATTATGGTTACGTACGTCCTCAGGAGTCAGGAACAAAGACAGAAATCAAGTGGATGAAGGTCCTTGATGACAACGGTGCAGGTTTCGAGATCACTTCGGATGCGAAATTCTCGGCATCAGCCCTTCCTTTCAGCTGGAAGGAGATGGACGTGAGGATGCTCGGTGACAATCAGGCACACTCTCTCGAGCTCAAGGCAAAGGCTCATGAGAATGACCGCGCTAACGGTGTGACATGGGTCAATTTCGACCTTGCCCAGATGGGACTTGGCTGCGTGAATTCATGGGGCGCATGGCCTCGCGAGGAATACCGCCTTCCTGCCCAGCCATACGGTTTCAACTTCGTGATCAGACCGGTAAACAACTGATGAATATATAAGTTTGGCCGGCAATAGGTAAGGATCGTTTGATTTTTTCCTGTTGCCGGCCTTTTTATGTCAGATATGCTGAAAAACTTTCAGCGAACGGTAAAAAACACGGGATTTTTGCCGTTTACCATTTCCCGTAATGTATGTTTTCCGGTTTCCATTTGTCTTTTGGCTGCTCGTTGCCTGCAGGATGTCCGATAGGGATCGCGCAGAACGGCTGGACGGTAGAAGGAAGACCGAGGAAGTCGTGGAGCCTGGTGTAGAGTTCCGCATTGGGATAGACACCGGTCCATACGGCTCCGAGTCCGAGGGCTTCGGCTGCAAGAAGCAGGTTCTGTGTCGCTGCCGCGCAATCCTGCTGCCAGTACGGGTTCTCGTTTCCGCCCATCCAGACTGTCTCGCCGCATACGACGATCGCAAGAGGGGACTGCTTCAGCATCTTTGCATAAGGAAGGATCTCGGCCATGGCGTCAAGCTCTGCACGCTCTGTGACCACTACGAATCTCCATGGCTGGAAGTTGACAGCAGAAGGTGCGGCCATGGCGGCTCTTAACATGGTTTCCACCTGCTCCTCGGAAACAGGCTCGGAGGTGTACTGACGTACGCTTTTTCGGCTGTGGATGTTGTCCAGTACCGCATCTGCTGTGTTTCCGCCTTTGTTGCAGCAAGCGCTCATGGCAATCAATGTTACGCCCAGAAGGGCAAGTTTCACGATGATGTTCTTCATAATTGATAAGGTATTAAAAAAGCCGGCTTTCAGATGTGAATGCCGGCTCTGTGGTTATTGTATGTTGTTCTAGTATCGGTTCAAAGGCATTCCGTTGGTCTTCATGCGCACCTGCTTCTTTACAGCTGTGAGCACTTCCTCGTATGCTTCGCGTCCCTCCTCTGTCTTGCCTGCGATGAGGTCGAGGTTCTGGGCTGCGTTTGTAAGAACCTTGTCGATGAGGTTCACGATGAACTCCATGTCCTTCTCGACGAAGCCACGTGATGTGATCGCAGGAGTACCTACGCGGATACCTGAAGTCTGGAACGGAGTACGTGAGTCGAACGGTACCATGTTCTTGTTGACTGTGATGTCGGCCTTTCCGAGCTCCTTCTCGGCAACCTTTCCGGTAAGTTCAGGGAACTTTGTGCGGAGGTCGATGAGCATGAGGTGGTTGTCCGTACCGCCTGATACAATCTTGTAACCTCTTGATGCAAAGGCTTCTGCCATCGCCTGGGCATTTGATACGACCTGTCTCTGGTAGTCCTTGAATTCAGGCTGGAGTGCTTCATAGAATGAAACTGCCTTTGCAGCGATGCAGTGCTCGAGCGGACCGCCCTGGACGCCTGGGAATACGCTTGAGTTGAGGATCTGCGACATCTTCTTCACCACGCCCTTCGGAGTCTTGAGGCCCCAAGGGTTGTCGAAATCCTTTCCGAGGAGGATGATACCTCCACGAGGACCGCGGAGAGTCTTGTGGGTTGTTGATGTCACGATATGTGCATATTTCACAGGGTTGCTGAGGAGACCTGCAGCGATGAGGCCTGCTGTATGAGCCATGTCGATCCAGAGGATTGCTCCTACCTTGTCGGCGATCTCGCGCATACGTGCATAATCCCACTCTCTTGAGTATGCTGATGCTCCTCCGATGATGAGCTTCGGCTTGAACTCGAGGGCTCTCTGCTCCATCTGCTCATAGTCGATCATTCCTGTAGCCTCGCTGAGACCGTATGCAACCGCATTGTAGAGGATTCCTGACATGTTTACAGGCGAACCGTGGGTGAGATGTCCTCCGTGTGCAAGGTCAAGACCCATGAAAGTGTCTCCAGGCTTGAGGCATGCCATCATTACGGCCATGTTTGCCTGGGCGCCAGAGTGAGGCTGTACGTTGGCATATTCCGCCTCATAGAGTTCGCACAGACGGTCGATAGCGAGTTGCTCGATCTGGTCTACGACTTCACATCCGCCATAGTATCTTGCTCCCGGATATCCTTCCGCATATTTGTTTGTGCAGATAGAGCCGAGGGCTGTCAGCACCTGCTGGCTTACGTAGTTTTCTGAAGCGATGAGCTCGATTCCTGAGGTCTGTCTTTCCTCTTCTTTCTTGATGAGATTGAAAATCTGAAGATCCTGTTTCATAAATCTTGGTTTAAAGCGAATGCAAAAATACTCATTTTTTTATTTTTATTACCTTTGTGTTGATAACTTTTTGGAATAATATGAGTAATCGCAAACTTTTGAACATAGAGCTCGGAAGAGTATCGGCCGAGGAGTATAAGGAACTGCCTGAATCAGGCCTGGTTGTGGTGCTTGACAACATCCGCAGCGCCCACAATGTAGGTTCTGCATTCCGCACTTCGGATTCGTTCAAGATCGACAAGGTCTGGCTGTGCGGAATATGTGCAGTGCCGCCTTCGGCGGAAATCCATAAATCGGCCCTTGGCGCGGAGGACAGCGTGGAGTGGGAGCATGTTGATGATACGATGGATGCGGTCCGCCGTCTGAAGGAGGACGGGTATACGGTCGTATGCGCCGAGCAGACGGTGGGTTCTGTAATGCTCGACGGCTTTGTCCCTGAAAAGGGGCGGAAATATGCCGTGGTTTTCGGAAATGAAGTGGCTGGAGTGCGTCAGGATGTGGTGGATGCCGCTGACATGAGCCTCGAGATCCCGCAGTTCGGCACTAAGCATTCGCTCAATGTGTCGGTCAGCATCGGAGTCATCCTGTGGCATTTCCGTCTTCACCTATAGAAGCCCGAGCAGCTGGGACATCAGGAAGCCCAGGTAGTTGCCGGCTGCATATCCTATCACGCCGATGGTAAGGCCGGGTATGAGCACGTCTTTGTTCTTCATGGCGGCCGCCATCATTGGGACGAAAGGTGGAGAATTGATGTATGTTACGGAAGATATCACCATCATGTCGGAATCTATCCTGAATATCTTTGCGAATATCACCTGAAGGATGAGCGAGCCGAAGACTGCTGCAAGCAGATAGCCGAGAAGGCCTATGCCACCGGCGAAGTCCAGCTTGCTGAGATCGGCCATGGAAGCTACTGCAATGCAGAAAATGTATATGAAATACATTCCCATGTCATAGCTGTATTTCATCTCTCTGACAGGCTTAATGAACGAACATGCGATGCCGAGAGTCGTAAGAAGCAGGATGAATACTGTCATGAACATACCGGAAGGCAGCAGCAGGACGATGCCTGCGGATACTCCGACTATCAGGGCTGTCAGGCCGAGAAGCTTGCCGGCCTGTACCATGCCCGGGCGTGTGAACAGGCCTTTGTAAGGATTCTGGTTCTCTTTCCCGATCTCTGCCCGGATCGCCGCTTCGTCTTCCTCTGAATATGATTTTCTCTCGTTCGGAAGGAACTTCCTGAACAGCTTGATACCTATGGTCAGGAGAAATGTCAGGTAAAGGAAACTGACGAGTATGTCATATGAATTTATCATTATGTATGTCTCGTCGCTTACTCCCAGCATAGTCTTCAAGGCTGCCAGATTGATCGTTCCGCCCGTGTAGACGCCGACAAGCATGCCTCCGACCTTGTTGCCTTCAGGTATGTTGTCACCGAAGATCAGGAAACCTATGACGACGGCTGTCGCTACCGATATCATTCCGGTTATCAGGGCCAGCAGCTGCGACCTCGCTCCGCTTAACTTGAAGGTGCAGCCGAACAGCATGAGAGGAATAGCCAGCGGGACCATTGCGTTTGACATAAGCTCCTGTACAGCAGGAAGCTGGCCCGGCATAAGGCCGATGTTTCCGATGATTATGCCGATGAAGTACAGTATGAGCACGGGCCCTATCTTTCCGAGAAGGCTGAATCTGCGGCAGAGCCATAGCACTCCTGCAGGAATGAGACAGAATGCCGCGATCAGTATGGTCCAGTTGACGATTTCCATTGATTCAAGGTTTTAGCAGGACAAAATTATGATTTTATCGCGTCTTTTCAAATATGACATCATACGCGCGTGCGTGACAAAATGTCAGTCTTTTGTGGCTGGCACTCCTTTTGTCCATAGGGCTGTGTCATCCTGAGCACAGCGCAGGATCTATAAGAAATAATAACAATAAAAAATACTATGATCAGACCATTAGCAGACAGAGTTGTGATCGAGCCGAAGGCGGCCGAGACACAGACAGCGTCAGGACTTTTCATTCCTGACACAGCAAAGGAGAAACCGCAGCAGGGAACAGTAGTTGCCGCTGGTCCGGGCAAGAAGGATGAGCCTATGGAAGTAAAGGTAGGCGATGTGGTTATCTACGGAAAGTACGCAGGTACCGAGGTTTCGGTAGAGGGAAAGGACTACCTCATCATGAAGCAGTCTGACATATTGGCAATTCTCTGATAATGTCGTCATCCTGAGCGTAGCGAAGGATCTTTCAGGTAAAGATGTTTCACTTCGTTCAACATGACATAAAGAAAATAATTATGGCAAAGGAAATCAAATTCAATATCGACGCTCGCGCCAAGATGAAGGAAGGCGCAGATGCTCTTGCAGATGCAGTAAAGGTGACCCTTGGTCCAAAGGGACGTAATGTTGTGATCGCCAAGAAGTTCGGTGCACCTCAGGTGACCAAGGACGGTGTGACTGTGGCGAAGGAGATCTCTCTCGAGGATCAGTTCGCAGACATGGGTGCCCAGATGGTCAAGGAAGTGGCTTCAAAGACCAATGAGCAGGCTGGTGACGGTACTACTACCGCTACTGTTCTGGCGCAGGCCATCATCAATGTAGGTCTCAAGAACGTGACAGCAGGCGCAAATCCGATGGACCTCAAGAGGGGAATCGACAAGGCTGTTGCTGCAGTTGTGGAGAGCCTTCGTGAGCAGAGCCAGGAGGTAGGCGAGGACTATGCGAAGATCGAGCAGGTCGGAACCATCTCTGCCAACAATGACAACTATATCGGAAAGCTCATCGCTGACGCAATGTCGAAGGTGAAGAAGGATGGTGTCATCACAGTCGAGGAGGCAAAGGGTACCGAGACCGAGGTCAAGGTAGTCGAGGGTATGCAGTTCGACAGAGGATACATCTCTCCATATTTCATGACAAACGGTGACAAGATGGAGGCTGTACTGGATGCTCCATACATCCTTGTGACTGACAGGAAGGTTTCTACAATGAAGGATCTCCTCCCTGTTCTCGAGCCTATCGCACGCGAAGGCAAGTCACTTCTTATCATCGCTGAAGATGTTGATGGAGAGGCTCTTACAACACTTGTTGTGAACAAGCTCCGCGGAACACTCAAGATCGCAGCAGTGAAGGCTCCGGGCTTCGGTGACCGTCGCAAGGAGATGCTTCAGGACATCGCTGTCCTCACAGGCGGTATGGTGATTTCTGAAGAGAGAGGCTTCAGCCTTGAGAATACGACTCCGGACATGCTCGGTAAGGCAGAGAAGGTTGTGGTTACAAAGGACAATACAACCGTTGTGAACGGTGCAGGCGATGCCGCTGCAATCCAGGAGCGTGCAGACCTTATCCGCAAGCAGATCGAGACAACTACATCTGATTATGACCGTGAGAAGCTCCAGGAGCGTCTCGGCAAGCTCGCCGGCGGTGTCGCAGTTCTTTATGTCGGTGCAGCTACCGAGGTTGAGATGAAGGAGAAGAAGGATAGGGTAGAGGACGCCCTCAGCGCAACACGCGCGGCTGTAGAGGAAGGTATCGTACCTGGCGGTGGAGTAGCGTATATCCGTGCATCGGAGGCTATCAGAGACCTCAAGGGTGACAACGAGGACGAGACTACAGGTATCCGTATCGTTGCACGTGCCATCGAGGAACCGCTTCGCCAGATCGCCGCTAACGCAGGTGTCGAGGGCAGCGTGATCATCAACAAGATCCGCGAGGGTAAGGGTGACTTCGGTTACAATGCCCGCACAGATGAGTATGTGAACATGTTCGAGGCCGGTGTTATCGATCCTACAAAGGTATCGCGTGTGGCTCTTGAGAACGCAGCTTCGGTTGCAGGCATGTTCCTCACCACAGAGTGCGCTATCGCAGATCTTCCTGAACCTGCTGCAGCTCCAGCAATGCCGGCAGGCGGAATGGGAGGCATGATGTAGCGGTGTCGTTCAGTGCCCTTACGGGCCGGTAAATATGTTTTAAATCAAAGCCTTCCTGCACATTTAAGTGCAGGAAGGCTTTGATTTATTGTAGTTCTGTATTTAAGATGTTCTTGGGTTTCAGACTCTTATGAATATAAAAAATAATTAAAAATTATAATCGGTTGGGTGATGCTGAAAAATTGCTTATAATTTGAAAGTAAAATATGGGATAAATGAAGAAATAATTTTAAAAATAACTCTAAAACGCTATTGGACGACATATTTAGTGTTGTTTTAAAAGTTTGGAATTGTAAAATTGATTTTCTAGGTTTGCAGTCAACAGCCAAATAAACGTTCCTTTTGGGGAATAATTTGATCAAAAAGAGTGTAGTGTAACACTATCGATATTTATGTTTAACTAATTTAAAGATCAACACTATGAAAAAATGTTTATTGCTGTTGATGGCCTTGCTCTATGTGAGTATAGGTCTTGCGACTGCCCAGACCCTTTCGGTGACGGGAACGGTTGTTGCTGAGAAGGATAATCAGCCGGTCGCTGGAGCCTATGTGCTTGTTAATGGTACGACATTGGGTACCATTACCAATGAAAATGGTGAATTCGACATCAGTAACGTACCATCTGATGCTAAGGAAATCATTGTCACTTTCCTAGGTATGAGTACGACTTCTGCTCCTGTTCAGGCAGAACCTCTCCGTATCGTGATGCATGAAGATGTCACTTTCCTTGAAGAAACCATTGTGACAGCCCTCGGTATTTCACGTTCCGAGAAAGCCATCGGTTATGCGGCAACAAAGGTCGACGGCGACGAGATTGCAGCATCACGAAACGCCAATGCTCTTGATGCACTGCAGGGCAAGGTTGCAGGACTCCAGATTCAGGCAACCTCTTCAGACCCAGGCTCGGCCAACTCTGTGACAATCCGTGGTTTCAGCTCTATCAATAGCAGCAACCAGCCTCTGTATGTCGTTGATGGTGTGCCTCTTCAGAATGGAACCCTTACGTCTCAAGGACACTCGATTTCTACTGCTGGTATCGCTAATATCGCTCCTGATGATATCGCATCAATGACAATCCTCAAAGGTGCCGCAGCTACAGCGTTGTACGGTAGCCGTGCCTCGAACGGTGTCATCGTCATCACGACTAAGACCGGATCAAAGGAAGATGGAAGGAATTTCACACTTTCATATAATGGTGGTATGCAGATCCGTCAGGTTTCTCTTCTTCCTGAAATGCAGAACAAGTGGGGACAGGGATGGAACGGCGCGCAGACATTTATCGAAAATGGTTCATGGGGACCGGCTTTTGATGGTTCTCTTCAGGTCTACGGACCTATCTGGAATAATTCTCAGAAATACCATACTTATGATGCTAAGGTGAAGAATGTACAGGACTTCTTCGACCTAGGAATCTCTCACAATCATAATGTGTCTCTCAGTGGTGTGTCAAGGGATAGGAGCATGACTTACTATCTGTCATATTCACATACATCTGACAATGGTATCATGCCTACTGACAAGGATGCGTACAAGAGAAATACCATCAGTATGAGAAATACATACGATGCAGCAAAATGGCTGAAGGTAAGTTCTTCTTTCAATTTTGCTAACTCTGCTACAGATATCGTTGGATCATATCAGGGTACTTCTGTTATAGACGGTCTCCTCGAGATGCCTCGTGATATGTCTATCGTTGACCTTAAGGACCTGAACGATCCTTTCAATACTCCTGAAGCATATCTCACTCCTTACGGAATCACCAATCCATATTGGGCGATGGCCAACAATTATAACCATACCGACAGCAAACAGATGTTCGGTAAGATCCAGGCAGATTTCAAACCATGGGAATTCCTGACTTTCACATATCGCTATGGCTTTGATTATATGGATTATGATTACAAGAGTGGTACACCTCAGATCGAGCTTGATGATGCGCTTATCAATGAAGATTATGGTTATGCACCTTCATCGATGAACGGAAATGGTTCAGTATACAACAGATACTATCGTTCATATGACCTCAACCATGACTTTATGGTAAATTTCAACAAAACTTTTGCTGAGAAGTT
Organism: Bacteroidales bacterium; assembly: GCA_017465225.1. GTDB lineage: Bacteria > Bacteroidota > Bacteroidia > Bacteroidales > UBA932 > Cryptobacteroides. Next base: position 66,893 of record JAFTWQ010000006.1, read on the forward strand.
TGATGTAAATGTCGTGGCTGGTGTCAATGTGTGGGAAAGGAGCTATACATATATGGATGGTTCTACAGAAGATCTTACATTCCATACTGGATTCTGGGATCTCAGCAACGGATCGACCAAGAGTACGTTGGCAGAGACTCAGATGAAGCGCAGACTAGTCGGCGTATTCGGCGATGTGACTCTCGGATGGGATAATATGGTATTCCTCAACCTTACTGCACGAAACGACTGGTCTTCGACTCTGCCTATTGGAAACAACGATTACTTCTATCCTGGTGCAACTCTCAGCTGGGTGTTCACCGAACTTTTCCCTAACAAGGTGCTTACCTTCGGAAAGGCTCGTCTGGCATATGGAAAGACCGGTAACGATGCAGGTGCATACATGACCAGTGCAAATTTCGTACAGGGCTATGCCAATGGATATTATCAGTCAAGCATCGTGAGTTTCCCTATGAACGGAACAAATGCATTCCAGGCTTCAAGCACAATCGGTAGTTCTTCGCTCAGACCAGAGATGACATCGGAGTTTGAAGTGGGTATGAACCTTCAGTTCTTCGATGGAAGAATCGGCATTGATGCGGCTTATTACAACCGTACTACATCCGATCAGATCTTCACCCTTCCGGTAGACCCAGCTACAGGATATTCAAGCATGGTGACAAACTTCGGTCAGGTCCGTAACAGAGGTGTTGAACTCCTTTTGTCTACAACTCCTGTTCATACACGCAATTTCCGTTGGGATGTGGATGTGAACTTTGCACTCAACAGGAACAAGGTCCTCAGTATGCCTGAAAGCCTTGAGGGAGGTAAGGTTACCATCAATGGATTCTCAGCAGGTGATGATGCCGTTTATATGTATGCTGAGGTAGGAAAGCCGCTTGGAACACTCTATACATATCTTCCTAAGACCGTAACAGATGAAAACAGCCCGTATTTCGGTTCTCCTGTAGTAGATGCACATGGACAGCCTGTACTCGGTGATGAGGTTGAATTTACCGGATGTGATGTTAACCACAAGTGGACTGGCGGTGTTACAACATCACTCACATTCCACGGTGTCACCTTGAGCGCGACTCTTGATGCTCGAGTTGGAGGTACAATGTTCTCAAGGACCAAGAATCTCATGCAGTTTACTGGAAACAGTGTGATTACTGCCTATAACGAGCGTCGTCCATTCATTATTCCTGGTTCGGTTGTTGACGCAGGCGATGGTACATATGTGCCTAACACTGTCCCTATTCAGCAGACTGACGGTAGCTATCAGGATTATTTCAACCTTTACGGATGGGGTAACGGAGGAACAGCTTATCTTCTTGACCGTTCGTTTGCGAAACTCCGTAATGTCAGCGTGACATGGGATCTGCCTAAGAAGTGGCTTGGCAAAGCCAATATTGCTGGTTTGAGCATTTCTGCATTTGTTAACAATGCGTTCGTATGGACTGCTTCAGACAATTATTATGTAGATCCTGAGACCACGACAGAAGGAACTGATCTTGGTGGCGCATTCGGTGAGCTTTACACTAACCCTTCATGCCGCATTTACGGATTCAACTTGAACGTCAAATTCTAAACAGGAGGAAGAAAATGAAAAAGATATTTACAATGCTGATTTTGGCAGTAGGACTGATGACTTCATGTCAGGATTATCTGGACATCAATAAGTCTCCGAATTCTCCTTCTGCAGAAAATATGACTCCGGACATGATGTTTCCGGCTGTTGAGATGAACCTCGCTGCCAGTTATGGCGATTTCCTCAGAATTGTCGGAGGTTACTATTCTCAACATTATTCACAATTGACAGGTACATCGAACTATCTCGATTACAGCCAGTTCAATATGTCGGCTACACGTTCCAGCGGTACCTATACGCAACTTAATACCCGTGTTCTCGGAAACCTGAAGACAATCCGTGACTATGCTGCGGCAAATGAGGAATGGGGAACGTATCTGGCAGCCACTGTCCTTCGCGCCTTTACATATCAGGTGCTTGTCGACTGCTATGAGCAGGTTCCATATACTGAGGCGATGAATACAGCCTATCCTTCACCGAAATATGATGACGGACTTACTGTTTATCAAGGCGTAATTGCCGAGATTGATGATGCTCTTGCGAAGGCTTCAGAAAGTGATCTGGTATGCAGCAACTTTCTCTTCCCGTCTGCAGGTGCACAGGAATGGGTCAGGTTCGCCAATGCCCTTAAACTGAAGATGTATATGAGAATAAGCGGTGTCGCTGATGTGCAGTCTGCCGTTGATGCCCTTGTGGCTGAAGGGAATTTCCCTACATCAGATGTGGCTTGGATGGGATGCTGGACTGATGAGGGTGGCAAGGCTAATCCATATTTCTCAGAAGAGTTCGGATCGTATACTTCAGTTCAGAAGAATGTTTCTCTTAATCTGGCACTCCAGGGTACAATGGCTTCTTATAATGATGCTCGACTTGCAGCATTCTTTGATCCAAGCTCGAACGGAAACTACACCGGTGCGATTTCCGGAACGAACTTCTCGGTCAGTGCAAGCGATCATGGGGCAGGATACTGGTGCCGTCCAGCTGTGAGATTCAATTCGCCTGTATATCTGATCACTGTGTCGGAAGTTGAATTTTTCCTGGCCGAGTATTATGCAAAGAAGGATCCTTCAAAGGCAGAGGCTCATTACAAGGCTGCAGTGGATGCTTCGTTTGCTTCCGCTGGAGTGACAGGCGCAGATGCAGTCTATGGTTCTGGTGCTGCTTATGCATGGGATGCTTCTGCATACAAGGAGGTGATCGGTGTACAGAAGTGGGTGGCTCTTTCAGGAACCAACAATTTTGAGGCTTGGTGCGAGCTTCGACGTCTTGGATACCCTGCATTCAGCGGCCAGAAAGGTGACGACTTCTATAATGTGCAGTCGGGAGATTATGATGCGACAACCTATATCCCTGGCACACTCTATACTCCTATTACAGTAAATGCAATTCTCGGAGCCGGCAAGGTCCTTCAGCGTTTCCCGTTTGCCGACAGCTCATCAAGCCGCAACGAGAATGTGCCTGAGTATAAGGGAGATGGTGCTCCGATGTTCTGGGTGAAATAATTTCGAACCTATAAATTGAAAGAATATGAAAAGAATATTAAATATATTCATGGGCCTTTTCTTTGTGGCAGGAATGGTTTCCTGCGAAAAGACGACAGAAGGGCTTACTGCTATCACTTATTATCCTGTGATCGAGCTTAATGGAGGTACTGAGGTTATTTATCTGGGTGAAACATATGTGGATCCAGGCTGTACCGCTGTCATGAATGGTGTGGACATTACTGATAAAGTGGTGGTTTCGGACAATATTGACAATAACTCTGTAGGAATTTATACTGTGAATTATTCTGCAGTGAACGAGCAAGGCTTCTCAGCAAGCGCTTCGCGTACAGTCTATGTGGTAGCTGAAAGTGGCATTGCCAACCTTTACGTCGGACGTATGACAACCCCGAAGGGGCAGGTTCTTTCCGGAGGTACTCATCTTATCACTGACAACGGTGATGGTACCTATACTCTTGACGACGTTATGGGTGGCTACTATTGCTGGTATACCTATCCTGGATATGATGCTATGGGATATGACTTCTTTGCTGAAGTTGACTTCTCTGTTGATTCAGACGGAGTGATGACTCAGGTCGGTGATGTCGGCAACTGGTATTTTGCAAGTCAGGTCGAACTCTTCATCATTGACGGCCAGTATGATGCAGGTACGGGAGTCGTGACTTTCAACACCTCATATAACGGTGCTACAATTAATGTTGTTCTTACTCCATTGACAAAATAATAGAAGGTATGAAAAAGTTATTATATATTTTGGCAACGTCTGTTGCGCTTTTATCTTCATGCGCAAAAGACCCGATAGAAAACACTGCAACAGTAGGGATGGCAGGTGAATGGTATGTGACCGTTGATGCAGTTGATGAGAATGGTGAGGTGCTCTATGAGGATCCTTATGGGGTGGGTTATTTCATCGTCAGCACCTTCAATACTGCAGCCAATGTGCCTACAGAAATGTTTGTATTTGATAATTATAATTTCTGGGAGTTTCAGGTGCAGGTGAAGGCTGATCCTGAGACCATGACATTCGCGACTGATGGAATGGCGCCGAATCTCGCATATGACAGCAATGTGCAGATCACAGGTGGTAAGGTATCATATGGAACAGCAACGACTCCAAGCGGGCAACCAGCTGATGCAATCGAGTTCTGTGTGAAATTCGATGACGATGATTACGGTTTTACCTACAAGTTTCACGGCTACAGGTATACCGGATTCGTGGCTGACGAATAGTCTGAAAACCTTCTGGTTGATTACATAAATATTGACGAAGCCGGATGGCGCCTGTGAAGGACCATCCGGCTGTCTTGTTGCTTGGGTGCGGGCTTGCTTTACAAAGAAAAAGCGGCAATCTTTCGATTGTCGCTTTCCAGCTATAGAACCCTTTAAAAGGAAATCTTTCTTTATGAAAGTTTATTGATATAAACTGCGATACCGCTCTTGAGGTTTGCAGCTTTGTTCTTGTGGATAACACCGATCTTTGCGAGCTTGTCGATCATTGCATAGACCTTTGGAGCGTTAGCCTCGGCTGCTGCCTTGTCGGTTGTGTTACGAATCGCACGGATTGCGTTTCTTGTAGTCTTTGCATAATACTTATTATGCAATCTGCGCCTTTCGCTCTGGCGATAGCGCTTGTCTGCTGATGCGTGATTTGCCATTGTTTTTATTTTTTATATTTCTTGTAGTCGGTAGGGGAATCGAACCCCTCTTGCAAGAATGAAAATCTTGAGTCCTAACCGATAGACGAACCGACCAAACTGACCATTTTTCACAAATGGGAGTGCAAAGGTAAGAATTAAATATTAAATTACAAAAATATTTTCCAATTTTCTTTACTTATCCTCTTCCTTCGCCCACTCGAAAGAGTAGAGTACAGACTCTACCTGCCTGAGGTAGTGACGTTTGTCGTATCTTGGCGCATAAACGAATGCAAGAATCACGATCATGTCCTTGCCGTCCTTGCTGTAGAATGCATGTGCGACAAACGGGCCTCCCATGAAATCATTATGTACGTCCCAGAGACCTCTTACCTCGGCGAAATCAAGCCCTTTGTACTTCATGTACTTTACTGAAGGGATGACAGCCGGTGAGATGGTCATGTAGGTGTTCTCGAATGAACCCGGTACATTCTCCTCAAGCTCCGTATTGATGTTTGCGATGAGGCTTTCCCTGCTCATCATATCTTCGCCCTCTACAACAGGATACTTCATCACCAGGATATTCTGCTGCACGTACTGTGGGGAGTATGCGATCCATACGAAATCACTTGTTTTCTTCCTGAGCTTGTATCCGGAAGGGAAATGAGGCGAGCCTCCTGCAACTTCGGTCACGACCGGTGCAAGTGCGAGCTCCTCGTATTTCTTTGCGTTTGCGATGACCCTGTCTCTCTCGGCCTGCTCCAGAGTGGTCTTGATCTTCTGGCTGTTCTCCTTGAAGAGCGCTACTGCAGTTTCTGTGTCAGGAGCATTGATGCCGATCACGCACTGGGGTGCTGCCCAGACATTCTGTCTGTAGACTACTCCCGGCTCGGTCACGCTGCTGCTGATATTGACGAGAATGAGGTTCCTGTGTACCTGGAACACGCTGTTGAATCCGCTTGGGGCGAGATCCACCAATGTATAGAGCGGCTCTCTCTGGGGGAGGAACGGGCAGTCGGCTGCGAGGGTGTCGCGGATCACTGTGCCGATGGCTCCTTCCCAGGCGCCCTTGTCGATCACGACTACCACTTCACCGGCCTTGCCGCTGATGTTTGGCAGGAGGGCCTTCTTTCTTTTTTCCTCGCTGCATGATGTGATGGCCAGGACTGCCATTGCAGCCATCGCCAGATATGTCAGGATTCGTTTCATGATACTTTACTTTATTATTGGTTATCTGATTAGTCTTGCAATATCGTTGCCGAACGCCAGGAACATTAGTCCGAATATAAGGAGCATTCCTATGATCTGCGTGATGTAAAGGAACTTGTCGCTTGGCTTGCGTCCGGTGATGATTTCATACAATGTGAATACGATGTGGCCGCCGTCGAGTGCCGGTATCGGCAGAAGGTTCATCACTCCCAGCATGATCGAAAGCAGGGCTATGATGTTGAGGAAGCTGTACCAGTCCCATGCGGACGGGAATATCTGTCCGATGGCGATGAAGCTGCCTACCGATTTGTAGGCTTCGGTGCTTGGGGTCGCCACAAGCTTGAGGTCCTTGAGATAGTCACTGATAGAGGCGAATGTCTTTCTGAAGCCTGCCGGAATTGCAGACAGGACTGTGTACTCCTTTGTCGTGATCTCCGGCTGCATGAGGAATACACCAAGTCTTCCGGCCGTGTCCACAGCCATCTCGAGGTCGAGAGTGTCCGATCCTCTGATCACGGTCACGGGAACTTCTGTCCCGCGAAGCTCCTTGAGTATAGACCATGCGTCCTGCACGAAATCGACCTCATTGCCTGAAATGCATGCGATCCTGTCGCCTTTTTCAAGTCCGAGAGCGCTGTTCGGCGAGTCTGCGGAAATCTCCTTCACTACAAACGGAACCGCCAGATCGAACATTCCGGGAGAGTTCATGACTTCTCCGAACAAGGTCTGGTCGATGTGGAATGAGGCTGTGTCGCCGTCTCTGAGCACAGTCACTTTTTCTGTGGAGTTGCGTACCAGGTCTGCCTGAAGCATGGTGAAGCTCTCCGGAACATAATCGTCGAAGCGGAGGATTTCGTCACCGTTTCTGAAACCCATCTCGCTCGCAAGCTCGTTCACATATATCCTGTTGCCCTTGTTGCTTATGTAGCTTTCTCCCCATCCGGCAAGAAGGCTCGTGTACATGATGATGGCGAATATGAAGTTGAACAGCACTCCTCCTGCCATGACAAGAAGCCTCTGCCATGCAGGCTTGGTCCTGAACTCCCATGGCTGCGGCTCGGTCTTCAGATGTTCCGTATCCATTGATTCGTCGATCATGCCGGCGATCTTGCAGTATCCTCCGAGAGGAAGCCAGCCGATGCCGTATTCTGTCTCCCATCCGGCGGCCTTCGGGCATAGCTTGATGAACCATTTCGACTTTGTACTGAAGAGCTTCCTGTCTCCTGCATCGAAGAAAAGGAAGAATTTGTCTACCCTGACGCCGAATATCTTCGCAAAGAAGAAATGGCCGAACTCATGCACAATGATGAGTATCGACAGGGCAAGTATGACCTGAAGTGTCTTTATAAGTACTGTCATCTGTTTGTCTTCTAGAAGTTTATCCTGCCTGAAATCCTGTCGATAAGCTCACCGGCCTTGGCAAGAGTGGTTTCGTTAGTCCTGAATATGGTTTCCAGATCCGGTTCAGCTACAAAATCCGCACCAGCCATGCATTCCTGCACCACTTCGGTGATGTCGTAGAAGCCGATTCTTTCCTGGAGGAATGCCGCAACGGCCGCTTCGTTGGCCGCATTCATGATGCACGCCATGTTTCCTCCCTTTTCGAGGGACTCGTACGCAAGCTTGAGTGCAGGGAACTTATCCTGGTCAGGCGCAAAGAACGACATGCTTCCGAGCTCTGCGAAATTGAGCTTGCGGTTGTCCAGAGGCAGCCTGAAAGGATAGCTGAATGCGAACTGTATCGCCTCCCTCATGTCCGGATGGCCCATCTGGGCGATGACGGATCCGTCCGCATATTCGATCATCGAATGAATTATCGATTCGGGATGTATCACGACCTGGATCTTGTCGCCCGGAGTGCCGAAGAGCCAGCGTGCCTCGATGATTTCGAGGCCTTTGTTCATCATGGTTGCAGAGTCAATGGTGATCTTGCTTCCCATGCTCCAGTTCGGGTGGTTGAGGGCCTGTGCCCTTGTAGCCTTGGCGATGTCCTCGCGGTCCCATGTCCTGAAAGGGCCTCCTGATGCTGTGAGATGGATCTTTTCAATAGGGGCGCCTGCCGAGCCCATGAGGCATTGGAAGATTGCGGAATGCTCCGAATCCACAGGCAGGATGCGTGCGTTGTGCTGCTGGGCAAGGCCCATCACGATCTTTCCCGCCGCTACAAGAGTCTCCTTGTTGGCCAGAGCGATGGTCTTTCCTGCCTTCACGGCCGCAACGGTCGATGAAAGGCCGCTGAAACCTACCATTGAGGTGAGCACGATGTCGATATTGTCTCCTGTGACGAGGTCACATACCGACTGCATGCCGGCAAATACCTTTATATAGTGCGGAGCCAATGCGTCCGATACCTCCCTGTATTTGTCTTCATTGCATATTACGACTGCGTTCGCGTCAAATTCGATCGCCTGCCTGATCAGCAGGTCCGAACTGTTGTTGGCTGTGAGGAGTTCCACCTCGAACAGGTCTCTGTGCTGTCTGATGACATCCAGCGCCTGTCTTCCGATCGATCCGGTGGATCCCAATATGGCGATATGCCTCTTTTCCATGTACTTCTCTCCGTCCTCTCTTTAGAAGTTAATGTATCTGGTCGGATCGACCGCCTCTCCGTTGTGCCAGAGCTCGAAATGGAGATGGTCGCCCGTTGTCATCTCTCCGGTGTTTCCCACAAGCGCGATCGGAGAGCCGGCTGTGACTTTGTCGCCGACCTTCTTCAGCAGCTTTTCGTTATGCTTGTATATCGAGATGATGTTTCCTTCATGCTGAAGCTGGATGGTATGTCCGGCGTCTTCGCTCCATCCGGCATGGATCACGGTACCGTCAAGGGTGGCCTTTACCACCGAGCCTTTGGCGGCTGTGATGTCGATGTACGGATGGATAGCAGGATCATAGCCCTGCGAGACCACGCCCTTGAGCGGCGGGAAGAAAAGCATGCCTTCGATAGGCAGGTCGCGCTTGTCCCTTTCCGAAATGTCGAACTGCTCCTCCTTCATGACGTTCTGACGCAGGAGGGAGTCCTTCTTTGCGATCTCTTCCGGTGAGATGAGGCTGGTCTCCGGATCTGTCGCCGCGTTGATGATGCTGTCGATCTTGAGCGGCTCCTCGCCTTCTACGACTCTCCGTAGATTCTCCGAATAAAGTTCCCATCGGTAAATCACGTTCTCGAGGGAGTCGATCCTGATGGCATTCTGGATCGCCGCTCTCTTCGAACGGGCGTCAGGATAGCCGGGAATGAACGTCCTTACGGGTGTGAACGCTATTATGGAGAAAATGATTGCCGTAAACATTACGACGGCGCAAATGATTGCGACCAGACCACTTGTTCTAGTGAACTTTACCTTGAACAGGTATTCGTGTGTGCTGTCATCAGTAATCACCAGACGGAACCTGTTGGGGCTGGTGTCTTTATGGGTTTTGCTCATAACTGCTTTTTTCTTAACTTTGCCGCCGCATGGACAGGATCATAGGAATAGATTACGGAAGAAAGCGTGTGGGAGTTGCCGTGAGCGACCCCCTCGGCATCTTTGCATCTGCCCTGGAGACGGTACAATCTGCAAAGATAATAGAATATCTCAAAACTTATGCTGAAAAAGAAAAGGTAATGCGCTTTGTAGTAGGCTATCCGGTCAATATGGACGGCGCTCCTTCAGAGGCCGCGAAGGACGTGGATGTCTTCCTCAAGCAGCTTGCAAAGGCTTTTCCTGATGTCCCCGTGACGCTCGAGGACGAGAGGTTCACCTCGGTGCTTGCCCATCGTGCCATGATTGACGGAGGTATGAAGGCAAAGGACAGGAAGGATAAGGAATCTGTCGACAAGATCAGTGCCGCCATCATCCTTCAGAGCTATATGGACAGGCAGGTCGGCGGCGCGAAATTTGCAGTAGATCCTCTTCTTGTGCCGGACTCCATGTCGTCCAAGGTTACGAAAAAGAAAAGAAGATAATATATAGAATTATGATATTGCCGATTTATTTATATGGTTCCGAGAAGCTCCGCAATGTAAATGCCGAAGCGGATCTTCAGGACAAGGAAGGCCTGACAAAGCTCATCGCCGATATGAAGGATACTCTTAAGGTCGCTGACGGTTGCGGCCTGGCGGCTCCGCAGGTGGGTGTGAACCTCCGTGTTGTGATCGTGGATGGAAGCGACCTTACTGACACATACGATTATCTCAAGGATTTCCGCCGTGTGATGATCAATCCTGTCATTCTTGAGGAAAGTGAGGAGACATGTGATTTCTCTGAAGGATGCCTCAGCGTGCCGGGAATCTATGCCGAGGTGACAAGGCCTTCGAAGATCAAGGTCGAGTATTATGACGAGAATTTCGAGAAGGTTGTCGAGGAATTCGACCGTTTCGGCTGCCGCATGGTACAGCACGAGCTTTCTCATCTTGAGGGTAATCTTTTCGTTGACAACGTCTCGCCGATCCGCCGCAAGATGATTGCGCGCAAGCTTCAGGCTATCTCAAAGGGTACCGTACAGACACGCTATAAATCCAAAAGGTAAGATGGGAGCATTTCACGCATATGACATCAGAGGAATCTACAATGTGGATTTCGATAAGGAGACCGCCTACAAGGTGGGTTTCTTCATTCCTGAACTTCTTTCTGCAGACAAGGTGCTTGTCGGAAGGGATGCGCGTGTGTCCTCACCTGAAATCCACGAGTATCTCCTGAAGGGCCTGACCGATGCGGGAGCGGATGTATATGATATCGGACTCAGCACGACCCCAATGGTGTATTTCGGTACAGCGAACTATGGTTTCAAGGCTTCTGTCCAGATCACAGCCTCGCACAATCCTGCCGAGTACAACGGTCTGAAGGTGTCGCGTGAGAATGCGCTTCCTGTAGGCTATGATACTGGCCTCGGCCAGATCAAGGAATGGATTGAGAGTGGACGCGAGTGTGTGCCTGCAGAGGTCAAGGGACAGGTACATCCGATGGACATAAAGGCGGATTATCTTGCCTTTCTCCTTAAATACAAGGGTGACTGGTCTGACCTGAAGATCGCGATGGACGTGTCGAACGGAATGGCATCGCTCTTTGTCCGTGACATATTCGGCGACCAGCCGGCCTATATCTATGAGAACATGGACGGAAGCTTCCCTAATCATGAGCCTAATCCTCTGGTTCAGAAGAATGTCGAGGATCTGAAGAAGCTCGTGGCGGAGACTCGTGCAGACATCGGAGTCATCTTTGACGGTGACGCTGACCGTGTGATGTTCGTGGACGAGAACAGCAGATTCATTTCTCCGGATCTCATGATCGCCGTGCTCGGACATTATTTCCTCGAGGAGAGGGGAGAGAAGGGCTACATCCATCAGGACATCAGAAGCTCGAAGGCTGTGGGTGAATACCTCGCTCCTATGGGCGGTGTGATGAACACATGGAGGGTAGGCCGTGCATATGCCGCTCTGAAGCTCCGCGAGATCGACGGAGTATATGGAGGAGAGCTTGCAGGACATTATTATTTCCGTGATTTCTTCTATTCCGACAGCGGACTCCTTGCTGCGATCCTTATTCTCAATGTGGTAGCAAAGATGAAGGCTCAGGGCGTTTCTTTGAGCCAGCTCATCGGCCGTATCGAAAAGTATCAGAATTCAGGTGAGATCAATTTCCGTCTTGAGGACAAGAAGGGAGCGATGGATGCAGTACGCGATTACTTCATGAGCACAGAGCAGTCTACTGCATATATGGATTTTGACGGTTATCGTGTGGAGTTCCCTGACTGGTGGTTCAACATCAGGCCTTCGAACACCGAGCCATATCTCAGGTTCCTCTGCGAGGCTACCTCGAAGGAACTTCTTGACGAGAAGGTTTCAAAGGTGAAGGAAATCCTTACTAAACAGTTCGGAGCGCAGTAGGATGGAGAAGGTGTCTATGAAGAAACTCTTATGTATCGCTCTTGTCATGATGTCAGGAGCTTTTACTGCAGCCCATGCTGTAAATCCGGTAAGGATCGATACCGTCAGGACTCATCTGGTGATACCTCGTCCGGCTCTCGAGCCTCTCAAGTCGCTGATAACATCTCCGTCAGATGCCATCGATACATTGGATACCGCCAATGAACATATCAAGGTCGTGCTTCATGCGGATAATACGTGGCATTATTACAAGACTCCTGATTACCAGCAGGTTACCGGGGTCTATGATGCCCATTGGGATGACAATTCGACAAATCCTTACGGAATCGAGCAGAAGGATCTTCCGAACGAATGGGCCATCTGGCTTGTGGACAGCCTCGATCAGTATCATTGTCCGTTCCAGGGTTCGGTATATCACAGGGGCAAGTTCGGAGTCCGTCGTGGCCGCCGCCATCAGGGAGTCGACATCCCTCTCAAGACGGGTGATCCCGTATATGCGACATTCACTGGAAAGGTCCGCGTTTCCAAATACTGGGGGGCTTTCGGCAATCTCATAGTGATCCGTCATGAAAACGGGATAGAGACTTTCTATGCCCATCTTTCAAAGAGGAACGTAGAGGTCGGAGACTGGGTTAATGCCGGTGATGTGATCGGTCTCGGAGGTTCTACTGGCCGTTCAACCGGTCCGCATCTCCATTTCGAGACAAGATATAACGGATTTGCATTCGACCCGCAGTGGCTCATCGACTTTGAGAAAGGCATTCTCCGTCACCGTCTCTTCGTGCTGAAGAAGAAGTATTTCAACATCTACAGCAACTATGAGCAGGATTTCGAGGACGAGATCAAGAACGAGGAGGAAGACAAGAAGGAAGATGCAGAAAGAGAGGCAATGCGCTGGTACACCATCAAGTCCGGCGACACACTCGGCCGCATCGCCATCAACAACGGCACGACAGTCAATGCCCTCTGCCGCCTGAACGGCATCAAGCCGACCACCACCCTCAAGATCGGAAGAAAGATCAGAGTGAGGTAGCAGTCTGGTTTTCAGAATATCTTACAGCACCTCGGACGGAAAAACGCATAAAACCGCCCGAGGTGTGGCATATAAAAAAGACGCCATGCGGAGAACCCGTGCATGGCGTCTTGAATATCATGAACCCGAGAGGATTACTCCCACTCGATGGTTGCGCTTGGCTTTGGTGAGAGGTCGTAGCATACGCGGTTTACGTTCGGAACCTCTGCGAGGATGCGGTCGGTGATCTTCATGAGGATCGGCCATTCGATCTGCTCGATGCTTGCTGTCATTGCGTCGATAGTGTTGACGGCGCGGATGATCACAGGCCAGTCGTATGAGCGTGCGTTGTTGCGTACGCCTACTGACTTGAAGTCAGGAACGACTGTGAAGTACTGCCATACCTTCTTGTCGAGGCCTGCCTTTGCGAACTCCTCGCGGAGGATTGCGTCAGCCTCGCGGAGAGAGTGGAGACGGTCGCGTGTGATGGCTCCGAGGCAGCGTACTCCGAGACCTGGGCCTGGGAACGGCTGGCGGTATACCATCTCGTATGGAAGGCCGAGCTCAACTCCACATGCGCGTACCTCGTCCTTGAAAAGCTGCTTCAGAGGCTCTACGAGTTCGAACTGAAGGTCTTCAGGGAGACCGCCTACATTGTGGTGGCTCTTTACCATCTTTGCAGTCTTGGTGCCTGATTCAACGATGTCAGGATAGATTGTTCCCTGTCCGAGGAAATCGATGCCGTCGAGCTTGCGTGCCTCTTCCTCGAATACGCGGATGAACTCGCCGCCGATGATCTTTCTCTTCTGCTCAGGATCTGCTACGCCTTCGAGAAGACCGAGGAAACGGTCAGTTGCGTCTACATATATAAGGTTTGCGCTAAGCTGGTTTCTGAACACTTCCACTACATTTTCAGACTCGCCCTTACGCATGAGGCCATGGTTTACGTGAACACATACGAGGTTGTCGCCGATTGCCTTGAGAAGCAGTGCTGCAACTACCGAGCTGTCTACTCCGCCTGAAAGAGCGAGGAGCACCTTGCGGTCTCCGACCTGCCTGCGTACGAGCTCGATCTGGTCAGCCACGAAGTTCTTCATGTTCCAGTTTGCTTCAGCCTTGCAGGTGTCGAATACGAATCCCTTCACAGCCTCTTTTACAGCCTCCTCGTCGTTGCCGAACTGTGCGAGCTTCACCTCGCAGAGGGCCTTGTCATGACCTGCGGCCATTACAGGGAAACCTGCCTCGTATATTTCCGGAAGGACGTCGATTGCAATGCCGTCAATGACATTGTTCGGCCCACCGTTGATGATGATTCCCTTTACGTTAGGCAGAGCCTTGAGTTCGGCTGCGGTAATGTCATGCGGATAGATCTCGCTGTATACGCCGAGTGCGCGGATGGCTCTGGCTACCACTGTGTTTTCGTGGCTTCCGAGATCGAGGATTACAATCATGTCTTGTTTCATAGTGTTTAAAATTTAATTGTTTTTCTAACCAAGGCGCAAAAATAAAAAAAGATTGGAAAATATTTTATAAAAATACCTAATTTTGCAAATCTTTTTCGGCCGGACTTTCCGGTCGTACAGCAGTATGCTGTCAATTGATTAATTATTAGGAGACTATGCAGGAAATCAGAAATATCGCGATCATCGCTCACGTTGACCATGGAAAGACTACTCTGGTCGACAGGATGATCTATCAGGCGCGTCAGCAGCGCGAGCAGGAGAAGCTGGGAGAGCTTGTCCTTGACAACAATGACCTTGAAAGGGAAAGGGGAATCACGATCCTCGCCAAGAATGTGTCGGTGGTTTATAAGGGTGTGAAGATCAATGTGATAGATACTCCGGGCCATAGCGACTTCGGTGGAGAGGTGGAGCGTGTGCTCAATATGGCCGACGGCGTGATCCTTCTCGTCGATGCCTTCGAGGGCTGTATGCCCCAGACGCGTTTCGTGCTGCAGAAAGCGATCGAGATGGGCAAGAAGCCTGTTCTCGTAATCAACAAGGTCGACAAGCTCAACTGCCGTCCTGACGAGGTCCAGGAGGAAGTGTTCGACCTCATGTTCTCTCTCGGCGCGACAGAGGACCAGCTTGATTTCCGTACCATCTACGGAAGTGCGAAGCAGGGCTGGATGTCATATGACTGGAAGGAGCAGACCAGTGACATCACAGCGCTTCTCGACACTATCCTCGAGGAGATCCCGGCTCCGGAAATTGCGGAGGGAACCCCTCAGATGCTGATTTCTTCTCTTGAATATTCTCCGTATGTGGGCCGTATCGCTGTCGGAAGAGTGACGCGTGGCTCGCTTCAGGCAGGTATGAACATCACCCTCTGCAAGAGGTACGATATAATGCAGAAGCAGAAGGTCAAGGAACTCATGATCTTCGACGGTCTCGGAAAGGCCAAGGTGGAAGAGGTGCAGTGCGGTGACATCTGTGCCGTGGTAGGTCTTGAAGGGTTCGAGATCGGTGACACCGTTGCAGATTTCGAGAATCCTGAGGCTCTGCCTCCGATCGAGGTGGACGAGCCTACAATGAGCATGCTCTTCTGCATCAACAACTCTCCGTTCTTCGGTAAGGAAGGAAAGTTCGTTACGTCAAGACATCTCAAGGAGCGTCTTGAGAAGGAGCTCGAGAAGAATCTCGCCCTCAGGGTGAAGCCGGGCCCTAATGCCGATTCGTTCATCGTATACGGCCGTGGAGTCCTTCATCTTTCAGTTCTCATCGAGACCATGCGCCGCGAGGGCTTCGAGCTTCAGGTCGGCCAGCCAAAGGTGCTCGACAAGGTGATCGGAGGACAGCGCTGCGAGCCTATCGAGATGCTGACCATCGATGTTCCGGAGGAATTCGTGGGAAGATCGATCGAGATGGTTACCCGCAGAAAGGGAGCCCTCATCCAGATGGAAGGCAGGGGAGACAGGACCCATCTTGAATTCGATATCCCTTCACGCGGACTCATGGGACTCAGGAGCAACCTTCTTACCGCTACCCAGGGTGAGGCTGTTGTCGCTCATCGTCTCAAGGGCTATGAGCCATATAAGGGTGACATCGAGCGCCGTACCAACGGCTCGCTCGTTTCGCTCGAGACAGGCCTTTCGGTTGCATATTCGATGGACAAGCTTCAGGACCGCGGACGCTTCTTCATCGAGCCGGGAGTGGAGATCTATGAGGGACAGGTTGTGGGTGAACATACCCGTGAGCGTGACCTTACCATCAATATCTGCAAGACCAAGAAGCTTACCAATATGCGTGCTTCCGGAAGCGATGACAAGGTCATGCTTCCGCCACCAGTAGTTTTCTCTCTTGAGGAGGCCCTGGAGTATATTCAGGAAGATGAGCTTGTTGAGGTTACGCCTAAGTCTATGAGACTCAGGAAGATACTCCTCAGTGAACTTGAACGCAAGAGAAAAAGTTCAGATATAAATTGCTAATAATAAAAGTTTTTGTTACCTTTGCGGGCTCAAATCTATTTATGGGTCGACATGAACGATAAATTTATAATACCTCTAAATGGATTGGCATCCGGTGAGAACAGGTTCTCATGGCATGCCGGCAAGGAGTTCTTCGAAACTTTTGAGAATGCGGAAATCCTTGATGCTGACCTTGATGTGTCGGTGGTGGCGGAGAAGTCCGGACGATATCTCGGAGTTGACTGCGAGGTGGACGGAACAGTGACTGTGGTTTGCGACAGATGTCTGGAAGATCTGGTTATGCCGATCGGGACGGATATCATGATGAGCGTCAAATATGGCGATGAGGATTCGTCGGAAGACCATCAGGAAGGTGAAAGGGAGATCGTCTTCGTGCCGGAAGGAGAAGCGGAGCTTGACTTGAGTCAGATAATCTATGACTATGTGTGTCTTTCGCTTCCTATGCAGCGCCATCATGAAGAAGGGGAGTGCAATCCTGAGGCGATGAAGCATCTCACAGGAGGAGAACCTGTCGCGACAGAGGTTCCAGACATGAACAATCCGTTCGCGGCTCTGAAGGAACTGATGAAGTAGAATGGCATCCCGAGCTTGTCGAGGGATCTTGTTGGAAGAAAAACAAATAAATTAAAAATATAGAACAATGGCACATCCAAAACACAAAGTCTCTAAGCAGAGACGTGACAAAAGAAGAACACATGACGTGGCTGTAGTTCCTACACTCGCTACATGTTCAAACTGTGGTGCTACAATCATGTACCACAGAGTATGTCCTGAGTGCGGCTATTACAGAGGCCGTCAGATCATCGAGAAGAAGGCTGAGTAGTCTTCTTTTCTTTACGATGGCCCTGTAGTTCAACGGATAGAATGGAGGTTTCCTAAACCTTAGATAGCAGTTCGATTCTGCTCGGGGCTACGAGAAAGCCTGGCTGATGAAGCCGGGCTTTTTTCGTGTCCTGCGGGCTGCTTTCCTTGTTTGGTTATAAGCAAATTATGATTATCTTTGTATGCTAAACCAAATATTGTCAGAAATGAAAAGAATTATTGCAACTCCGGATGCGCCAAAGGCGGTGGGCCCTTATTCACAGGCTGTAGAAGTGAATGGAACTCTTTATATTTCAGGTCAGATTCCTGTGAATCCTGCTGACGGAAAGGTACAGGAGGATATCGTGGCTGCCGCTCACCAGTCTCTCAAGAACATCGGTGCGATCCTCAAGGAGGCAGGCATGACATATGACAATGTCGTAAAGACAACAGTACTTCTCGCTGACATCGCAGACTTCAAGGCAGTCAACGAGGTGTATGCAGAGTATTTCACAGGTGACAAGCCTGCAAGAGCATGCTATCAGGCTGCTGCTCTTCCTCTTGGCGTGAAGGTCGAGATCGAGGCTATCGCTGTCAAATAATGAACAGAAAGACTCTCATACTTTGTCTGGCCGTATTGGCCGTAATGATTGCAGGTGTCGGAATTGCTGTCGCTGTCCTTTACTCGGACAGCGACAGCGGCGATGCCCGTAAAGAAAGCGCTGTGCCGGATCAGGGACGCTACAGGCTTCTGCCTGCAGTTCCCGCTGATGCCGTGCTGGTGGCTTGTTTTTCAGATATCAAGGACGCGTCTTCGGGCGTCTTGTCCGGTTTTGGCTTTCCTCAGTCGGTTTCGGCACATATCGATGACTTCAGGTCGTTGTCTTCTGCGTCGATGACTGTTTCGCTGCATTTCAGCGGAAAGCTTCATCCTCTTTATGTGTTCGATGCCGGCAGACCGGCTGCGGAGCCTTCGGAGGATGCTTCAGCCCTTATGGCTCTTGCTGCGGAAAAGGGCATGAAGGCTGATTTCGTTCCCGACCATTCCTTCGTGATCGTGTCGGATTCCGAGACTCTTCTCAAATCTTCTCTCCGCCATCTGGAAAAATCAATCTCGGTAAAGGATGCTTCCGGCTTTGCTGCCGCGGCTTCTTCGGTATCGGGTAATGATGTAGTATTCTTCTCCAACACTCATGCGAAGATGCTCATGATGGAGATGTTCACACGCAGGTATGCCGCCCATAATCCTTTCATAGCGTCTCTCGCTCAATGGACGGCCGTCGGTATAGCCAAGGCGGATGCTTCAGGTGCATACATGACTGCTGCTGCGGTCCATGAGAACGATGCTTCTGACTTCATGACCGTTCTTTCAAAGTCCGAACCTGCTGTGTCCAAGGTTGCCCGGATGCTTCCTTCCTATACGGTTTCCGCAGTATCTCTTCCAATGAAGAAGGTCGAGCCGTATGTTGAGGCATATGAGGCATATATGGACTCCAAGCAGTCCCTTCAGTCGTTCCGTAAGAAGAGGAAGGACCTGCAGACAAAGACCGGTATCAATCCGGAGGATTTCATGAAGAGGCTTGATGTGAAGGAAGTCGCAAGGGCTGTGTTCATGTCCGGCGGTGCTCTTGATACGGTCAACCTCATGAGGGTCGGCCGTCAGGATACGCTGATTTTCGTAGGCACGCAGAACAAGTCTTTCAAGGACTATGTCCCTGCCACTCATTCATGGCCATACGCATCCTTTGCCGCTTCTGTCTTTGGAAAATTCTTCGAACTCAAGGACGAGTCATGCTTCACGTATATGGACGGATGGATCGTTTCCGGAAGCATGAAGGCCGTGGAGGAGTATGTCCAGGGCAAGACCCTTGCTTACAGTCTGGTCGAGTACATGGCTGATGCGGGGCAGAAGGATATGCTTTCGTCAGAGGCCTCTCTCGTGGCATATTTCTCTCTTACAGAGCATCTTGAAGGTCATGATGCCATATTCAGCAAGCCCGTGGCTGAGGCTATCAAGCCTCTCTATGAGGGATGTGACTATTGTCCGGCCGTTCTTTCAGTTGCGAAGTCGAAGCATGGAATGCAGATGAATCTGCAGATGCCTAGGCTCAACATGATGAAGACCAAGGCTCCGGAATTTGAACGTGATACGACTGTCGTGATTCCGGAAGGACCGTTCCGTGTGAAGAACTCCGGTACCGGAAATATGAATGTCTTCTATCAGAACAGCCATGGCTCGCTTTGCCTCCAGGAGGAGGGCGGAAAGGGCCTTTGGGGCGTTCCGTTCGACGGAAAGCTTTGCGGAACCGCGCAGAATGTCGATTATTATGCGAACGGAAAGCTTCAGATCATCTTCGGGTCAGGCTCGAAGATATATATAATCGACAGGCTCGGCCGTTTCGTTACAGGATTCCCGATAGATCTCGGAAAGGAGATCCTGGTGGGTCCGGATCTGTATGACTTCAATGGTACGAAGGCATACAACATTATGGTCCTTCATAAGGACAACACGATTGAAATGTACAATCTCAAGGGCAGGAAGCCTTCTTCATGGAAGACTATCACCGCTCCGGAGACGATAAAAGGGCTTCCTGAGCGCATACAGGTGGGCGGAAACACCTTCTGGGTGGTCAGGACGTCGATACAGACATTGATATATCCGTTCGGTGGAGGCGGAGCGCTGACGCTCTTCAAGGGTGATCAGATGATCCTTCCGGACAGTGAGGTACGGATTGTGGACGGCACCTCCGTAAGCGTCGACTGCTATGACGGCCAGGCCAGAACGGTGAAGCTTAAATAGATAATGTACTTTAACTTAGAAACAATATGGAATTCACATCAGTAAACAAGATTTTTGAAGCATCCTTCAGGAAGAATTGGGATCGCCCTGCGATTTCAAACTACCATGGGGAGACCCTCCATTTCAAGGATGTCGCAAGGCGTATGGAGAAGCTGCACATCATGTTCGAGGAGTGCGGCCTTCAGAAAGGAGACAAGGTTGCCATCTGTTCGAGAAACCAGGCCAACTGGGCTGTGACTTTCCTTGCGATCATGACATACGGAGCTGTTCCGGTTCCGCTTCTTCATGAGTTCAAGTCAGCGAACATCCACCATCTTGTAAACCATTCGGAGGCAAAGATCCTCTTCGTCGACGATGTAATCTGGGAGGGCCTTTCGGAGTCTGAGATGCCGGATCTCCACGCCATCATCCAGGTAAATAATTTCAGGATACTTTATGCAGCAGACGAAAATATCGTCGAGGCGAAGGCGCATCTCAACGAGCTTTTCGGAAGGAAGTTCCCGGAGGCATTCGTTCCGGAGTCCCTCAACTACTATGAGGATTCAGCGGATGAGCTTGCCGTAATCAACTATACTTCAGGCACATCTGGTTTCTCGAAGGGAGTCATGATCCCATACCGTGCGATCTTCTCGAACATTGAGTTCGGACGCAAGGTGCTTCCACAGCTCAACGAGAAGTCCAGAGTGGTCTCTATGCTTCCATGCGCCCATATGTACGGCCTCATGTTCGAGGTGCTCTATGAGCTTTCAGTTGGATGCCATGTGCATTTCCTTTCGCGTCTCCCGAGCCCGAAGGTGATCATGCAGGCTCTTGCGGAGGTGAAGCCAAGCGTTGTGATCGCGGTGCCGCTCGTGATAGAGAAGATCTACAAGAGCAAGGTGAAGCCGGTGCTCGAGAAGGAGGGAATCAAGTTCCTCATGAAGGTTCCCGGACTCAATCAGGTCGTTCTCAACAAGGTGAAGGCCGAGCTGATCAACGCTTTCGGTGGCGAGTTCTATGAGGTGATCATCGGAGGTGCCGCTTTCAACAAGGAGGTAGAGGCATTCTTCAAGAAGATGGAGTTCCCGTTTACCGTCGGCTACGGTATGACAGAGTGTGCTCCTATCATTACATATGACGACTGGAAGGACGAAAAGCTTTATTCTTGCGGAAAGGCTGCCCCTAACATGGAAGTGCGCATCGAGTCCAAGGATCCTGTAAACATTCCTGGCGAGATCCAGGTGAAGGGTGCTAACGTGTTCCTCGGATATTTTAAGAACGAGGAGGCTACAGCCGAGGTGTTCACCGAGGACGGATGGTTCCGTACAGGAGACATGGGTGTGCTTGACACAGACGGAAGCCTTTTCATCAAGGGCCGCACAAAGTGCATGATCCTCGGTCCTAGCGGACAGAACATCTATCCGGAGGAAGTGGAGACGGTGATCAACAGCCAGCCATATGTGGTTGAATCACTTGTGATCGAGGATAACGGTGGTCTTACAGCCCTCATCTATCCTGACTTCCAGCAGGGAGCAAAGGACGGAATGCCGCAGGATGAATTCGTAAAGTATATGGAAGGCACACTTTCAGAGCTTAACAAGGAACTTCCTAACTATGCGAAGCTCAAGAAGATCGAGGTGATGTCCGAGGATTTCGAGAGGACACCGAAGAAAAGCATCAAGAGATATCTTTATCAGAGAAGCTAATATGGAAAAATTTGACCGCAGCTACATTCAGATGGCAGGAGTCTGGGCGCAGAACTCCTACTGCAAGCGCCGCCAGGTCGGTGCACTGCTCGTAAAGGACAGAATGATCATTTCTGACGGATACAACGGTACTCCGGCAGGCTTCGAGAACATTTGCGAGGATGAGAACGGAGTGACAAAGCCATATGTGCTGCATGCTGAGGCCAATGCGATAACCAAGGTCGCAAAATCCGGCAACAGCAGCAAGGACGCGACCTTGTATGTGACGGCATCTCCATGCGTGGAGTGTGCAAAGCTCATCATTCAGGCCGGAATCAGGAGGGTTGTATATCGTGACGCATACCGCCTCACCGATGGAATCGACCTTCTGACAAGGGCAGGAATCGAAGTAGAACAGGTTGATGAAACGAATTAACGATAATATCTTTGTCGCACTCCTTGGCGTCGTCCTGGGAGTGCTTCTTACTATGGTCACCTATAAGGCCATCGAACCGAAGAGGAAGTTTGACGGTGACTACAACAGATGGCGCAAGCTCAATCTCATCCTTCATGAGGTGGAACGCAACTATGTGGATACCATCAACATGGAGGGTATGACGGATGCTGCCATCATGGCGGCCCTTTCGGAACTTGATCCCCACTCGGTATATCTTCCCCCTGTGGAACTTACCGAGTCAGAGACCGAATTGTCCGGCAATTTCGAAGGCATCGGCATAACATTCAATGTTCCTAATGATACCGCCGTGGTCATCAGCCCCGTGCAGGGAGGCCCTTCGGAAAAGGCCGGCCTGATGCAGGGAGACAGGATCGTGCGTGTGGATGACAAGGACATTGCGGGAGTGAAGATGCCGCAGGACAGCATGATCAGGCTCATGAAGGGCCCGAAGGGAACCAAGGTGAAGATCACCGTCAGCCGTGACGGAGTCCTGATTCCTTTCGATATCGTCCGCGACAAGATTCCGGTTCATTGCGTTGACGCAGCTTTCATGATAGATGAAACTACCGGCTACATCAAGCTGTCAAAGTTCACAAGGACCACATACAAGGAGTTCAGCGAAGCGTCTGAAAAGCTGCTCGGCATGGGCATGAAACGCCTGATCTTCGACCTCAGGGACAATACCGGAGGCTATTTCGACCAGTCATGGAAGCTTGCCAACGAGTTCCTTGAGAGAGGTGACGAGGTCGTATATATGGAAGGACTTCACAGGCCTCGTCAGGATTTTGATGCAGACGGAAGAGGCCGCATGAAGGATATAGAGATATCCGTGCTGATAGATGAGGGTACGGCTTCTTCAAGCGAAATCTTCTCCGGAGCCATCCAGGATAACGACAGGGGTATCATCGTCGGCAGACGCTCTTTTGGAAAGGGTCTCGTGCAGGAGCCGATCAACTTTACAGACGGCTCCGGAATACGCCTTACCGTGTCGCGTTTCTATACACCTTCAGGACGTTGCATCCAGAAGCCTTATGACGGTGATTATCAGTATGATATATATGAACGTTATGCTCATGGCGAGATGACTTCGGCCGACAGCATGAAGGTGGATACTACGGCTGTGTTCTATACTGTGCGTGGGCGCAGGGTGTATGGCGGCGGCGGTATCATTCCGGATGTGTTTGTCCCTATCGACACTACTAAGGCCACGACATTCTACGTCGAGTGCAACAGGAAGGCTACGGCCGTGCGCTTTGCACAGACCATGTTCGACAAATACCGTGGCACTCTTGCCGGCATCGATGATTTCTCCAAGCTTGAGACATATCTCCAGAGTCTCGATCTTCCTGGCCAGTTCCTCGAGTATGCTTCCCGTGTGGACGGCATCAGGCCGAAGGAAGGGGAGTGGGAGGAGACCGCTTCATATATGGTCCCTCAGCTCAATGCCCTTGTCGGCAGATTCTCCAAGCTTGAGGATGAGGCTTTCTATCGTTTCTATCTTCAGATAGACGATACCATACAGGCTGCTCTGAAGAATCCGAGCGTGGTTGAATTTCTATGAGAATGCTTCTGAAACATGTTTTAAATGTCGCATTTGCGGCATTGTTTCTTTGTTCATGTGTGGATGAACATGGGCAGGAGGGACATGTCACAAAGCATAAGTTTTCTGTATCTGTTGCTGATGGAAGCGTGGCGGACAGTCTCTGTCTGGCCTTTGATGGTGATGTGGCTGTTTCCGGAGGCGCGGAACCTTTGAAGATAAGTAAAGGAAAGGCTGAAGGCATGGTGGCGGAAGCCGAAGAGTACTATGCTGCATATCCTGCAGAAGCCTTCCTGTATTTCTCTCCAGATGAGCCGTCTTCGGTCACCATGCGTCTTCCTGTAGTCCAGACTGCCGTAAAGGGCAGCATACCGGAGGGAACGGATCTGGCTGTCGCTTCCACTTCATCCGACGAAATGTCTTTCGAATTTGGAGACATGCTTTCATATATCAGGTTCAGCATTACTGAAGAGGCGGGGAAATTAAGGTCCATATCATTGATTTCCACATATGGAGCAAGAATTTCTGGAGATTTTGCAGTGAGTTGCCTTGATGAGGACAGGGAGGTTTTCCCTATGCCTTCATCGGCATCTAATGTGAGCCTGAAACCATCAGGAGAGTATTTTGAACCTGGTGAATATTATGTTGCGGTTTTCCCTGAAGCTAACAGGGGTGAACTCTATGTCTTGTTTGAAAATGAGTCCGGAGAACTTGCCGTCAAAAGCTTTTCCGCAATGGATGATACCGCAGACGGACGGATAAGGGATATCGGGGATTTCCGTTTTCTGGATTACCGCCATGAGGATTTCTTCCCTTATTCATCGACTTTCCGTTCAGTGCAGGGTATAGGAGCCAGATCGGAAGTGTTCTTCTTTACGGGTCATGAGTTTGACGTGAGGGTCATCAGAGGCGAGGATTGGCTGCATATTGTACGTACAAGAAGTCTGGAAATGCATTCTTTCCAGTACGAAGCTGATGCCAATGACGGCGAGGCGAGATACGGTGAGATAGCGGTTGAGAGTCTTGATGGCTCGGTGCGTCTTGTCTATACTGTTTATCAGCAGCCTGCCGTAAAGAGCCAGCCCGACGATATCCGTGAGGCATTGATCGATCTGTATGATTCAACAGACGGAGACAGATGGACAAGAAATGACAACTGGTGCTCGGATCTGCCGCTGTCCGAGTGGTATGGAATCACGACCAATAAGGAGGCCGGCATTTCAGATGATGATGGAGTGTCCAGAATCGCTCTTTCAAATAATAACCTGACAGGTACTCTTCCTTCATCAATAGGGGCGCTTTCAGGGGGAAGGACTGGTATCTCTCTGAGCTCCAACCATATTTCGGGAACCTTGCCGAAGGAGGCTTTTCGATTAGAGACACTCGATCTGGGTAATAATGAAATAGATGCTATTGAGGCGCCTGATGATCCGTCAGGAATCATGGCCATCCATATTTATCTCCACAATAACAGGATATCCGGTCCTCTTCCCGAGTATCTTGGCTATGCTCCTGTACTACAAAACCTGAGGCTTGAAAACAACTGTTTTACCGGGCAGATTCCGTCTTCCTATTCTCGTCTGATAGCTTCGAATGCGGTGCTGCATCTGAATGGAAACGAACTTTCCGGCCGGATCCCTGATGACATCCTCGATAAGCCGGGATTCGCTACTGTATGGCCGCAGATATTCTGGCAGAACGGCGAAGGCTTTGACCTTTCAGGCGTGCGCCTTCGTGCCCCTGTTACCTATTATGTGAGGAATTACGAAACCCGTTACATCGAGGGCCCGTATTATGCTGCTGATGTCTATTGGGAAAACAAGTATACGGTAATATATGACGGCTGGACTGAAGCCGATCTCAATCTGGATCTGCTGGCATGGTATGATGCATTTCATGATGCCGGGCTTGAGGTCATTTCCAGAGCTTCTAAATATGATGCCGGCCTTAATGAGCTGGGACTCGAGTGGATACATGTATATGACTTCAGGTACATTCATGGCTCATATCTCCAGATGCCGTTTTATCCGAATATGGCTCTTGTCGACCGTGAGGGGTATTATGTCGTTGATCCGGTCACCGGCACTCCGGAGGAGATATTCGCATTGCTCAGGGAAGAGTTCGGCGACCTTCCGTCTCCTGTACCTCCTCCCGGACCTGAACCGGAGCCTCTGCCGGAGCCTGAAGCTTCCGTTCTTCAGGAGGCTTCCGAAGGCAATGGAATTGATGTCGTGCTCATGGGAGACGCGTTTTCAGTCCAGGAGATCAATGACGGTACCTATGAGAGTGTCATGGAGGATGTCATGGAATATTTCTTCGATGTGGAGCCGTTCAGAAGCTACAGGCATCTTTTCAATGTGCATATGATTACGGTAGCTTCCGGGCAGAGCGGATATGCTGATGGCACCGATACACCTTTGCAATGCAGATACGGGGATGGCAATTCCATTACTGGTTCGGATGATGCCGCTTTCAGATATGCCCGTATGGCTGTCCCGGAAGGAAGGATGGACGAGACCCTTGTAATTGTGGTCCTCAATTCCGACACGTTCGGAGGTTCATGCTATATGTACCCTCCAGATAAAGGTGACAGCGCGAACGGAAGGGCCGTGACTTATATTCCTGCAGTCGATATGAAGTTACATCTGCGCGGTCTGGTGCAGCATGAGGCCTGCGGACATGGATTCGCAAAGCTTGCAGACGAGTATTTCGAGCCTTCTGCTTCGGGGATATCTTTGGAAATGAAGCTGAAGATGGAGGAAGACGAGAAGTACGGCTGGTGGAGCAATGTGGATTTCACGGATGACCCGTCTGAAGTGAAATGGGCTCATTTCCTGTCCGATCCGAGATATGAGGATGAGAATCTGGGTGTGTTTGAAGGCGCCCGTGGCTGCTCGACAGGAATATGGAGGGCATCATACCAGAGCATAATGAAGGATAATTCGGGTGAATTCAATGCTCCTTCGCGTGAAGTCATCTGGCGCAGGATTCATAGGCTTGCGTATGGTGATGCATGGGAATATTCCTACGAAGCGTTTGCGGAATACGACAGGATAAACCGCAAGCCGGAGGAATGGTGATATTACTGTGCGATGAACCGGTAGACGATCTCGCCGGTCTGCTTGACGGGGGCTGTATTGGATGCCGAGAAGCGCGAAAGGCGTGCGGCACGTATAGCGAACTTGCGGAGGCAGTCGTCAGATGAGGATATCTCCTCCATGATCTGCGCATTGATAACCTGTCCTTGAGGATTTACTGTAATGATTACGGTCACGTCGCCTGCTCCATAGCATCTGTAGGCCGGGATAGGGAGGTGGCTGGCCTTTCTGCCGTCAAGTGTATATGAAAGGACCGACGGGCCGCTGTAGGCCTTCTTCTGGCTGTTGTCAGGCTTCTTCTGATGCTGCATCTCTACGGTCTCATCGCTCGCGTCCTCTTCAATGCCGTCTTTTTGGCCGTTTTTAAGCTCTCTGGCGAGTCTTTCCGCGTCTTTGTATAACTGGTCCGCATCTGTGCCTCGGTCGTCCCTGAGCTGCGCTCCTGCGTCTACAGCGATGTTCCTGATCTGCCCCGAGGTCTGCTGCCTGGCTGCGGCGATCATGTCTTCGAGCTTCTGGCTTATGTCCTGCTTCATCACCTCTTCCTTCTCCCTGCGTTCTATCTCTTCCTGCTTGGAGAAGTCGAGCACGAAGCTTTCCTCACGCTTCAGGGTCGAATCGATGGAATACAGCAACAAGACAATAATCACCGTGAGATGAAATATCACGGTGAGATAAAGTCCAGCCCTGTTTTCCTGATTGCTCATGGATCCTTTACTTCTTGCAGTTTGCCAGTGACTTCTCTATCGTTGCGGATATCACGTCGATGGCTACCTTGTTGTGGCCTCCCTGCGGGATGATGATGTCTGCGTAGCGCTTGCTCGGTTCGATGAACTGAAGGTACATAGGCTTCACGGTCTTCGAATAGCGTTCAATGACCCAGTCAACGGTCTTTCCGCGCTCTACGATGTCGCGGGCCATCACTCTCATGAGCCTGTCGTCATCATCGGCGTCAACGAAGATCTTTATGTCCATGAGTTCGCGAAGCTCGGGGTCAGTGAAGATGAGGATGCCTTCAACGATGATGACGTCGGACGGCTTTACCGTAACGGTCTCATTCTTCGAGCGGCCGCAGGTGATGTATGAATATACCGGCTGCTCCACGACCTTTCCTTCGCGCAGCTCGGCAAGCTGCGCACGGAGAAGATCGAAGTCTATTGAATCGGGATGGTCGAAGTTGTGTACCCTTTTCTGCTCCTCTGTATAATGGCTGAGGTCCTTGTAATATGAGTCCTGTGGTATCACGACAACATTCTCCTGAAGCTGCTCTGTGATCGCCCTGACTACTGTGGTCTTGCCTGATCCGGATCCTCCGGCTATTCCGATAATCAACATGGTATTCTCACTCTGTCATTCTGAGCGTCAGCGAAGAATCTTTAGTCTAAAGATCCTTCACTACGTTCAGGATGACAATTATCTGTTAGTATTCTGCGTTCTTTGGTGTACGAGGGAAAGGAATCACGTCACGGATGTTGCTCATACCTGTGACGAAGAGGAGAAGGCGCTCGAAACCGAGGCCGAATCCGCTGTGAGGAGCCGATCCGAAACGGCGTGTGTCGAGGTACCACTCGAGACCCTTGCGGCTCATTCCGAGCTCCTCGATACGTGCTTCGAGCTTCTGGAGTGACGACTCTCTCTCCGATCCTCCGATGATCTCACCGATCTTAGGGAAGAGAACGTCCATTGCGCGTACAGTCTTTCCGTCCTCGTTCTGCTTCATGTAGAATGCCTTGATGT
The DNA here is from genome assembly GCA_017465225.1 of Bacteroidales bacterium. Lineage (GTDB taxonomy): Bacteria > Bacteroidota > Bacteroidia > Bacteroidales > UBA932 > Cryptobacteroides. Next base: position 95,207 of record JAFTWQ010000006.1, read on the forward strand.
CCTTAGGGTAGTCTGTAAGGATCACTGGCTTCTTGAAATGCTTCTCAACGAGATATCTCTCGTGCTCGCTCTGAAGGTCTGTACCCCAGCTTACCGGATACTCCCACTCGACACCGGCAGCCTCAAGGATCTTGATACCTTCAGTGTAGGTGAGGCGTACGAACTCTGTGTCAGCAACTCCCTCAAGACGCTCAAGAAGCTCGTTGTCATATCTGTCGTTGAGGAACTTGATGTCGTCGTAGCAGTTGTCAAGGGCATATTTCACGAGATACTTGATGAACTCCTCAGCGAGGTCCATGTTGTCCTTGATGTCATAGAATGCCATCTCAGGCTCGATCATCCAGAACTCTGCGAGGTGACGTGGTGTGTTGGAGTTCTCTGCGCGGAATGTAGGTCCGAATGTATAGATGTCACCGAGAGCCATTGCTCCGAGCTCACCCTCGAGCTGACCGCTCACTGTAAGGCTGGTCTCCTTTCCGAAGAAATCCTTTGTATAGTCGATGCCGCCCTTCTTGTTGCGTGGAAGATTCTCCATGTCGAGAGTAGTCACGCGGAACATCTGGCCTGCTCCCTCGCAGTCAGAAGCTGTGATGAGCGGTGTGTGTACATATACAAAACCCTTCTCATTGAAGAACTGGTGGATTGCATACGCCATCTTGCTTCTTACACGGTAGATTGCTCCGAAGGTATTTGTCCTTGGACGGAGGTGAGCCACAGTCCTGAGGAACTCGAATGATGTGTCCTTCTTCTGGAGAGGATAGCGCATAGGGTCGCACTCTCCGTATATTTCTATCTCTGTTGCCTGGATTTCTGTAGCCTGTCCGCCACCCATCGACTCCACGAGCATACCTTTTACGGCGATGCATGCACCTGTAGTCACCTTGGCAAGAACAGCCTCATTTTCAGGCGTCTTGTCTACTACAATCTGGATATTATTGATGGTAGAACCGTCATTAAGGGCGATGAAAGCCACATTCTTGTTTCCTCTCTTGGTTCTTACCCATCCTTTTGCAAGAACCTCTTTGCCTGCTTCCGATCTGAGCAGGTCTTTGATCTTGGTTCTGATAACTGTTTCCATTATATATTAACTGATTTTACAAAGTCTGCAAAGATAATCCTTTTAAGCCTATTTGCCTAAAATTTTACCCTTAAAGTCTGTATTGTCCATGCGTCCCATGAATTTCTCGGCACCCTTGCCTACTGCGTATACCGGAACCGGTCCTCCGGTGTGTGAACCTGTCGTCCAGCCGATAGAGGCCTTGCGGTTCATTTCGCTGTTTTCCTTCCATCCGAGGTTGTTCTGCTTTCCGTCCTTCTCCCACTGCTCGATCAGCATCTGCCAGTTGACATGGTCCGGTCCGCTTCCAAGCGAGATTCCTCCGGTCTCATGGTCTGCCGTAACCACGATGAGGGTTTCCTTCGGATGCTTCTTGTAGAATTCATATGCTACTGCAATTGCCTCGTCAAATTCGAGGATATCCATGATCATCGGCATCACCTTGTTCGCGTGAGCCGTCCAGTCGATCTTTCCTCCTTCGCACATGAAGAAGAAGGGCTCGTCGTCATCGAAGAATTCCATTCCGAGCTGGAGCATCTGGCCGAGAGTCGCATCTTCAGCGATCTTGCCTGAACTCACATAGTTTCCAGCACTTTCCTCCTTGTTGCTTTCCTGGCAGAATACAACCTTCTCCTTGCCTGCTGCCTCTTCCTTGAATTCCGCTATTCCGTAACTTACCTCATAGCCGTTTTTCTCAAGATAGATGTCAGTAGCCTCTTCCTTGTCGCCCTTTCCTCTGAAATCAATGAATCCTGAACCAGCGAAGAACTCGAAACCGCTTTCAGCGATCTGCTTGCTGATGCCGTAGTAGTCGTTTCTGCTTGAACTGCTTGCATAGAATGCTCCAGGAGTTGCATGGTTGATCGGCACGGTAGATATGATACCGATCTGATAACCGTCATCCTTCAGGTCATATGCCATGCTTGTGGCCTCGTTGCCTTCTGCATCGATGCCGAGACCTCCGTTGTATGTCTTCACTCCACATGAAATGGCTGTGCCAGCCGCTGATGAATCGGTCACATTTGCATCAGACGAATGAGATGTGGCAGTTCCGTAATATGGGAACTGGGACATTGTGAGCATAGCTCCGCCCAGCTTGCCCTGAAGGTATGAGAGATATGATTCTGCAACAGCAACATGGGTCGAGCCCATTCCGTCGCCGATGAAAAGGAATACATATTTAGCTTTTTCGTCCTTTTTCTTTGCATCGGCTTCATATGCCGGCAGATTGAACAGCATTGCGGTAATGCAGATGAATGACAGTAATTTGTGAAGTTTCATGGATTTGTCAGTTTATCATACAAAAATACTTTTTTTTCTTATATGTTGTTCCTGTCAGTCAATAAAAAAAGCAGCTCCGTAAGGAACTGCTTTTTCTGAATATATGCTGCTGAAATTATTCCGCAGTCTTTCTTGCTGTGTACATGATCTTAAGCGCAGAGCACTTACGAAGCTCCTGCTTTACATCTGTAACAATACCCATACGAGTGTTCTCGTCAGCCTTGATTGCCACTGTCATGAATGATCTGTCGGCTTCTGACATAGCGTCACGCTCTGCAGCGATGAAGTCGCGGATCTCAGTAACAGTCTTGAATGAGTCGTTGAGCTGGATACGTGAATCAGTACCGTACTGAGCCTGTAGGTTCCTTGTAGGAGTACCGATGTTGATGTATGAAGTCAAGTCTTTTCTTTCAAGTTTCACAATCTCAGATGCTTCAGGAAGCCTGAGCTGCACCTTGCTTTCTGTTTCACGCATGGTGGTTGTCACCATGAAGAAGAACAGGAGCATGAACACGATGTCGGAAAGTGAGCCTGAAGGTGGCTGTGGCACTGTCCTTTTCTCTTTCTGTTTGAATCTTGACATATTGTTATCTCCTATTACTTTTTAGAAACATCCTTAGGCTCTGCCTCTGAGATATTCTGAGGAACAGCCTCTCTTACAACCTTCTGCTCATCTTCGTTACACTTGATATAAAGCTTTCCGAAGTTAGCGATTGCAAACTCGTCGCGGAGTTCGTTTACGGCCTTAACGAGCTCATTCTGCACTGCGATATATGCCTGGTAGCTGGTACCACGGTCATTCTGGAGTGAGATTACGCCCTTAGAGACCATGCATGGACCGAATCCTTCGATCTCCTTCTCCTCCTTTTCAGGCAGGTTCGGATCATCTGCAGGGTTTGAGAGGAATTCCTTGATCTTGTCCTTGAGTTGGCTGACGTGCATAGGCTCTGTACCAGCGAGAAGTCTGTCGGCTGAGTTAATCTTCACAACGATGATGTTACGACGATTAACCTTCTGATCCTGTGCCTTCTGGTTTGGATCCGGCATAGGAGGCAGACGACGCTGGAGACCCTTGTCCTGATCCATGGTGGTAGTCATCATGAAGAAACAGAGCAGGAGGAATGCCATGTCCGCCGTTGAACTTGAGTTGATTTCTGGTGTTTTTTTACCCATGGCGTCTGTTATTTACGAGTTGCACCGACAATCCAACCTACAACAAGTGAAAGGATTGCAGCTCCAAAGAGGAGGTAAGTAAGGTTGAGGACGGTGTCTACCAATTTGAGTGTGCCGTCTGACACTGGGTCGCCGAGATATCCTACGGCTGGTGTTCCTGGGGCAAGTACATAAGCGACAGCAACTACAGCTGCGATTGCAACAATACCGAGAAGGAGCTTGAGAAGGCTCTTAGGATTGTTCATACCGCCGATCACTACTACGCCGAACAATACAGCGAGGATAGCGACTGCTGCAAATGCATACGCACAGTAAAGCATGTTGTCGACAGGTGCGTTACCGTTAGATTCAAATCCTACGAGGAATCCGTAGAAACTGAACACGATACCTACGACGAACAATACCGCCAGTACCCATTTGATTATTTTTTCGTATTTCATCTTGAAGAATGATCAATTATTTGTTTTCCTGATACTTAACCAAAATATCCATGAGGCTGATAGAAGCGTCCTCCATATCAATAGTGAGGGCCTCAACCTGTGAAAGGATATAGTTGTAGAAAATCTGGAGGATAACGGCAACGATCAAACCACCTACAGTTGTGATCAAAGCGACCTTCATACCACCTGCAACGACTGCTGGAGACATGTCACCTGCAACCATGATGGCGTCGAATGCCTGGATCATACCGATAACTGTTCCCAAGAATCCGAGTGATGGAGCGATAGCGATGAAGAGAGATATCCATGAGAGGTTCTGCTCCATCTTGCTAGCCTCAACACCACCATAAG
>JAFTWQ010000089.1 GCA_017465225.1 Bacteroidales bacterium
ACAGATGGCTCCTTTGAGTCAGTTCGTGGAATTGACCAAGGTATATGGAGCGCAGACACTGTCACGCTTCAACCTCTATAATTCCATTGCCGTCAACGGCTCGGCTGCAGAAGGATATTCGTCCGGAGATGCCATCAAGGCTGTCAAGGAGGTTGCAGAGCAGACGCTTCCGAGAAACTATGGATTTGAATTCGCAGGACTTTCTCGCGAGGAGGAGCGTACCGGAAACAACGCATTGTCGATATATGCAATCTGTATAGCCCTTATCTATCTTATTCTCTGTGCATTCTATGAGAGCTTCCTCATTCCGATGGCTGTCATTATTTCAGTCCCTTGTGGAATCATGGGATCCTTCCTGTTTGCCAAGCTTTTCGGATTGGAGAACAACATTTACCTCCAGACTGGTGTCATCATGCTGATCGGTTTGCTGGCTAAAACGGCCATCCTCATCACCGAGTATGCTTCTTCTCGCCGCAAAGCAGGAATGACCATCAAGCAGGCTGCGATAGCATCAGCAAAAGTACGTCTGCGCCCTATCCTTATGACCGCATTGACGATGGTCTTCGGTATGCTTCCGATGATGTTCGCTTCTGGTGTCGGTGCCAATGGTAACTCCGCTCTCGGAACAGGAGCAGTGGGTGGTATGCTTGTCGGAACCCTTATTCTGCTGTTCTTCGTACCTGCTCTGTTTGTCATATTCCAGACATTGGAGGAGAAATTCAAGCCAGTTCAGTTCGAAGAAACGCAGGACAATCAGATCGACTATGAGATAGAAGGCGTTCGAGAACAGAAAAGAGCAAAGGGAGAACACGACAACACTGTGAAATTTTAGACATATGATTAAAAAACTGATTATAATAATTGCCGTGGCTGTAACAGTCAGCAGCTGCGGCATATACAAGAAATATGAAAGACCGGCAGAGATGGTGACTGACTCTCTGTTCGGAGCCCGTTACCAGACCGCAGATACATCATCGATAGCAGATCTTGAATGGAAAGAATTGTTCACAGACCCTTTCCTGCAGGACCTTATCGATAGCGCGCTTGTGAGAAATACAGATTTGAAGACTGCGCAGCTGCGGGTAGAGCAGGCCCTGACAGGTCTGAAGATTTCGCGTCTGGACTACCTTCCATCGGTAAATTTTGCACCAGAAGGAGCGGTCGGAGGATTCAATAATTTCTCTGACCTGAATACCGGCGCAGGATGGACATATACAGTTCCAGTCGCTGTCGGATGGGACATTGACTTGTTCGGTAAAAAGACCAATGCAAAGCGTCAGGCACAAGCCTCGGCAGCAATGGCACAGGATTATGAGCAGGCAGCACAGACAGGATTAATAGCAGGAGTTGCTGTTCAGTACTACACGCTGCTCATGCTTGATGAACAGTTGCGTATAGCTGAATCTACCTGCGAGAAATTCGCGGAAAGCGTGAGAGTCCTCAGGGCTATGATGGAGGCAGGAATGGCAAACGATATAGCAGTGTCACAGATGGAAGGAGCCTGGTATCAGGTGGAAACAGCCGTCGAGGATATCAGAAAGTCTGTCAACGAACTGGAAAACTCGCTGAACATCACTTTGTGTCAGACTCCTCGTCATATAAAGAGAGGTGTCCTGGCCGATGCATCATTCCCGGAGAAACTTCAGACAGGCTTGCCTGCCTCGATCCTCAGCCGAAGACCGGATGTACGTGCTGCTGAAAACAACCTTGCGGCAGCGTACTATGCAGTGAATGCTGCACGCGCCGATCTGTATCCGTCAATATCATTGAGCGGAGTGGCTGGGTGGACCAACAATCTCGGAGGAACAGTGATGGATCCAGCTGGTATGATTCTTAATGCTGCTGCCTCATTGTTTCAGCCTATATTCAATGCAGGGGCAATGCGTGGAAAGGTCAAGATAGCGCGTGCAGACCAGAAAGTCGCTGAACTTACATTTCAGCAGACCGTGCTGACCGCAGGTGCTGAAGTGAATGACGCCTTGACGAAGTATCAGACAGCTCTTTCAAAGGAGAAGTGGAGAACGATGCAGGTTGAGTCACTTTCCAACGCTTTGGTCAAGACAGAAAAGATGATGCAATACACATCGACGACATATCTGGAGGTCCTGACTGCTCAGCAGTCCCTTCTTCAGGCCGAAACCGCACAGGCGCAGGACACATATGAAAAGATATCGGCAGTCATAGAACTTTACCGTGCACTGGGTGGCGGCCAGCAGTAAATTCTAGTGTCACAAGTTAACGGAAAATTTTGTAAATTTGCTATGAACCCACTATGAATCAATCATATGAAGGTTCCCGTTTAACTTTAAGTTTAATGACATGTCAAAAACATTTGAAACCAATGCACAGAAGGCCCTGACAATGGCATCTGGCATTAAGAAGCACATTGCTGAGGTCACACATCTCGGAATCAAGACTGAAGGCTTGGACACACTCGAAGCCGAAGCAAACAAGGCGATTGAAATGATTCAGGAGGTAGATGC
>JAFTWQ010000090.1 GCA_017465225.1 Bacteroidales bacterium
GGCAGCCCTTCAGGAATTGCCGGGATGGGTGCAGGCAAGGTTCCGGGCAGCGAGGGCATTGTCAGGATGCTTGGGGCGGCAGAGCAGTTCGAGAGTGTGGTAAACAGCAATCCGTTACTGGAACTGAAAAGGCTTGCCGAAAAGGACATATTCGGGAACGAAGAGACTCCGGGCATTCTCCAGGATTATTTGAATTTCACGGATGGCGGTGAAGATGTCCTGTCGGACATCGCTGCCACCGGAGCGGCTGTGACTGTCGGCGATAAACGGGTGGGATGTCACCTGATTGCCGATCTGGACCAGTTGCCTGCGGAGGTGGTTTCGTGCAGAAGGGTGGCTTCGCTGAGTACCGACAGTTCTGCCGTCAATCTGTCTTTTCTATATGATATAGGGCAGGAACTTGACTGCGAGCATATTGTAAATGCTTTTTTCTTGAGGGAACCGATAAAGGATGTGCATAACAGCCTGGATGCGAAGAGAAGACAGATGCTGTCGATGTCGGCACGGTCGGCAGAGAACAGGATGTATGCAGATGAGATCAATGAGTTTCTTGAGAACTCTGCTTCGGAGCAGATGTTTACGGTAAAGTTTCATATAAACATATTGTCCGGCGAGCCTGTCGATGAGTCCGGTAGGGCAAGCGATATGGTGACTGCTGCCATCTCGAAGATGGGTATCACTCCTGTGCTGGACAAGTTTGATACTCCCTGCCAGTTCTGGGCATCCATTCCGGGAAATGAGGCCGGGCTTGCATACGGAGAGTATATGACTATGGAACTGACCTCTGCCCTGTGCATAGGCATATATGACGGAGGTGAAGAAGGTGTATCGGATGGAGTGATGAAGATGAGCGACAGGCTCAGACTTGTGCCTCAGAGATTCGACATTCAGGAAAAGGCTCTGGAGATGGGTCTGATCGAGAATTATAATGTGTTTCTGCTGGGTCCTTCGGGAAGTGGAAAGTCTTTCTTTATGAACAAATATCTGTGGTCGTGCTATAATGCCGGACAGCACGTATTTCTGATAGATGTGGGTGATTCGTATCGTGCCCTGTGCAATATCATAAGAGAAGAAAGCAAGGGCTTGGATGGCACTTATTACACTTTTGAGAAGGGTAAGCCGATTTCGTTCAATCCTTTCAGGAATGTGGAGCGATTCAGGACTGCCGACAACCAGGCTCTGAACTTCCTGTTTACGCTGATGCTTACGCTTTGGAAGAATGGAAACGAATCTACGAGTTCTGCTTCTATGAAGATCGTCAGAGACAGCATCATTGCTTTCATCGACAGGTGGGAGGATGATTGCGACCCGGTGTTCAATGATTATTTCAGATTCGTAAGGGATGAGTTCTGCCTCAGCCTTGGTGAAAAGGAGATTGGGAAAGAGTACTTTGACCTTAAGGATTATCTGATCTCGCTGGAACAGTTCTATGAAGGTGGGGTGTATGATTACCTGCTGAATTCATACGATAATGCAGATATTCTGAATGACAGGTTTGTGGTGTTTGAGATCGATCATATCAAGGGTGATCCTGTGATTTATCCGATCACTACGCTTGTAATTATGGATGCCTTTGCCGAGAAGATGTCCTCGAACGGGGACTTCAAGGTGATGTGTATCGAGGAAGCTTGGAAAGCGATAATGGGTACTCAGATGTCCGCATATATGATGGAGTTGTGGAAGACTGCCAGGAAGCACAGGACTTCGGCAGTGGTGGTGACACAGGAGTTGAAGGATATAATCTCCTCCCCTATCATCAAGGATACCATCGTGGAGAATTCGGCAGTGAAGATTCTGCTTGATCAGACCAGGTATGTGAACAGGTTTGACGCTCTGGCAGAGCATCTGTCGCTGAACGAGGATGACAAGGCGATGGTGTTGTCTCTCAACAGGTACAGGAGGGGCTTCGGTGCCGGACGTGAGGTGTTCTTTAATCTGGGGAACAGGCATTCATTCGTGATGAGGCTGGAGGTGTCTCCGGAGGAAAGGATTGCGTTTTCTTCGCAGAAAAGGGATAAGGAGAGGCTTGCCAGGGAGGTGGCAAAGGCTGGAAGTTATGTAAAAGCCGTGAAACGGATTGCCGGTCGCACCGGGAGATCCCCGGTCGTAGCCGGGGATGACAGAGGGGTCGGAGCCGGGGATGACGGTATGAGAAGAGGAGGTTCAGTATGAGACGGTGGATTATGGGGCTGGTTTTAAGTGTCGGTCTGCTGGCAGGAGGCAGTCAGAGAGCACAGGCTCAGTTGGCTACATTTGACTTCGGGAATCTGACTCAAGCGATCCTGTCGTTCCTTCAGGATGGCGACAATATGGCGATGAACACATCCCAGTTTCTTCAGAACCTTGGGGTGATGGAAGAGCAGTTGAAGTTTCTTCGGGAGATGAACGAGCGATACAGGGAGGTGCGTTCCGATCTGTATAGGGTTCAGGAGGTGATAAGGATTGCACAGACTTACGAGATGACTTTACGGATGTTCTCGCATTATGTGGAGAGGATAAACAATCTTGAACGGGATGACTTGAATTATTATCAGGTGAGGAATCTTGTGAATCAGGGGTTCCAGTTTCTGCTGATTGCTTCGAGGGAGGTGAAAAGGGCAAGAGAGTATCTGGATTCCAGAAACGAGATGAGCGAAGATCAGAGGCGCAAGGGCCTGCAGGAGTGTGACAGGCAGATGTGCAGGGCTAATGTGGCTATGTACAATCACATTATGGACAGTTATGGTGCTATAGACAGGGGGCGTATGGTGGCTGATACTGTGGAAAGCATCGATGAGGCGTTTGCAATTAAATGGTAGGGTTATGATGATGAATTATCTTGAGATGCTGGACAGCATCAAGTGGGGAATATTCACCGGAGAAATGGGCGGGCTGTATATGCTGGCTCGTGGTATTGCCTGCATTTGTGCCAGTGTGTCGTTGATATGGTGGTACAATAAGTATATGAATGATCCGTTTGCTCAGTTGGACATCAGGTCGATCATCAAGGCTCTGGCTATCCTTGCCCTTACCTGGAATTTCTATACTATGGTTCTGATGCCGTTCGACCATCTGACCACTGCTGTAACAAGAGGAATAACCGCTTTCGTGGATTGCGACAGACAGGGATTGGATGAGAGGTATGCGGAACTGATGAGGAGTATCGAGGAGGACAGGAAAACCACCACTCTACAGGGAGAGTTCGAGCAGATGATGCAGAATGAGGTGGCCGATACTACCGTGACTTCAGGTATGTCGTTCGGCACAAGTTCCTATATGGAGTCTATTGCCGAAGAGACCGTTTCCAAAGGTGAGGAAATGGGATTCTGGGAGAAGCTTTGGGAAAGCATAAAGATGGGAGCCACGATGATTTTCAGTGTGCCGATGAGCAACAGCACAAGCATATTGTCTTGGGTGATAACACTGCTCGCAAAGATAGTGCAGTATATACTGCTGGCCGTAAGCAGTGTATTTCTGATCATCCTTGGACTTGTCGGGCCTTTTTCATTTGCCTTGGCGCTTATGCCCGGATTCACGGGGAACATCCGTACCTGGCTGGCAAGATATATACAGATTTCATTCTGGATTCCTCTCGCTTCTATGGTGGATTTCGTAAATTTCAAGATGAGGGATATGATGATTTCATTCTTCTGGACTTCTACGGATGTATGGAAGTTTGCCGCACCTACTCATCTGATCATATTGGACATTGTGACGATCATCTGTCTCCTTGCGGTGCCAAGTATGAGTTCGTGGGTGATTTCAGGTTCCGGTGGCGGCGGTGTGATGAGGTCTGCCATAAATACGGCAGCGAAAGCGTTTATGTTATCTAAATAAGTGTTGTATGAATAAGATTCAATTATTGACGAAGGACATCGAGAAGTCCTTCAAGGGGCTGAACAGGCTGACGTTGGTGTGTGTCTGCCTTTCATTCATTTTTTCTCTGATTGTGGGGCTGGCAGCCCTGAACTATGCGGAGAGACAGAGGGAAAAGATTTATGTGCTGGACCAAGGGAAATCGCTTCTGCTGGCATTGCAGACCGATGCGGTGATGAGCAAGGAACTGGAGATAAAGGATCACGTGAGCAGGTTTCACGAACTGATGTTTACGCTCTCGCCACAGAAAAAGACCATTCAGGAGAATCTTGACAGAGCCTTCAACCTGGCCGACAAGTCGGCTTATGAGTATTCGCAGGATCTGGCAGAGAAGGGATATTATTCACGGCTTGTGTCGGCTAATATATCGCAGCAGATGATTGTGGATTCGGTGGTGTTTCAGGGTAATGGGTATCCGTATCAGGTGAAGACTTTTGCCAGGCAGTATGTGATTCGTGAAAGCACGATGAGTGAATATGCCTTTGTGAGTTCGTGCCAGGTGCTGAATGCGTCGAGGTCGGATGTGAATCCGCACGGACTGATCATTGAGAAGTTCGTTGTGCTTGAGAATAATCTTGTAGAAACCAGAAAAAGATAGTGTGATATGAAGGATAAGAAATCTTGGATGTTATTTGTGTTGATGCTGGTTGCCCTTGTAGGGTTGCTGTGGCTGGTGTTTCTGCCTGGCTGCAGAGATGAGACGGCAGCGGAAAAGGTAGCGATGGATGTGCCGGAAGGAATTGCCGAGGAGATTCCGGAGAGCAAGAGGGAGGCTTATCAGGAGAAAGGCAGGAAGAGTGTTTCGACTGATGAGTATTTTGAGATGCTGATGGCGGAGGAGGAGATTTCGCTTGTGTCGTCAGAGAAGATTCCCGGTCAGGCCGGGAATGACGGTTACGGAGCCGGGGATGACGGGCAGGACGTATCCGGTCGGATGGATGGTGTTATGGTGCAGCCGGGGAAAGGAGGATCTGCGGCTGAAAGGGTGTTCGGGCCGGCTCCGGTAGAGCGTAGCGTGCCAAGGCAGCCGGGAGGTTCTTCAGGTTCCGGTGGTTCTGCTGGGGCTTGCGGCTATTCTGGGGAGGTTCGGCAGCGGCAGATGAGTGAGGAAGAGCAACTGGAGTATGACAGGAAGAGGGCTGAAATGGTGCGTGATGTGATTACAGGTACTTCATCTGAGGCTGAGGGCGTGTCCCCTCCTGACAGCGTGGATGAAGATGAGGTGAAACTGAAATACCATTCTGACGATGATATAGTATTCTCGTTGGATGATGAATTTACAGACGATGGTGTCAATTATCCGGAAGATAGCAAGAGGCCTTTCCGATGTATGTTCATCAGAGATGAGAAGTTGAAGGAAGGTCAGAGGGTAACTTTGAGACTTCTGGAGACTTACGAAGAGAATGGAGTCCGTATTCCGGCGAATTCACATCTGAATGCGATCTGCAAGATAGGCAACAGGCTGGA
>JAFTWQ010000045.1 GCA_017465225.1 Bacteroidales bacterium
AGTCATTAGTTAGAATACCAGCACCTCATTATCTCCAAAATTATCATAGCCCGAAGTTATCACTTTTTCTCCGGCTTCCAATCCTTCAAGCACCTCATAGAACTGAGGATTCTGACGGCCGATGCGGATTTCACGCTTCACGGCCTTTCCTCCCTCCGGAGAGACAACATAGATCCACTTTCCTCCTGTCTTTTGGTAGAATGTGCCTCGAGGGATAAGGATGGCCTTCTCAGGCTGGCCGAGCTGAAGGTTCAGGTAATATGTCTGTCCTGTGCGTATGTTGGCAGGCTGCTCTCCGCTGAACTTGAAGTCTGCCTTGAACTTGCCCTCGCGTACTTCAGGATAGACCTTTCTGATGACAGCATCGTAGGACTCGTTCTGACGCTCGAACGAAGCAGAAAGTCCTGCTGATACCCTGTCGATGTAATGCTCGTCGATCTGAGCCTCGATCTTGTAACTTCCGAGTTCATTTATCTGACCGATCTTTGTACCGCTGGCAATCGATTGTCCGAGCGTGACGTCCAGAAGTCCGAGCTCGCCGCTGATAGGGGACTTGATTGTGAGATTATCCTTTCTGCGACGTATCATCTGCATATTCAGACGCATATTCTCAAGGCTTTCCTGCATCTGACGGATCTCCACGCTTCTGTAGAGGCTGTCCTGTGTCGCACGCTCCTTGACCAGTTCCAGACGACCGGCCGCAAGTTCATAGTCCTCCTGTGCGGTCAGATACTCTTCGCGAGCAATCAGTTTCTCCTCATAGAGAGCCTTATTCTGCTCATACTTTCTCTTGAGCCTCTTGACCTCGATCTGAAGCTGGAGTTTCTCCTGCTGCACGCTCAGTCTCTGCTGTTCCATAGAAATCATGGTATTGCGGAGGAGGTTCTCCTTCTCAGCCAACTCTGCCTCTGAATTAAGAATCTGCAGGTCGAGATTGTCGTTGCTCAGACGGATGATCTCATCTCCGACATTCACCTTGGATCCCTCCTCGATGATGATCTGCTGCACGATACCGCCCTCCTGAGGGCTGATCTGTATCGTGGTCATCGGCTGCACCTGTCCGCTGATGCGGATATAGTCGTTGAACTCGCCGCTGCGTACCTCGCTGATCGAGAGAGTCTCACCGTTAACCCTGAGTGTGCTAGCATCGTCGCGAAGCACGAGCCAGAGGATGAATGCCGCCATTAGGGCACCAAACCAAAACGGCAAAGCCTTCTTAGTGAATGCCACTGCAATTCCTTTCTTCTTTTCAATTATCTTGTCCATAGGGTTATATTTTATCGTTATAGTCTGTTACTGATTGATATAGCTAATTCCATTATAATAGTTCACCACGCTGCGCTTGATGTAGAATTTAAGAAGCGCATCCAGCCTGCTGGTCTTGGCATTGAGCCAGTTGTCCGAAGCCTTCTGGAAATCGATGGTCGATATAAGGCCCTGCTCGAGTTTCCTTACGTTCAGGTGATATGCCTCTTCCTGTAGTGCGGCTCTTCTGTCTGCCTGATGGAAGGCTGCTGATGCTCCGTCCCTGTCCTGTACGGCACGTATCACCTCTGCCTCCACCTCACGTACCTTCAGCTCGTACTGGACGGTAGCTCTTCTGCTTTCGTTCCTCTTCTTTCTGAGGTTTGAGAATGTCGACAGGCGGTCAAAGATCGGGAATGACAGAGATAGCTGTATATATTCACCTCCGTTGTTCTTGAACTGTGTGTGGAATGGAGTAGCGACATATCCTTCCATGCCAGGATAGGTATAATAGCTTGTCGACCATCCTGCGTTCAATGACAGACTCGGAGTGAACCTCCATTTTGCAGTCTTGAGTTCAAGCATCGCATTATCCATTCGTCCCTTGGCAATAGCAATGGATGGCAGATTATGCACCGCGTAGTCGATGATGTTCTCGGTCTCATCCTCCGGAGTGAGAGAAACGATCACTTCCGCATCCGCCATTGATGTGTCGATGTGCAGTTCCTCATCCATAGGCCAGAACATAAGGTCCTTGAGAGTAAGGAGAGCGTCGGCGTGCTGATTCCTGGCATTTATCAGCTGATATTCGCGATCTGCAAGTTCTGCCTCCATCTCGATGACATCGGTATATCCCTTCTGTCCGAGTTCCTCCTGCTTCTTTGCGAGATTAAGCGCATCCTGAGCTGTCTGAACCTGAGATTCAAGAATTTGAGCAAGCTGCTGGAAATATACGACGTTATAATATGCTTCCATTGTAGCCAGACATATCTCGTCTCGTGTCAGCTCCTCCTGGTCGATTCCCATCTTCAAGGCAGTCTTGCTGACCTTCATGTTGTTCACTGCCGAGAATCCGTCAAAAAGGGTGATGCCCGCTCCGACCTGATAGCCGTTGTTGAAAGAGGTAGTAGATACATAGGTATTGGTCTCAGGGTCCACAGAACGACCGAAGTTAGAATACGCATAAGTTCCGGCTGACACCTCCGGAGTGAACACTCTCAGGATCGCATCCCTGCGAGCAACACGCGCATCATCCACATCCATCTGCTGAAGCTTCATCTTTGCAGAGTTCTCTACAGCATACTGCATGCACTCCTTTAGAGTCATCACATCCTGGCCATAAGCCACGGAAGCAAGTCCCAGTGCCACTGCAAAACAAATTATTCTTCTAGAGAAATTCATATTTTATAATAGGGTTGCTAAGTTTGTATTCATGTTCGTGCCAAATAATAACACCCCGCGTGCCAAACTATGTAACCTATTGATATGTAAACAGATGTAAATTCAGGGGGGGGTAAATTGACTGTAAAGTTTCTTTACACTTTTGTAAAGACGGTCATTGGAATACAAAATTCGGTCAGAAGATTAACACCCTCTGACCGAAACCGTATTTATGTTTAACTGTAATTACTTCTTTTTAGAATTCTGCCACTCGCTGAACCATAACATTATTCCTGAGAATACCGCTCCCATCAGAAGCATCCTCCAGATGCTGAATGCCTCATACATTCCTAAAGCCCAACCTATAAGCATATACAGGACTACAAGTGCGACAAATCGCAAAGAAATGGATACTGCTCTTTTCATATTAAGCTCGTTTAGTCGTAGAAATTTCACAAATCGCCTGCAAATATCAGTCCGCACATGGTTCAGCCCTAACATACACCCTCGTCACAGGCACGAACTCATCATACTGTTCTACAAGAGCAACGACAG
>JAFTWQ010000046.1 GCA_017465225.1 Bacteroidales bacterium
CAATCTTGTCGATTACATTACCCTTGGAACACTTAATCTGGAAGGATCTGCTGCCACAGGGCGCCATATAACTATCAACGCATCTGCGAGGGTCAACCCGTGGACCTTCCACAAGGGAGATCCTGCGAGGCAGATGCAGAACAGGAACCAGACCTATGCAGCTGGTATCCGCTATTGGCCGTGGCACATCTACTCGGGATGGTGGATCTCGACTGCGGCACAGTACCAGGAGTACAACTTCGGAGGTATCTTCTCACAGAGGACCGAGGAAGGTGACGCCTTTGGATTAGGAGTGGGGGCAGGTTACTCCCTCATGGTGCATGAGAACCTGAATCTGGACTTCGGCCTGTCTATCTGGGGAGGACAGAAGAGCTACATCGCTTATGCCTGCCCATCCTGCGGCAGGATCACAGACAAGGGCAGCAAGTGGTTCGTCATGCCGAATGAGCTTCGCGTTGCCATTCAATACATCTTCTAACACATCATGCCATGTTAGTCATCATCGACAAATACCCGCTGGATACTTCCCTCTTCAGGGCATGCTGTCTTAATGAGCGTCTCGACATGGTGTGCTTCATCCATAATCCGGAACAGTACGAGGGTGAGATCTCTCTCCCCATACTTTTCGAGAACAAATGGGACACCAAGAGATTCTTTGACGAGTACTGCGCAGCCAAATACAGCGGTGAACCGGTTTATGAATTTGAGGGAGAGGCCTGGTTCAGCCTCGAACTTTATATCAGACTCAGAGACAGGAACAACAAATGACACAAGCCATGAAGATACTCCTCAAGCACACCAGCATCGACTTCAGCCTCTTCCACGCAGCAGTCCTTCACGAGACGTTTTCCGTGATCAGCTTCTGCGTCAAGGACGAGATCGACGACAGATGTCTGCAGATTCCTCTCTGCTTCAGGAACGGGAACGACGCCCGTGAGGCTTACAAGCGGATCCTGCAAGGCAGGAACAACTTCGCCACAAACATCAGTATCAGCGAGTTCGACTGCAGCTGGCCGATGGAGCTGGCACAGAAGATCGAGCAGTATGCCCAACATATGTTCGACTTCGACAGACCGATCAAGATGTAAGATAAACTCCTGCGACATGAAGATAATCACCAACTGCGAGACGATCGATCTAAGCGAATATGACAGGATGGAGTTCTGCTTCGAGAAGGCCACCGTACGATTCAGCATGCCTGATTTCTGCCATGCCCTTTTCTTTAACACCCCGAGAGAGGCAAAGGAATTCATCTGCGAAATCGTCGAGGGATACTACAACAGAATGAATGAGATTGACCTGAGCCATATAATGACAGTACCGGACTACATCTCCCTACGGACATTGGAATACGAGATCGAATCAAGACTAACCAATCATAAATTTTCAGAAGATGAAGACTAACAAGCCATATGGACTGATGCTGCTGGCCGTCTTGTCGGCCGTCATGACAGCATGTGTCCACGAATTCCCAGTTACCGACCATTCCTTCAGCTTCAAGGCGGAGGTCACCTATGACGAGTCAGAGGACCATCATTTGCTGACACTTACAAGGAACACTGGAGAGAAGGGCAACCAGTACAACATAGCGTTCACACTGGACGGAAAGCCTGGATTAAGCCTCGAGGATATGGATGGAAGAGTACATGAGGGAAGAATCTCGGAATCCTTTGACGATATCTCCGCCAGAACCTACACCCTCTCCAAGGTGGAACCCGGAGAACACACGCTGAATCTTGAGATATCAACAGAGAGCTATTCGGAGGCTATTGA
>JAFTWQ010000007.1 GCA_017465225.1 Bacteroidales bacterium
GTCTTTGGGGGATGGGGTTCACAAAACCACAGCTCCTCCTCAAAAGACAAAATTCAATCGTGCCTAAAGAATTTTCGCTCCAAATGAAAAATAATTGAAAATTTATTTGGTCAAGTCCTATATTTCAGTGTATTCCGTGCCTAAATAACATCCTGATAATTGGACGCCGGGGAGGAAGAAAGTATATCCGCCCAATCCGTTTCATCAGCGTTCCACCTCAATTGGTGGACCAAAAAAGAGGACAACCGCCTTATGGTGATTGTCCTCTTGCGCTTCAGGATGGGCTTGAACCAACGACCCCATGATTAACAGTCATGTGCTCTAACCAACTGAGCTACTGAAGCAGGTGAAGTGATAACTTCGTTTGTCATTCATTAACCGGGTGCAAAGTTAAGCCGTTGTTGCGAATTATCCAAACATCTGAGGAAAAAAATCGTGCCACTTCTGTCAAAAATGGGGGTGGTAGCATTTTGGGACATAAATTAGTAAGTGTTAATTCCTGTTCTGAAAAGAAAAAATATTAACTTTGCCTTTCTAATACAAATGTCTAACATGCTACAGGCACAATTGCTTTCTTAATGGAAAAGAATAACATTGTAAAGGCACTGCAAACAGGTACCCAACTTAGGAGCAACGCATATACTTACTCGATAGAGAGGGTTTTGGGCACGGGCTCTTACGGTATCACTTATCTTGCCACCACGCACCTGAAGGTGAAGGGTCCGATGGGAGAAATAGACACTGAGATGAAGGTGGCTATCAAGGAGTTTTACATGTCGGACTTCAACACGAGGGACGACAATGGTTTGGTGGGGGGTATCGAGACCGGTACGCTGGTTGAGAAGTATGCCCGCAAGTTCCGTTCCGAGGCTGTGAACTTGTCGACCATGCAGCACCCTAACATTGTGAAGGTGCTCGACTGTTTTGATGCCAACAACACGTTCTACTATGTGATGGAGTATGTTGACGGCGAGAACCTCAACAGCTATTCCAGGACGATGAACGGTGTGCCTGAGACTGAGGCTGTGGATTATATTATGTGCATTGCCAGTGCTCTGGACTACATGCACTCTAAGAGGATGTTGCACCGCGACCTTAAGCCGAGCAACGTGATGAGGCGCAAGCGTGACGGACAGTTGTTTGTCATCGATTTCGGATTGTCGAAGCAATATGAGGAGACTGACAGTCCTGCGTCGAACACCACCGCCGGACTGGGCACTCCTGGTTATGCTCCTCTCGAACAGCTCAACGCTATGGACGAGGGTGAGTTTGCGCCTACTCTCGACATCTATGCTCTCGGTGCCACTTTCTACAAGATTCTGACGGGTCTGACTCCGCCTGACGCCACAAGTGTGATGAACAACGGTTTGCCTACGGCTGAACTTGAAAGACGTGGTGTGAGCCGGCACACTATAGATGTTATTAAGGCTGCCATGCACTTCAAGCGTATTGAACGCTTGCAGACTGTGGGGCAGTTTGTCGATATGCTCAAGTCCAAGCCTGCTGCCACACAACAGATTGTTGGTGCAGGGCAGGAGGAGCCTACGATGGTGTTCAGACCTAACATCAAGATGCCGGAAGAGGGCAGAAAAGCGAACGAAATCCCTGTGCAGGACAACGACGAATACAGTGCCACTATCGTTACGCGTAGGAACAATGTTCCTGATGTGGAACCGAAGGAAGTACCGGCTGCAGACACACAGGTTGAGGTGGCTGAAGAACAGCCTGTGGCAGACATGAAGCAGGAAGTGGAGAAACCTAAGAGAAGGAAACTCAACGTCAAGATTGTCAAGCCTAAAAACACTCCTGAACCGGAGGAATCTCCAAAGGAGGAAGAACCGGTAGTAGTGGTGCCGCCACCAGTACCGGAACCAACTCCTGTGCCTATGCCGGAACCTGAGCCAACTCCTGTGCCTGTTACGGAACCAGAACCAACTCCTGTACCGCCTCCAGTACCTATGCCGGAACCGGAACCAACTCCTGTGCCACCAGTACCCGAACCAGAGCCGGAACCAATCCCTGCTCCGGAGCCAGAGCCAACGAGAATACCTATACCTGTTCCCGAACCGGAACTAACGCATAAACCAGTTCCGGAACCGGAGCCTCAGAAACCTCGCTCGGTGGAGACTCCGAAGGTGAATGTTGCCAAGTCGACTCAGGACAAGGACAAGGGAAAGGACAACAAGGTGTTCCTCATAGCCGCTATTATTGCCTCCATCCTGATCGTCACTGGTGGAGCGTTGTTCTTCCTCTTCGGTGATGAAGGTGGCAAAAAGACTGGCGGTGACAGTGATGATGACACAGAGGTTGTTGCTACAGCAGAAATGCTTGCCGACATGAAGCAGAGGGACAATAACATACAGAAGGCTACAAGGATAATCGGCAGCAACGACGGACTGACTCTCGACGACATGAGGAGTCTGGAATATCTGGATGCGCTGACTCTCCTGTCGGAGGCTAAGGCGATAGATGACAAATACATAGGCAACAGCATTTGGGAAGCTGAATCGTACGAGAAGTTCAACATCCCTAAACTGAAGGAAATCCTTACGGAATACTACACTCAGCAGATAGACATCCTCGAACCGATGAAGGATGACGAGTTCTACATGGAAGACTACAACAGCTACATTGAGAACAGAAGGAAAGTGGAGGAAATCAGGGAGTGACCCCATTTACACCAATCGAAACCGAAAAGCTAAAACCACAATAGCATGAACTACATATTCAGAACAGCATTGGCGATGCTTATCGCCTTGTATGCTACAAGTGCAGCAAGTCAGAAACCGCACATACCAACCCTGCAGGAAGCTGTCTACGGCGGACTCATCCGCACTGAGGGTGGCAGCAATGTCAACTGGATTGACGGCGAACGCTACTCGAAGACAGAGCGCAACGCAGAGGGCAAGAACGAGATAGTGGCATACACTGCCAAGGACAACAAGCGTGAGGTGATAATCAGTGCCGACCGCCTTGTCAACCCAGCTACAGGCAAGCAGATACCTGTACGCAGTTTCACTTTCTCAGCCGACAACAGCAAGGTGCTCATCTACACCAACACACGCCGTGTGTGGCGATATGACACCCGTGGCGACTACTGGGTGCTCAACACTGCCGACGGCACTCTGCATCAGTTGGGCCGCCAGTGTCCTGAAGCCACAATGATGTTCGCCAAGTTCTCGCCCGACGGAACCCGTGTGGCATACGTCAGCAAGAACAACATCTATGTTGAGAACATAGCCGACGGCAAGGTGGTGAAGCTCACTACCGATGGTAGCGACCTCATCGTCAATGGTACGTTCGACTGGGTGTATGAGGAGGAGTTCAACTGCCGCGACGGATTCCGATGGAGTCCCGACGGCAAGCACATTGCCTACTGGCAGAGCGACACCGAGGGCACGGGGTGGTTCGACATCATCAACAATGTCGATTCGCTCTATCCTACCATACAGCGTTTCCCTTACCCTAAGGCAGGAACGACAAACTCCGCCGTCAAGGTGGGGTATGTCAGTGCCGACGGCGGACCTACGACATGGATAAACATCCCTGGCGATCCGCGCAACAACTACATCCCACGCATGGACTTCATCCCTGAGAGCAACGAACTCTTCATCCAGCAGATGAACCGTCAGCAGAATACCAACCGCGTGTGGACTGTCAAGATTGGCGAATCCGAACCTGTCAACATCTTCACTGACACCGATGCCGCATGGCTCGACACCAACGACAACATCCACTGGCTCAAGGGCGGCAAGTTCTTCACATGGGTGAGCGAACGCGACGGATGGCGTCACCTCTACCGTATAAGCCGCGACGGTAAGCAGATACAGCCAGTGACAACAGGCAACTTCGACTTCATCAACGAAGTGGGCATCGACACTCAGCGCGGACTCGTCTACTTCATCGCATCGCCCAACAACGCCACACAGCGCTACCTCTATCAGGCAAGTCTCTTCGGCAAGGGCAGCGTGAAGCGTCTCAGCCCTGCCGACCAGAGCGGACAGCACTCATACAACATATCGCCTTCGGGCAAATGGGCTGTCCACACATTCAGCAACACGGAGACTCCGCCTGTGATTGACATGGTGGCATTGCCTTCACACAAACCAGTGCGACTCATCACCGACAACGCCCAGGCAAAGAAGCAGTACGAGGCTCTCGGACTCAACGGCAAGGAGTTCTTCCAGGTACGTTCCGGCAACTGGTTGCTCGACGGATGGATGATCAAGCCTGTAGACTTCGACTCCACAAAGAAATATCCTGTCATCCTCGACATCTACGGCGAACCTGCCAACTCTACCGTGCAGGACGTATGGGGAGGTGGCAGCCTATGGCATCAGTACCTTGCCAACCAGGGCTACATAGTCATCAGTATAGACAACCGCGGAGCCAACTGCCCTCGCGGACGTGAATGGCGCAAGTGCATCTACGGCGAAGTGGGTACATTCGCTTGCGAAGACCAGGCACGCGGAGTGCAGGATCTCGCACGCCAATATTCCTTCATCGACCTCAGCCGCATCGGAGTGACAGGATGGAGCGGTGGCGGAAGCCAGACACTCAACTGCATGTTCCGCTATCCTGACGTGTTCCACACAGGCATAGCCGTAGCGTTCGTTTCCGACCAGCGACTCTACGACACCATCTAT
The DNA here is from genome assembly GCA_017465225.1 of Bacteroidales bacterium. GTDB lineage: Bacteria > Bacteroidota > Bacteroidia > Bacteroidales > UBA932 > Cryptobacteroides. Next base: position 4,647 of record JAFTWQ010000007.1, read on the forward strand.
CAGGAGCGCTACATGGACACACCTCAGAACAATTCCGAGGGCTATCGCAAGGGGTCGCCTATCACATACGCCGATGGACTGAAGGGCAACCTTCTGCTCATCCACGGTACGGGCGATGACAACGTACACTACCAGAGCTGCGAAATGCTTGTCAACGAACTCGTGCGCCACGGCAAGGTCTTCTCGCAGATTTCCTATCCTATGCGTTCACACGGCATCAGCGAGCGTGCCGGAACAACCTTCCACCTACGCAAGTCGATGACCGACTACTGGCTTAAGAACCTTCCTGCAGGCGGCAGATAGTGAGAGGTGAATGAAAGAGTGAAAGAATGAAAGAACAATCGTGCCAACGAGTGCCGATTGAAGTTGAAGCTAATTAAAGAATTAAAAATGAAACAGACTATAGACAGGGTTGACGCCCTAAGACATATAATGAAGGAGAACGGTGTGGACGCCTTCATCACTCCAAGCACCGACCCGCATTCAGGCGAGTACGTGCCAAGTCATTGGGAATCGCGTGCATGGATTTCTGGATTCACAGGATCGGCAGGAACAGCCGTTGTCACTACCGACAAGGCTGCCCTATGGACCGACTCAAGATACTTCCTCCAGGCAGAAGACCAAATCAGTGGCACAGGCTATGTCCTGATGAAAGACAAGATTGAGGGAACGCCTACCGTAGCACAGTGGTTGGGCGAGACTCTTCCCGAAGGCAGCACCGTTGCCATTGACGGATGGGTCAACACCGTTACTGCTGTCGAAGACTTGAAGGCGGAACTCTCCATCTACGGCTTGAGCCTCAATACCGGCATCGAACCGTATGGCAAGATATGGACCGACCGTCCGCAACTCCCTGTCGACGAGGTGTTCATCCAGCCACTCGAACTTGCTGGTGAGACGGCGGCGAGCAAGATAGGGCGAATACGTGCCGAGGGCGTCAAGAGCGGAGCCGATGCAGTACTTGTCTCCATGCTCGACGAAGTGGCATGGACACTCAACCTCCGCGGTTCCGACATAGAATTCAACCCCGTGTTCGTTAGTTACCTGCTCATCACTGCCGACAAGGCAACGCTGTATATCAATCAGGCGAAGCTTACCACCGAAGTCAGTGCCTACCTCAAGGCTGAAGGAGTGGACACCAAGCCGTATGGCGAGATAGAGAGCGATCTGCGCAATCTCGCTTGCAAAGTGCTTGTCCAGCCCGACAAGACCAACTATGCGGTATATGCGTGCTTGCAGAACCCGGTGCGCAAGGATTGTCCGGTGTCTACAATGAAGATAATGAAGAACGAGGCTGAGATACGCGGTTATCACAGTGCGATGCTCAAGGACGGACTTGCTATGGTGAAATGGATGAAATGGCTGCTCCCTGCAGTGGAAGCTGGCGGACAGTCAGAATTGTCGCTCGATGAGAAACTCTACAGCTGCCGTGCAGAACAACCTCTCTTCCGTGGAGTGAGCTTCGCAAGCATCATGGGCTATGCCGCTCACGGTGCCATCGTACACTACGAGCCTACGCCAGAGACCGACATCCCTGTAGAGCCTAAGGGATTGTTGCTCATCGATTCGGGAGCACAATATCAGGACGGAACAACCGACATAACGCGCACCATCCCTCTCGGACCGCTGACATGGGAGGAACGACGCGACTACACCCTTGTCCTGCGCGGATTCATCAACCTCGGTAGGGCGGTGTTCCCACGCGGAACATACGGCACTCAGCTTGACTGCCTGGCACGCACACCGATGTGGCGGTACGGCATCAACTACCTCCACGGCACAGGCCACGGAGTAGGTTCGTTCATGAACGTACACGAAGGCCCTCACCAGTTCCGCATGAACTACATGCCAACCCCACTGGTTCCAGGCATGACGATAACCGACGAACCGGGCATATACATCGCCGGTAGCCACGGAGTGCGCCACGAGAACACCATGCTCGTCATCCCTGCCGACTTCACTGATAAGGGACAGGAAGGCAACGAAGGACTCACTTTCGGTCCTTACTACACATTCGAGCACCTCACCCTCTGCCCAATCTTCACTTCGCCAATCCTTACCGACATGATGGAGAAGGAAGAGATAGAGTGGTTCAACGCCTATCAGCAGATGGTGTGCGACAAGCTCTCTCCACACCTCGACGAAGAGCATCGCGAGTGGCTCAAGGAAATCACAAGACCGATAACAAAAGAACTAAACTCATAAAATCAAATGCTAATCGAACTACTCAAATCATCCTATTTCGCACTGTTCCTGATAGTAGCCTTGGGATTCATGTTGGGACGCATCAAAGTCAAAGGCGTCTCACTCGACGTGTCAGCCGTAATCTTCATAGCCCTCCTTTTCGGCCACTACGGTGTGTTCATACCGAAGGAACTGGGCAACTTCGGACTGGTGCTGTTCATATTCACCATAGGCATACAGGCAGGTCCGGGATTCTTCGACTCATTCCGCAGCAAGGGAAAGACACTCATCATCATCACCATGCTGCTCATCGGATCGGCGTCGCTCACTGCAGTAGCACTGAAGTATCTGTGCAACATTGAGACAGCCAGCGTAGTGGGACTCATAGCCGGCGCGCTCACCAGTACACCAGGTCTTGCAGTCGCCATCGACAGCACGGCGTCACCACTCGCATCCATCGCCTACGGTATAGCCTATCCGTTCGGTGTTATAGGAGTGATACTCTTCGTCAAACTGCTGCCTAAAATCATGCGCGTCGACCTTGAGAAGGAAGCACGTACACTCGATGCCGAGCGCAAAAGCAAGTTCCCTGAGATGGAGACATGCCTGTTCAAGGTGACCAATGACGCAGTCTTCGGAAAAACCCTTGCCGAACTCCGTTTTTCCAACATGACGGGAGCCATAATCTCACGTATGAAGTCGAATGGACACATTCTCATCCCTATGGGAATAACCCAACTCAGCCAGAACGACTGGGTGCAGTGTGTGGGCACAAAGGAAGCCCTCTCACAGGCTGAACTCCTGCTCGGTGAGCGTGAGGAAGGCGAACTCCCATTGGCAGATACGCAAGACATACAGTCGCTGCTCCTCACCAACAAGAAGGTTGTGGGCAAGCAACTTCGTGAACTCCGACTCCACCAGAACTTCGGATGCACAGTGACACGAGTGCGCCGAAGCGGAATCGACCTCACGCCGTCAGAAAACCTCGAACTCAAGTTCGGCGACAAACTCATGGTAGTCGGCGAGAAGGAAGGACTCAACGGATTCGCCTGCATGATAGGCAACAACGCCAAACTCCTGTCCGACACCGACTTCTTCCCTATAGCAATGGGTATAGTGCTCGGAGTCATCTTCGGCAAACTCAACATTTCTCTTGGCGAAGACATATCCTTCTCACCAGGACTCACAGGCGGAGTGCTCATCGTGGCGCTCATCCTCAGTGCCGTAGGTAAGACAGGCCCGATCATCTGGTCCATGTCCGGTCCGTCCAACCAACTCCTGCGCCAATTAGGACTCCTGCTCTTCCTCGCTGAAGTGGGAACATCGGCAGGCAAGACCCTCGTAGCCACATTCCAGACAAGCGGTCTCCTGCTCTTCGGTGTAGGAGCAGCCATAACCGTCATACCGATGCTCGTGGCAGTCATCGTGGGCAGACTGATATTCAAGATTTCGATGCTCGACCTCCTCGGAACAATCACCGGAGGCATGACCAGTACACCGGGACTTGCAGCAGCCGACTCGATGGTCGACAGCAACATCCCAAGCGTGGCATACGCCACAGTCTACCCTATAGCAATGGTCTTCCTCATCATATTCATCCAGGTCATTGCAGCAGTAGTAGTCTGACACATCCCCACATTAAGCATAAAGCACAACAAAGTGGTGTGTCGAAATGTTGTTTTAGACACAGATTGCACAGATTAAACAGATCTATTATTCTGAAGTAGAGACGTCATATTATGGCGTCTCAATCATTTAGGCACGGAATACGCTGAAAGTACGGATCCCACGGTTTAAATTATAATAAATAAAGCCGTGGCATCAGTGTCCTCAGCGCAATCCGTGCCTAAAATTATATTTTCTTGATTAGCGATTACTACTATTCCTTATTGTTTACAACTATATATGAGCAATATTTGCTGAGCAAATTGGCGTCCCAACGGAAGTTTGTCCAATTATCTCTTTCGTGTATGTACATAATACATTCGTACTTTGTGCGACAAAATACCATTTATAACGTCGCAAATTCTGCGACAAATATACTGAATAAATGTTGAATAGCTAAACAAATCCACAAAATAACGCATATTATGCGACGTTTTGTCTTCAAAGCATCGAAGGCATATTTGGAGATACACATCAAGACGCGTCTCAATCATTTAGGCACGGAATACGCTGAAATATAGGACTTGACCAAATAAATTTTCAATTATTTTTCATTTGGAGCGAAAATTCTTTAGGCACGATTGAATTTTGTCTTTTGAGGAGGAGCTGTGGTTTTGTGAACCCCATCCCCCA
>JAFTWQ010000008.1 GCA_017465225.1 Bacteroidales bacterium
GCCGGCCAAGGTGCATCATCAAGATGATATGCAAGTTCAAGTGTCCAATACATAATCGTTTTATTTTTTAACTATTAACATTCTACTGTTAGTATCACTCTATCAATCTTCAGCCTGGTCTTCAGCCATTCCTTCATCTGCCCGGTCAGTTCTTCGGAGAGAGGCTGATTACAATGGAGATTTACCATAAGGACGTCGGATTCAGTCAGATCCCGGTTCACTGTTTTTCCACGTGACAGGCTGATTTCTAAGACTGACGGGTAGATGCTGAATATCTCCTTGGCTATCTGACTGTGAGGAATGCTGTTGTCCTTGAGCAATTTCAGTTCTTCTCCAAGGGTTCTGATTTCCTGGTCTTTTGATGCGATCTGTTCTTCATTTCGTCGATAGATTTCCTGAAAAAGTTCTATGTCATTGGATTCCGTGCTTCTTGTGTAGTCCTTTATGCTTATCTGGTCTTCTTCCAATCCATATCCTCCAGCAACCTCCATTACCTCTGCTTTCGATGTCTCATCAAGAGGATCACCAGTAAAGAACAGTTCCAGATGTGCCTTATCCTTGAATGATATCTTATAGTCATACAGGACGCTTTTACCGTATGTCTTTCTATGTTCGACAAAGGCAGTGGCATCTGCCTCAAAATTATTCTGTCTGATCAGGATAACCGCAGACCAGATGCTGGGAATCACAAGTAAGACTATGAGGGCGGATGTGATCCTTCTTGTTCTCTTGCCTCTTGCAACGTCCTTGAACTCCATCTGCTGAAATCTGAGATATTTGACTCCGACATAAGTAGCCAGCATTATGAATGTACCGTTAATGACAAACAGATAAAGGGCTCCTATAAAATGCGTCATGTTGCCGCTGGCAAGTCCATATCCTGCCGTGCATAACGGAGGCATCAATGCGGTTGCAATGGCGACTCCGGAGATTACCGTACCTTTCTCTTTTCTGCATAGTTCGAGAATGCCGGCGAAGCCTCCGAAAGAAGCGATCAGCACATCATAGAAGGTCGGTGATGTCCTTGCAAGCAACTCTGTCGGATTACTGAGGCTCAGAGGAGTGATCAGGAAATACAGGAATGACACGACAAGACTGATCGAGACCATCACCAGCAGGTTCTTTCCTGATGACTTCATCAGTTCGATATCATTCACACCTAATCCAAGCCCCATTCCGAAAATAGGACCCATCAGAGGAGATATAAGCATCGCTCCGATTACGACGGGTATGGAATTCACGTTGAGTCCTACGGAAGCGATGATTACCGCGACTGCGAGAATCCAGGCATTAGGACCCCTGAACTTGACATTTCCTCTGATGGCCCTATCGGCTGATTCTACATCTATGTGATCGCTCAAATTAAGTATGTCTCTTAATTGAGATGCCAGTTTATTCTGAGCCTTCATACTATTCAACATTCTTCATTATTTGCGATGCTATGAACCTGTGTCCTTCGGCATTGGGATGTATCCCATCTTCGCAATAGTACTGTTCTTTCCCTCCGACGCATCTGTCAAGAGATGATGTTATGTCGATGATCGGGGTGTCCGTCATCCTGGCAATCTGAAATGTCGCTTCATTATAATGCTCGTGCCACCTGTACATTGCCTCGGGGTCATATCCAAGCCACTGATATACATTTGTTTTGCTTTCATCGCTCATCCTTCTGGTCACAAAACTGAAGTATCTCTTGCCAATGATAGGAGCAAGTGAGAGCATAATGGGTTCAGAGCCAAGATCGCGCACCTTGTGAATCAGATCGGCATATAGTTCATAGTACTCACCTTCGGGAGTTCTGGATTGATGTCTTGTGTATGGTTCAGATGCGACGACATCCCATATAAAGTCGCTGTCGTTTCCACCAAATTCAATTATGGTGTATTCCGATTCAGATATTTCAGCAGAGTGTCGCGTCAATACGGAATGACCATATCGGACAGTACTGCCGAATTTGCTGAAATTCTTCAGTGCCAATCCTTTTTCCCGGCTTACTATATTCACGAATCCCTCCTCAAGTTCCTGATATTTGCCTTCAGACAATATCACTCCTTTAGTGAGCGAATCTCCGATTACTGAAATATGCATATCTCCATTCTCTTCATTTGCTGTTATTATCAATTAGTACAAACTCTTCCATCAGTCCTTTCATCTTATTCTGCAGGATTGTTGTCTGCTGATCGATGTAGTCAGAATCGAGTCCGTATATCGGCGGATCAAGTCTGAAAGGCGGGGCGATGATCAGTTTCGCTCTCTTTCTGAGGATCTTATGAGGGCCGTCGATATAGACCATCACTACAGGTACATCGGCAAGTGCAGCCAGCATCACCACACCCGAATGGAAGGGTAACTGCTGCCTGTGAGTTCCGTGGGCTCCTTCCGGGAAGATAGCGACGCTCTCCTTTTCTTCATGAAGCATTCTCAGGGACTCGTGTATCCACGATGTATCAGGATTCTGTCTGTCGATCGGGATGCATCCGGTATGCCTGAGAAAGAATCCGAATCCTTTCTGCTGAAACCGGTCTTTGGCCGCAAGATTGTGAATACAGTCGTGTTTGAAGACTGTATTCACAATCGGGCCGTCAAGATGGCTTGTATGGTTGATGACAAGTATCGAGGGCTGTGTCAACCGGTCTTTCTGCTTGTCGGGATTCAGGAAATATGCTTTCGGGCGCAGCAAGGTCTTCACAAGGAATGGAGTACACCCTTTGACTATACGGTCCGCTGCACTCATAGTGTCATCTTTTCAACATAGTCCACCACCTCGCCTACAGTGGCGAACTTCACCGGGCCGTCGAACTTGAAGCCGAACTTCTTTTCTATAGCGAAACTCAGGAGGAGGATTGTCAATGAGTCCAGACCGAGATCTTCCACAAGTCGTGTCTCTTCCGATATGGTATCCGTGTCAATGTTTTTCTTTATTTCCTGAAAGACCGATTTCAATTCGGTCAGTATAGTTGTCTTATCCATTGAATTGTGTTTAGTTTCTTGATACTTTCATTGCTCCCGTACGTTTGAAGTCTTCCTTACGCACTGTGAGTCTTGTAATACGATGAGTTGTCGGCAGTGTGGCATTGACTTCGGCAAGCAGATTACGGAAATATTCTTCCACCTGTTCCCAGGCAACGCCGGTAAACTCTTCCATTCGAGGATATATCTCGATTGTCAGCACCACTCTTCCGTCCTCGTTTTCTTCCTTTACAAGACAGTCTCTGAGCCTGTCACATTTGTAGAACGGCTCTTCCAGGCTCTCCGGACTTACATTCTCTCCACTTGAGAGTACAATCAGGTTCTTGATACGACCGACTATGTACATATAGTCGTCTTCATCGAAGCGCACGAGGTCACCGGTCTTGAGCCAGCCGTCCTCCGTAAGGGTTTCCGTTGTCTTTTCGGGATCACCGTAGTATCCGAGGAAGACGTTGTCACCTCGCAGCCATAATTCTCCGTCAACGACCTTGTATTCCTGGCAAGGATATATCTTTCCTACAGAAGTCGGTTTCTCAAGGACATCCACGTTTCCTGATGTCAGGTTGCCGCCTTCCGTCATTCCGTATCCGGCAAACAGTTTTATGCCGACCTTGTCAAACTCCTGAATCAACTTAGGTGGCACATTGGCTGCTCCTGCAATGATGAATCTCAACTGTCCGCCGAGGAAATCCTTGCCATACATCTTTATGAGTCCTATCAGGATCTCACATATTCCGGGAACTGCTACAATGCAGGTCGGTTTGATTACCGGCAGGCTTGAAATAGTGTCTTTGACATTTGCTGCAACGATCCACAATGAACCGGTATAAAGTGCCGACATCGTTCCTCTAATCAGGCCGAACACGTGGCTGAGGGGCAGGACGTGGGCATAGCGATGGCATCCGAGCTGAGTGCCTGGGCCGAAACATCCGTTCAAGGCTCCGCGCATTATGGCTCTGTGAGGAAGGACGGCTCCCTTTGGTGCACCTGTTGTTCCACCGGTGAAGAATATCGCTGCCGGAGCATCTTTCGACACAGTCGTTACCGGAGCCATAGTTTCATCCATTGCTGTTATCTTCAAGGTCTTGCAGTGAACATCTTCTGCTACTGAAGCATAATCTGCTCCATAAGCAAGGAGTCTGACATTGAATTTAAGGCATGATCCTATGACTGCCGGAGCAGGAAGTTGCGACGGCAACATTATGGCAACATATCCGGCTGATGTCACAGCAAGGAACATCTCGACGGCATCGGTTGTCGTGTTGTCAAGAATGGCAACATGGTCGCCTTCCTGCAGTCCCAGTCCATAGAGCAATGATCTTTTGCAGGCTATCCTTTCGCACATTTCACCATACGTATATGTGCGTGTCATATCCGACAATGCAGGCAGGTCGTGCCATTTGCTCTCGATCCATTCTACGAATTCCGGAATGGTAGGGATATACTTCAACTGCTCGAGTTCCTCGGCAGGAAGCAGGTCTTCAAAATAACGTTTCATCATTATTGTCTTTATTCATTTATGGTTAAGAATACTATCGCGTGTGAAGGAATACGGATTATTCCTTTATCTGTTGCCTTACCGCTGATTTCCGGCAGTCTGGAATCATGAGTCATCTTCATCTCCTGACCATTAAGACGGATCTTTCGGGAATCAAGATTCTCAGATGTAAGCATATACATATCTGATTTCTTGTCACAAGTGACATTGACAGGGGCTTCACCAGCATTTATGAGCAGGTATGAGATGCCCTTATCCTTGCCCTTGAGGTTGTGGGCGAACACATAGAAGTCATCCTTGCCGCTGTTGACTTCATACGCTTTTGTTCCCATCAGCCTGTTCCACAGCAATGCTGCCCAATAACTTGGATTTGGCTCCAGGGTGTAATGATCCACGAGACTGTACTCGCTGGTCAGAAGGGTGTTATGAAAATGAACATCAAGACCCTTCTGGGCTAAAGAGCCCATCTGATAAAGATATCTGAATGTATCAGTGAATGTGTTTGCCCAAGGGTCTCCACCTCCTGCGGCTTCAGCCGTTTCTGTAAGCCATATCGGCTCTCCCGGAGCAAATCGGTCACGGACCGCACTGATGTAGTCAAATGCTTCATCTGTCCTTGTTATCCATTCTTCCGACATAGCGTCATCTTCCAATATGCCCATAGGAGGTCCCGGCATTATTCTTTTGGATACTCCTCCGTAGAAATGATATGAGAACACATTGAATTCCGGAGCAGGATGAGCTGTCATCATATCTTCAAGGCCAAGCATCAGTTTCTTCATTTCAGGCTGGCTCTCGACAAAATCTTCAAAGCATTTGAGACCTTCTCCAAATGTGCCTGGTCCGACGCGTAGCATATAGGGAGCCCTCTCTTCTGCCCAGGTATTGAACACTGCGACATCTTTTGCATAGTCTTCCGCGCTATAATCCTTCTTTGAGAACTCACCTCCGGCAGTCGGTATGTTAGGCTCATTGAACAGTTCTGCAGCCGCGATCCTTACCCCATTGCGTTCCGAGAATGAGATGATCTTTTCCGCTTCCACCGGAGTCCAGATTCCGTTCTTGTCTCTCACTCCGTCGGATACGCAGAAAGATGTCATAAGTCTGCTGTCTGTTTCCTTAACGAAATCCAGAAGCCCGAGCCATTGTTCTGCAGTCAGGATGTTGACAAATCCTTCCGGAGGCGATTGTATTTCAGTATCATCTCCTTGGAAATATGTCGCATTTGCCCAGGTACCGCTTACCCTTACATAGGCAGGTGACAACCCTTTTGCCAATGTCAGTATCCTTTCATTTGCAAGATTGACCGGAGGCAGTTCCTGATATATGTCGGCTGAGGAGTCTGTGACATCCACTCCATAGGAATTTGTGCCTATAGGTCCTTTGATGTCCTTGTACGGCTTCCAGAAGCGTCCTCCTACAAGTTCGGCCATCTCTATGTTGTATGACTGATATAGAGGTGAGACCTCATTTGCTACCTTCAATCCTTCCGTCTGAAGGGTCACGTCCGGCTTAACGGCATCCCCGCAGGATGCAACTGTCAATAATGGTAACAGTCCTAAAATCTTTCTTCTTCTCATATCGTATTCCTTTTAATCTTAAAAATCAGTCTGTCGCTTATGATAAAGTTCAACAGTCCGGCAAGCATCCGGGCTATGAGGTTACATATCAGCAAATTGTCTGCTATGACTCTCTCCAGAAGCATCACAAGGACCATTCGTAATACAAATACGCCTATATTGGACAGATTAAATGCTCCCAACGACTTCCAGAAAGTGAGTCTGTCGACCTTGTCAATCCTGTCGTTCCAGACAAACAGCCAGCAGAATGTGAATCCTACAATTACCGAACACTCAAAGGAAATCATGGGAGTGACCACGACTTCGCCCCAGTAGCCGCTGAAAACATATCCGGAAAGCAGCCATACCAGAACCATATCGACAGTCCCTCCCACGAGACTGGTTGCAACAAATTTCAGGAAGCGCTTCATTTGTTTTTCTTCAACGGGTCCATAATGGCGTATTTCTTAGTGTCCTTGATGATTGTCGTCAGATAAATTATCGAGAGGATCAGCAGAATCCCTATTGCGATGCAGTCCAGGGCGGAAAGTTCGAATGCGTGAGAGAACATCGTGAAATTCCAGACAAATTCTCTCAACGGGCGTATCAATGCAAATAGAGTATTCACAATGACCATAATGATCCTGAACTCTGTCGGCCCGAGCCCTGCATATGTCAGACGGAATTCCTTCTTGAGGTGAGCATTTATGCTGACGTTGATGGTGAGCATCAGATATACGACCAGCACAAGGACCGCGAGGGAGAAATGCATCAGTCCGGACAATCCTATTCCGACGAACATCAGGAGCTCGTTGATGACGTCCATCGTATGGTCGATATAATAACCATAGACAGGTCGCTGGGTCTTTCTCACTCTCGCCAGAGTGCCGTCGAGGGAGTCTCCGTACCAGTTGACGATGAAGCCGAACGAACTCAGCCATAGAAAATGAATATTCCATCCGGCAAGAATGTATCCGGCAGCAATCAATACGGAGCCAAATGTTCCTATATATGTAAGCAGGTCAGAAGTGACCCACGCCGGCTGACGCTCTGCAAGCCATATAAGGACTTTCTTCTCCAGGGCATTAAGCACCGACGTCTGTATCCTTACCGAATCTTCCTTATTGTTTCCCATAATCATATATTATATACACTATTTCTCAAGAATGTTCTCAGGTCTTCAACTGTCTTATACTCAGCCATCTGTTCCGGGGTAATGATTTCACCTAATGCTATGCGGACCGGCTTGTTTCTTTCATTGAACACTTCCGACGGAATACGCAGCAGTCTTACCTTCCAGTCTATAAGTCCGAGACTATAGTAGAATTTGGAGTTACCGTCCAGAAAATGCACTGGCACAACCGGTACTTTCATCTTTTGAATGAGCCTTACGACAGGTTCCTGCCATTGTCTGTCTCTTACACCTCGGTCCTTAATGCTCAAGTCGGAGACTGCCCCTGCAGGAAATATTCCGATAGGATGGCCGGAGCGTATATGAGCGACCGCTTCCTTGATTCCTTGGATGCTTTCTTTTGTCGGGGCCTGACGCTGAGTTCCTGTCGGAGTGACACAGATGAAGTTGTTTTCCAAAGTCTTTATCCTTCCAAGAAAATTATTGACCATCACCTTGAAATCCTGCCTTATCCTGGCAAACAAATCGACGAGGATGATTCCGTCGATACTTCCGTAAGGATGATTACTTATGACAACAAAAGGTCCGGAAGGGAGTTGAGAGAGTATCTGCGGATTGATCATCTGATAATCCACTCCTATTTCCTGAAGCACAGATGATGTAAAATCCTGACCGGTCAGATGTGAGTTATGATCATAGAGGACATTGACCTTATCGATTGCGAGCATCCTCATAAGACCTCTACCTACTGCACCGCCGATACGCCCCCGGAATACGGGAGACATATCGGCAATCTCTTTCAATGTCAGCAGAGGCATAACTATAATTAATCTAAACCTGACAAAGTAAGTGATTGTCTATATCATAATTATTACAAATTTCCGACTAAAAATTTATAATATCGGAACTGGTAACTATGTTGCCTGATTTGAATGCATCAGCTGTAAAGCAGTTTGGAGTCATCCGTGACGACGGAGTAGGCAAATGTCTGATACCAGCGGTCTTTGCCGAACAGGAACTTCATCAGCCAGATGAAAGAGAATCCCTGTGAGATCATCAGAGCCTTACTTTGGAATGGTGCGGGGAGATGAATCAGTCGTCGCAGGAACATAGACAATAGGTTAACTACCATCGCTACGTTCCAGAGCCAGTTTCTGTCACGAAAGACTACGTGGTTTTCCGCATTTTCTTCCACATGGATGTATGCGTGTCCGGAGAATCCGGGAAATGAGTTGCGGATCAGCACTTTGCAGGCACCGGGCTCGACATCGATTTCCAACTGTTCTCCTTCAATCACTCCGGAATGTTTTCCATTTATGAATACGTGTTTTCGGGACAGGTTCTTCCACCAGTTGCGTCCGTTCTCGCTTATCTTCAGTTTTGCCATATCTGTATCTATCTTTGGTTCATAACTAACGCTGTCGTTTCTGTTCCGGTTGAGACCGGCTTGCCCGAAGGACGTGCTATGCTCCAGATTATGAGACCCAGCCAAAGAGCAAGAAGAGCAATATACAGTATCTTCTTCCATTTCTTCAATGAGGCCCAGCCGCATTTCATCTGTGCCCACCAGACACTCCAGGACGCCTGCTGTCTCTCGCACCATAGTCTGAATCTTCCGACTCCTGCCTTGCTTTCTGATTTCGTTTTCTTCTGATTCCGGACTTTTATTTTGATGACCTTCTTGGCAGTCTTGCCCCCTGACTTCACTTTAAGGGTATATCGGGTCCGTCCCTTTGAAGCAGACACAAGTAGTTTTGTTGTGCCTTTGTCGGAAAGCTGGATTGTATGAAAGGTGTGTCCGTTATCTATGTCCAGAGATATGGAATCCGGACAGAAATCACACTCCCAGTTCAGTGTGACATATTCACCTTCATTTACGGACTTCGTGTCTGATGAAAAGATTATGGTTCTGTTCATATTGATAATTTGATAGAATGTGTCGCAAATAATATTCCGTATATGGTCTTGTCATAATGTACTTCTTTATTACAAAAGTAGCGGGTTTTATACCAAAGGTGCGAACAGTCTGAAGAACCGCTGCAGTCCCTTTTCAATGAAGTCGTATCCCTTCAGGACTTCTTCCGTAATCTCTTTGCACAATGACAGGTCGTTGAGAAATATCTCCTTGTTTTTCAGGGCGGTAGGCTTGTCGTACATATAGGCGTTGAGTTCATAACACAAGTCAAGGCTTCTCGGATCGATGTTGGCTGAACCTACTGATGAGAGGTAGTCATCACTGACCAGAGTCTTGCTGTGCATAAATTCCCCGGCACGTTCGAATATCCTGATGCCGAGTTGAAGGCACTCCTTGTAAAACGATCTGTTTATGTAGCCCATTGTGGCCATATCGCTGTTCTGTGGGACCATTATCCGTACATCCACGCCATTACCTGTCGCTGTCTTCATTGCTTCAAGAGTAGAGTCTGAAGGCACAAGATAAGGTGTCTGTATGTACAGGTAATCTTCCGCATTTTCGGCAATCCATTCCAGTCCTGTCTGAATTACCGGGAATGGAGCATCCGGACCATCAGGAACAATCTGCACAGGCAGTTCTTCAGTCACATCATGTTCCGGAAACAGACCGGCAATATCTTCAGTTACACTTCCTCCCGAATGCATCCACATATCCAGGAAATTATACTGAAGAGAATATACGGCATCGCCTGTCAGTCTGAGATGGGTGTCACGCCAATCCTTGAAATAGTGGTCATTGATGTTCATTCCTCCGGTGTATGCGATCTTCCCGTCTATGACCACAACTTTCCTGTGATCTCTGTAATTGAGATCGGGAATTATCCGGTGCAGCCCCGTATATCGCCTTACTTCGACACCAGCGAATCTCATTGACCAGAAGTAAACCGGAGGTATAGGAATGTTGGCTATGTTATCATATATGAATCTTACCTTTACGCCTTGCTTTGCCTTGTCAATCAGCGCTTTGCGAATAGCACGGCTCCCTTTGTCGATACCGAAGTGAAAATACTCCATGTGTATCGATTCCTTTGCGTTCTGAATGTCTTCAATCAGTAGGTCATATTTCCTTTTGCCTTCAGTGATGATCTCTATATCATTATGCACCGAAGGTTTGAGACCTGACGCACTTTCAAACAATGATGCAAGAGGACGATACTTATCTGAGAGTATGCTTTCATCGGACCGTCCGAACACTCTTGCTTCGGCAGGAGTACCTTGCACCAATTCATACGCCCGGTCGAAATGATTGCCTGTACCGTCGCTGCTCCTGCGGTTATTCCAGCCCAGGACAGCCAGAATTGCCAATGCGATGAATATAATGAAGATTATGATTATTGTCCACTTCAATTTGTCAACATTCATATTGATTTCTTTAGGAACAGAGGTGCTCTATCAATATTTTGACACCCATGACTATCAGGATGACTCCTCCTGCGATTTCTGCTTTGGATTTATGTCTTGCTCCGAAATGGTTACCTATCTTGAGTCCTGCGGCGGAGAATGCGGACACGATGATTCCTATGATAATGACAGCCCACCAGATATTGACTTCAAAGAAAGACAGCGAGACTCCAATAGCAAACACGTCAAGACTTGTAGCCAGGGAGGTTATAAGCATTGTCCTGGTCGAGAAGTCAGCGCCAGATGCTTCCGGTTTTTGCTTCAGGGAATCATGTATCATCTTGACTCCTAAAGCAACAAGCATATAGAATGCTACCCAATGGTCGAATTTTTCTACGGCAGCAGCGAGTGAGTGTCCTATATAGTAGCCGAAGAGTGTCATCAGGATATGGAAGATTCCGAACCAGGATGCGATGTTTGTATAATGTGCCGGCTGAAGTTTTCCTACGCTGAGTCCTTTGGCTATGGCAACGGCAAAGGCGTCCATCGAGACGCCTATTGCCAGAAGTATTATATCGAATGTATTCACTATCTGTCCTTATTACGTGTAAACAGTTTGAACAATTCGCTCAGGGCGAGTACTCCGAAAGAGAGTCCGATGACTGTCCACCACTGGCCTGAGGTCATAGGAGTGAGTTTGAAGAGGGACTGCATTTCCGGTACAAGGAGGACAAGCAATGTGAGTGCGGTCACAAATACGATCGTCAGCCAGAGCCATCTGTTGGTGAACATCTTATGGGTGAACCAGTTGTGTCCGGACCTGATGCTGAAGATGATTGTGAACTGACAGAACACCATCACTGCAAAAGTCATAGTCCTTGCGACATCAACCGAAGTCTTCATTCCTATCATATAGGCTGCAAGAGTGGTGAGACCTATTATCAATGACTGTATGATGACTCTTGTAGTGAAATGCTTTGTGAATATTCCCTGGTTAGGGTCTATAGGTTTGCGTTTCATTATATCCTTGTCGGCGTGATCTACACTCAAGGCAAGAGAAGGCAGCGAGTCTCCCACGAGGTTGATGAAGAGCAACTGGATCGGAAGCAGAGGCATATCAAGATTGGCAATGACTGCAATCAGAAGGAGGACGATTTCACCTAGGTTTGTAGATATCATGAACTGGATCGACTTCATCAGATTGTCATATATCCTTCGGCCTTCACGCACGGATGATACGATTGTCGCAAAATTGTCATCAGTAAGAACGACATCCGCAGCTTCCTTTGCCACATCCGTTCCAGTGATTCCCATCGCAACACCGATGTCAGCGAGTTTCAATGCCGGTGCATCATTCACTCCGTCACCTGTCATCGCCACGACATTACCACGACTCTGGAACGCATTGACTATGCGTACTTTATGTTCCGGCGCGACACGGGCAAAGACTGCCACATTACCGGCCATCTCCTTCAACTGTTCGTCGCTCATCATCTCGACATCTGTTCCCGTCAACACGCAGTCTCCTGTGGTGATGATTCCAAGACTTTTCGCTATGGCAGTCGCCGTAATCTTATGGTCTCCCGTTATCATCACAGGCTTGATTCCTGCTTCCTTACATCTCAGTACAGCCTCCTTTGCTTCCTCACGAGGAGGATCGATCATACCGACCATTCCGAGGAATATGAAATCATTTTCAATGGTCGCAGGAGTGAATGCGACAGGTAACTCAGATATAGTCTTGTATCCGATGGCAAGCACTCGAAGAGCCTGTGATGCCATCTCCATATTAGCCTTGTGGATGTCCTCTATATCTTTTTCTGTTATTGGTCTGATGGTGGCTCCATCATTTATTCTGGTACAATTTGCGAGAAGTTCGTCAAGTCCTCCTTTGACAGCGACAAGAAAGTCCTCTTCATTATTCTGATGAACGGTTGTCATCAGTTTTCTTTCGGAGTCAAACGGAATCTCAGCGATTCGCGACAGGGCTTTCTTGAGGGCGTTCTTGTCTATTGAGTGTTTGAGTCCTGCATCAATCAATGCTGTTTCAGTGGGGTCACCTATGGATTGACCGTCAGTGCTGAGTATCGCATCGTTTGCGAGCACAGACATCTTCAGGAGTTCATTGATGACCGGGCTATCTTCTGTGGTATCAGAAAGATTTCCTGCAGCATAGATGTGTGTCACAGTCATCTTGTTCTGTGTCAATGTGCCTGTCTTGTCTGAACATATCACAGTCGTGCTTCCAAGGGTTTCCACGGAAGGAAGATTGCGGACAATGGCATTTTGCTTAGCAAGTCTCTGAACGCCAAGGGCGAGGACAACAGTGGATACTGCCGGTAAGCCCTCCGGAATTGCTGCGACAGCAAGACTGACGGCAGTCATGAACATTTCCATCAGGTTTCTTCCGTAGCAGAGACCGATCACCATAATGACTACGCAGACCACAAGACAGATTATGGCCAGAGTCTTTCCAAGTTTGTCAAGCCTTATCTGCATTGGAGTACGCATATCAGGAACAGACTGGATCATCGAGGCTATCTTTCCCACTTCGGTCTGATTTCCAATGGCTGTAACCACGCCCTTACCGTGTCCGTATGTCACGCTGCATGAACTGTAAGCCATATTTATACGGTCTCCGATCGAAGCGTCCTCCGGAAGAACAGCGTCCGCATCTTTTTCCACAGGTACGGATTCGCCCGTCAAAGCCGCCTCCTGAATCTTCAGATTGACTGATTCTATAAGACGAAGGTCAGCCGGCACGTTGTCTCCGGTTTCAATAACGACAATATCGCCAACCACCAACTCACGAGATTCGATGATTTTTGTCTCCCCGTCACGTATCACCTTGCAATGAGGAGCAGAAAGTTTCTCAAGTGCATCCAAAGATTTTTCGGCTTTAGCCTCCTGGAATACGCCAATGATGGCATTCGCTATGAGGATTACAAGAATGATCAGCGCGTCTGTGATGCCTTCACCATTCATATATCCAGTGATACCGGATATGATTGCGGCGAATATCAGCACGATGATCATGAAACTCTTGAACTGGCTGATGAACTTCTGCCAGAGTGTCGTGTGTTTTGTCTTCTCAAATTCGTTGAATCCGTCCCGTGCCTGTCTTGCTCCGGCCTCACTGGAAGACAGTCCTTTGACCGGATCTGTCAGGAATGTCCTGCAGGCTTCAGTGACAGTCAGTCGATGTGATTTCTTTTCCATTTTTCTTATCGTTTATTCTCGGAGGACAAAATTATTGCCTCGTAGCACAAGATTTGTTACATTTATCGGACAAAATATTTATGAAACTTCGCTTATGGAGAATCAGGAGGAAATTTTTCGCATAGATATCGACGAAAGGATGAAGGATTTCGGGGCTTCAGGTATGCTGCTAAGCCTCAATCTTCCGGATATCGAAGAAAGGGACATCAGGAATTTCTACATCCTTGGAGGGATGGTCATATGTCTTTGTCGGAGATATGAGGGTTCCATATATATTGATGGAAAAGAACATAAATTAGGCGAAAGCAGCATAGCGATACTTCCCGAGAAACACCTTGTCAGATTTACTGAATCAATCAAAGTCGAAACGATTCAATTCATTGCGGTGACTACCGACTATATATTGAATATGCCTTCTCCGATTGACACGAGCATATTCAGTTACTCAAGATATATTCCGGTAATGCAGGTCTCTGACAGCAAGTTTGATGACTTCCAGAGTTATTTCAGGTTTCTTTACAAGGAAAGCAATGAGAAAAGCACATACCAGGATGAGATTCTTCGCTCGATACTGTATGCCTTGATTCTGGAAATTACTGGAGAATATGACGCACAGTATAATCTTAACACCGGTGCCGAAATCAAATCTCACGATGTGTCAGACAAGTTCTTCCACCTGCTTGCCGTATATTATAAGGAAAACAGGACTGTACAGTTCTATGCAGACAAGCTCAACATCACATCAAAGTATCTAACCACAGCGATAAAGAAGACAACCGGACGACCAGTCCTTGAGTGGCTGCACGAAGCTGTCCTGATCGAAGCGAAGATGCTTCTCATGACCACAGACCTGACGGTCCAGGAGATATCCGACAGGCTCAACTTCTCCAGTCCTTCCGCATTTGTCCAGTTCTTCAAGAAACATACGGGGACTACGCCGAAAAAGATTTGAAGTAATTCCGGCCGTTTGCCACAAATTGTGAAAAATAATTGAGTTTGTGTTCCCTCAGTGTTCCCAAGAACGAAAAAAGCACTCACGAAAGTTTCGTAAGTGCTTGATTTTCAAGTAGCGGGACCCAGGATTGAACTGGGGACCTCATGATTATGAATCATGCGCTCTAACCAGCTGAGCTATCCCGCCATGACTTATGTCAAAATGTTGTTGAGATAGAAGGACTCGAACCCTCACTGACAGAGCCAGAATCTGTAGTGCTACCATTACACCATATCTCAATTTGGCTTCCCGTTTTTGAAATGGGATTGCAAAGGTATGAATGTTTTGTTAAAATGCAAAACTTTTTTGAAAAAAATTGAATGTTTCCTTGAAATGGCATATCTTAGGGGCATGAAGAAGGTGATTTCTATAATGATCTTGATGCTGGCCGGATTGGCTGGCTATGCCCAGCCCAGGGCGTTGGGCATCAGGGCTGGACTGGAATATCAGGTCAGCTATCAGCATGCCACCAGTGAAAGGGGAGACTTTCTGGAGATCGATTGCGGTTTCCAGATGGTCAGCAATACTGCAAATCTCGCGCTTGCCTATGATTTCATGCTGGCTCGGCCGGACTGGACACGTAAGGGCAGGTGGGGAGTATACCTGGGCCCTGCGGTCAAGGCCGGTGTGACCGGGGTCGGTTACTGCGTGTCTGCAGGATTCCAGATAGGCCTGGAGTACACTTTTGAATTCCCACTTCAGATTTCCATCGATACGAGGCCGGCTTTGGGAGTGGCCGTGATCAACAGGACGGCGAGCTTCTATGGGGGCGAGTCTACACTCGGCGGCTGCCCTTGTCTTTCTGTAAGGTATCGTTTCGGACGCCGGTAATCAGGGCTACAGGCGATCAGTGTATAGCAGTCCGTCGAGGTGGTCGATCTCGTGCTGGAAGATGACTGCTGTGAAGCCTCGGACTGTGTCGCGGACTGACCATTTGGGGTGTCGGGTCAGGGCGTATTCTACGATGATTTCCTGTGAGCGGAGGACTTCTTCGCGTCGGTCTGGGACGGAGAGGCAGCCTTCAGGGCCGTATGCCAGGGAGTCCGATGACCATATGAGCCTGATGTTGGGGTAGATCTCGAAGGGTTCGCCGGGCTTGTCAAATCTCTGGACAGCGATGACGCGGCGGTTGATGCCGATCTGCGGGGCTGCGAGACCGACTCCGTCCTGGGACGGGTGGGTTACGGTCTGGAGCATGAGACGGCAGAGGTTCATGAAGTCGTTGGAGCGTATGGTCCTTGGCGAGAGGTATGTGCTCGGGGCGCGGAGTACGGCAAGGTCGAGGCTGTCCTCGATGGTAAGTACTCTCATCGTGCTGTCGGCTCCGTGGATGAGCGCCCTTTCATGGGCGGTGAATCCGCCTTCGCCTTTGTCAGGGATGTATCCGCGGAGGATGATGAACAGGGCTATCGCCAGTATGAGGAATAATGTGCTTCTTTTCATGGCCGCCTAGTCGTATGTTTCGTCCTTCTTTTCCAGCAATGCCACGGCGTAGACCTCGCATCCTTCGCTTCTGCCGACAAAGCCGAGCTTTTCGGTGGTGGTGGCTTTTACGGACACCTGTCCGGCAGAGCATCCCATTATCGAGGCCATGCATTCGCGCATCGCGACGATGTATGGTGCCAGCTTCGGCCTCTGCATCGCTATGGTCACATCGACATTCACGACCGACCATCCGTCAGCTTCGATAAGGTCCATGACCCTTCGCAGCAGGATCTTGCTGTCGATGCCTTTGAATTCGTCGGATGTGTCGGGAAAATGCTTTCCTATGTCGCCGAGGGCGAGGGCGCCGAGAAGTGCGTCGCATAATGCGTGGATGGCCACATCGCCGTCAGAATGTGCGATGCATCCGATCGGGCTGTCGATTCTTACGCCTCCGAGCCACAATGGCAGCCCCTCTGCCAGGGCATGTACGTCATATCCGTTTCCTATCCTTATGTTCATATTTCAAATAATTTCCACAAATGTAAATAAAAAACCTTAATTTTGCTTTTTGGCGGGGTAAAAGGCCGTAAGGCCTGCCGCCATGGAAATGTATTAAAGGAAAAACATCAGATATGGGATTCAGTTTCAATTTTTTCGGAACGCAGGAAGTGCGCAAGTTCAGCTACAAGCCTCGTTTCTATGATCCGGAGACAGAGGAGAGGAGGAAGAAGTACGGCGATTTCACAAAGCCGAAGGAGGAGGGATATGTGCCGGGAAAGCATGTGAGAGGCAGTTTCCGTGATGGAAATTATCAGCGCACCAAGGAGGTCAGCAGGAACCAGAAGGTGATAGGCATCGTTTCAATGATACTTCTCGTCACTGTGGTTATCCTGCTCTTAAGGTATTTCCCTCTTCTGGTGGAGTCTTTGACGGAATAGTATGGATATAAGGATATTACCAAGCAATATAGCGAACATGATCGCTGCGGGAGAGGTCGTGCAGAGACCTGCATCCGTGGTGAAGGAGCTTGTTGAGAATGCCGTAGATGCCGGGGCGGATCAGGTGACTGTGGTGATACAGGACGCCGGACGCACGCTCATCCAGGTCATTGACAACGGCTGCGGCATGTCTCCGGATCAGGCGGTGCTCTGTTTCGAGAGGCACGCCACTTCCAAGCTTCATACAGCCGAGGATCTTCAGAACATCCTCACGTTCGGCTTCCGCGGTGAGGCGCTTGCTTCGATCGCGGCTGTGGCCGAGGTGACCCTGAAGACCCGCAGGGAGGAGGACGAGGTAGGATGTCAGGTGGATTTCGCGGATTCGCAGCATCTGGCGACGCAGGAGATCGCAACGCCGAGAGGCGCTAATTTCAGCGTGCGCAACCTGTTCTACAATGTGCCGGCAAGGCGCAAGTTCCTCAAGTCGGACAATGTCGAGTTCAAGCACATCGTGACCGAGTTCATCCGTGTGGCCCTGACCCGCCCGGACGTAGGGTTCACGTTGACCCATAACGGCAAGGATGTATATGTCCTTCGTCCGGCAAAATCAATGAAATTCAGGATACAGGATGTCCTGGGACCGAATGTGGCGAAGGAGATCGTCGATATCCATGCGCAGACTTCGGTTGTGGGAGTCGGCGGATTCGTGGGACGTCCGGATGCCGCCAGGAAGGGTCTCGGCAATCAGTATCTTTTCGTGAACGGCCGTTATTTCCGCAGCCCGTATCTGCACAAGGCCGTCATGAAGGCTTATGAGAATCTGATACCTGACGGAGTCACCCCGACATATCTCATATATCTCGATATCGATCCGCAGTCGGTGGATGTCAATATCCATCCGACCAAGACGGAGATCAAGTTCGAGGACGACAGCGTCATATTCCAGATCCTGTATGCATGCATAAAGGAGGCTCTTGGAAAGAATTCTTTCGGCGACAGCATCGATTTCGACCGTGAAGGCGTTCCGGAGATTCCGGCCTTCGGAAAGAATTTCGACGAATTCCGTCCGGTAAGCGAGCCGCAGCCGGGAGTTGACAGCTCATACAATCCTTTCGATAACGACGGCTTCCCTTCGGAAGCTTCCCATTTCGACAATTCATTCGTGCCGGGTGCATTCCCGGGAACGGGCGGCATGCCTTCTCCTGCGCCGTCTCCGGCTCCTCGCCAGACGGAGATGTTCGGAGGATGGGATGACCCGTCAAGATTCATAGAGAAACGTGACGACTACGGAAAGCTGTTCGAGGACAAGATCTCGCCAAGCAAGTCGGTGCTTGTCCTGCAGGGCAAGTACATCATCACGACAGGACGTTCGGGCCTGATGGTCATCAACATCAACCGTGCGATGGAACGCATACTATATGACCGCTTCCTCAATGCCTTGTCGCGCAACGAGCATGTGACACAGACCGCTCTTTTCCCGGTTACTGTCCATGTCGGAGTCGAGAACATGTATCTTTTCAGCGAGCATGCGGACCTTCTGGCAGGGCTTGGCTTCGATATTTCGCCGTTCGGAACCGATACGATAGTGGTCAACGGCGTGCCCGAGGGCTACAGCGCCGAGGCTGGAAAGGTGCAGTCCATGATAGGCGACCTTCTGCTGATTCTGGCAGAGGATCATAGCGCTCTTCCTGAGATGATGACTGCCAATATGGCATCAAGATTCGCCCGTCTGGGCTCTTTGAGCGGCGATCCTGTCACAAATCCGATGGAGGCACAAAGGTTGATTGACAGCCTTTTTGCATGTGAGAATGCGGAATATACAAGTACGGGACGAAGGATAATGTCCCTTATCCCGACAGAAGACATAGACAAGAAATTTTAAGCAATGAGTTATTATTCATACGACAACCAAGGCAGGGGAGGCTTGATGGCTAATGTGCCTACAGCCATAAAGAACATCATAATCATCAACGTTCTTGTCATGATCATGACGATGTTGAATGAGGATTTCATGTATGAGACCTTCTCGCTTTTCTACCCTACATCTCCTTTCTTCCACTGGTGGCAGCCGGTGACGCATATGTTCATGCACGGAGGCTTCTGGCATCTTTTCTTCAACATGTACACCCTGTACATATTCGGATCGGTGCTCGAAAGGGTCTGGGGAACGAGGAAATTCCTTGTATTCTATTTTGTGACAGGTCTCGGTGCGGCACTGATCCATACTGGTGTTGAGTGGATACAGATGCAGTCATGGCTCGGCCAGGCGGCGGAAGGCTCGGCAGCGGCCTTGTCTTCCATCCATGCCCTCAAGATGACTCCTACTGTAGGAGCGTCAGGCGCGATCTACGGCGTGCTGATGGGATATGCGATGCTTTATCCGGATTCTGTCCTTACCCTCATCTTCCCTCCGGTTTCCATGAAGGCAAAATGGTTTGTGCTGATCTTTGCGGCCATCGAACTTCTTACCGGCGTGACCGGAACAGGTGGAGGAATCGCCCATTTCGCCCATCTCGGAGGTCTCATCTTCGGATATCTCCTCATCCTGTACTGGAAGAGAAACCATACCTTATACAGCAGAATGGACTAGCGGATGGCAAAGAAGAAGAACAGGTTTTTCGGCATCACATCGCGGCTTCTGATGCTGATAGTGGCGGCGCTTCTGGCGCTGTCTTACCTGTCGATTGTCATCAATCCGGCCAAGATATGGTCCGTATCTCTTTCCGGCATATTCTTCGTGCCGCTGATGACCCTCAATCTTCTTCTGCTGCTCTGGGCCCTCAAGAGACGTTCAAAGTCCTTCCTCATCCCTCTGCTTACCCTTCTTCCGTCCTTCTTCTTCATCGGCCGCTATGTCCAGTTCAATTCAGACGAGGCCATCGATGTGGCTTCGTCGGACAGCACCGTGAAGATAATGACATGGAATGTCGGCCGCTTTGCCATGCATGAGGAATCGGCAGGACTTTCAGACAGGGAACAATGCATGGATTCTATAGTCCGTTATATAAAGCAGCAGGATCCCGATATAATCTGCCTCCAGGAGTTCTCCATGAAGCAAAGCTCAAAGGCAAAGGACTATATCCAGAAGAAGTTCAAGGGCTATACGGCCGAATACTATCTTTTCCCGGACCGGGGAGGCTCTTTCGGAAATGTCACGTTGAGCCGTCTTCCCGTGGAGGGAAAAGGCAAGATAAAATTCGATGAAAGCGCGAATCTGGCCATCTACACCGACCATAATGTCGGAGACCGCCGTTTCCGCGTCTACAACTGCCATTTCGAGAGCTACAACATATCGTTCTCCGGAGTCATAAGGGCCATCGCGCGTCGCGACAGCACGGTCATGGCCGAGACCGGCACGAAGATGAAGAGGTCCATAACACGTCGTCCAAAGCAGGTGGACCAGGTGTTCGAGGATATCGAGAACTGCCCTGTGGAATCATTCGTCTGCGGCGATTTCAACGACAATCCGATGTCGTACACATACTTCCGCATGACAAGGGGCAGGAAGGATGCTTTCGTTGAGGCGGGAGACGGATTCGGAGCCACATATTCACTGCTCTGGCCGATGCTCCGCATCGATTATGTCCTGTACCCGGAAAGATACAGGGCCATATCCCACGACATACCCCGCGTCCCATATTCGGACCATTATCCTGTAATCACGGAAATAGAATTATAGACAATGAAAGAAGAAATACAGAAAGCGCTTGAAGTCCTCCGCGCCGGGGGAATCATTCTTTATCCGACAGACACAGTCTGGGGAATAGGCTGCGATGCCTCCGATCCCGAGGCCGTGGCGAAGGTATATGCCATCAAGAACCGTGAGGACAGCAAGTCGCTGGTGCTTCTTGCAAGCGACATGGACATGATATGCAGATACGTCAAGGAAGTGCCGGAAATGGCCGTACAGCTGGTCGAGGTCAATGACAAGCCTATGACGATCATATATCCCGACGCCATTGCAGGCGAGAAAGGCTGCATGAAGGTCGACCGCAGATGCCTTGCCTTCAATACCGTGGCAGAGGACGGGACCGTGGGCATACGCATCCCTATGATGGATTTCTGCCAGCAGCTGATCTCAAGGTTCGGCCGTCCTATCGTGTCCACATCGGCCAATATTTCAGGCGAGGCTACTCCAAAGAAATTCTCCGAGATATCAGAGCAGATCCGTTCTGCCGTGGATCATATAGTCGATCCGGCCCTCGAACGTGGCGCGACCGGCCAGTCCTCTTCAATCATCAAGGTCGGCCTGGACTATTCCATCGAGATCATCCGCAAATAGATCCCGCTAAAATACCAACTATTAGGGATTGCCGGGCAGGCGTGGGCTGCCTATCTTTGCAAATGTAATCAGGATGACCTGATGGAACAGAAATAAGCCATTATAGTTATAGAATTCAAATCCTTTTAATTGTTGTATAAACTTTAGAGTTTGGACAGGAGGCCTTCCGTGACGGAACGCCTCTTGTCAGTTATGGAATGTTTGATGAAAAAGTTTAACTTTGGGAAAAATATCTGACATGACTACAGAGATGCAGCGCATAGTGTTTTCGGAGTCCATGAAGCTCGCCGACCTGATTGATGTGAACTTCAAGCTCCTGAATGTGCTTTCAAGACTGAACATAAGCCTTGGATTCGGAGAGAATACCATAAAGGAGGTATGCGAAAGGCAGGGGATAAACCTGAATTCCTTCCTTCTGATCTGCAATATATATACATATGACAGCTATATCCCGTCGGCGGAACTGCTGTCGGGGGCCGATCCGGAGACGATCGTTGAGTACCTTCACAACTCGCATGCATTCTATCTCGACAAGGAGTTCGCGGGTCTGGAGAGGAACCTGAAGGATATGGTGGGGCCATGCGATGCCATGCAGAAGAAGATCGTGGCGAAATTCTTTGCGGACTACAAGACCCAGGTCGAGAACCATTTCTCATATGAGGAAAGTGTCGTTTTCCCATATGTGAGGGCCCTGATAGAGGGCGGAAGGCAGGAGAGCTATTCGATCGAGCAGTTCGAGGAGAACCACAGCAATATCGACGAGACTCTCAACGACCTGAAGAACATCGTGATGAAATATCTTCCGGAAACATGCGATACAGTCCTCCGCAACGAGGTCCTTTACAGGATCTACAGGTTCGAGGAAGACCTTCTCAAGCACACGGTGATCGAGGACAGCGTACTTATTCCGATGGTCAATAAAATGGAGGAAAGATGAAGACAGCACATAAGAAAGTCCTGCTTATAATCCCCTCCAAGATAATAGCAAGGGGCATTGAATCCGTGCTTTCAGAGCTCGGAGAGTTCCGCGTGGAAGGCATTCTGTCGGACATCTCGCATGCTTCGGAGGCCCGTCTGCGCAATATGGATGCAGATGTGATCATCATAGATCCGGCCGTCTATGACTATATGTCGAGGATGAGCGGCCGGGCAAGGCTGGCTGAATATTCCGGTGCGGCTGTGGTGGCGCTCAGGACCATTCCTATGGACGACGAGCAGGTAAAGCTATATGACGGGACTATCAGCATGTATGATGATCCTGTGACGATAGTAAGGAAGCTCCGGGAGTCGCTTGCCTCCCATGAGGAGACCCCTGAATCTGAAGGGCATGACCTGTCGCAGCGCGAGAAGGAGATTCTCGTATGTGTGGCCAAGGGCATGCTGAACAAGGAGATCGCCGACTATTGCAACCTCTCGATCCATACCGTCATCACTCATCGAAAGAACATCACCCGCAAGACCGGTATCAAGACCGTAGCCGGCCTTACCGTCTATGCACTTCTCAATAATCTTATAGATTCCAGCTCTATAGAGTTATAGTCATGAGTACTTCCGCGGCAGGCGCAGAAGGATTGCACCGAGTGCGAATGCGCCCATAATGAACGGGTAGTAGAGGTGGCTGATGATGCTGATTGTGGATATTCCGGCAAGTCCGGCAGCCATGAGCAGCTGCGCTCCATAAGGGATGATGCCCTGGATCAGACATGAGAATGTGTCAAGGATGCTGGCTGTCTTGCGTGGGTCAAGCCCGAACTGCTGCGTGATATCCTTCGCGATACGTCCCGTGGTGATGATGGCGATAGTATTGTTGGCTGTACACAGGTTCGCCAGCGACACAAGGGCGGCGATGCTGAGTTCGGCTCCTCTTTTGCCTCTGATTCTTCTTGTGAGGCCTTTCACGATGAAGTCGAGTCCGCCGTTGACCTTTATCAGTTCAAGCATTCCTCCGGCAAGCATGGTGACGATGATCAGGTCGCCCATTCCGCTTATGCCGCTTCCGATCGATTCAAGGAATGAGGTCCATGTGAGGCTGCCTCCGCACAATCCGATTACGGCATTGACTCCCAGACCGATGGTAAGTACGGCCACGACGTCCATTCCGGAAATGGCCAATGCAATGACCAGTATGTATGGGATAAGCTTCACCCATTCGATAGGTCCGGCTTCCGGGGTAAAGGTTACGGCAGATCCGAAGAATACATAGAGTATTGCTACGATGAAGGCTGCCGGAGCGACAATGCGTATGTTAGCCTTGAACTTGTCTGCCATCGAGCATTCCTGTGTCCTTGTCGCCGCGATCGTGGTGTCGGAGATGAATGAAAGATTGTCACCGAAGAATGCTCCTCCGACGATGATGGCCGTGATGAACGGGGTGCTGGTAAATGTGCCTGCAGCCCCTCCCAAGGCCAGTTCTTCAGCGATTCCGGCTGCGACTGGGACCAATGCCACGATTGTTCCGACGCTGGTTCCGATGGACATGGAAATGAAGCATGAGGCAAGGAAGAGTCCTGCATAAAGCAGGCGTCCGGGAAGGATGCGCAGGGCCAGATTGACTGTCGTGTCGATGGCTCCGATCTCTTTTGCTGTGGCTGCGAATGCCCCTGCAAGGACAAATATCCATATCATCAGAAGCACATTCCTGTTGCCCGCTCCTTCGGAGAATATGCTGATCCTCTGCTCCATCGTCCTGCCTCTGCAGATGGCGATGGCATAGATGGATGCGATAAGGAATGCTGCGGAAATCGGGATCTTGTAGAAGTCGTTCGCGATGATCGAAGACACGAGATATACGCATAGGAATACCACGAGGGGGCTGAGTGCCAGCCATCCGCTCATCGGTCTGGCTTCCAGATCCTTGTGCCTGCCTTTAAGGCTTTTTGAGAGTTCTGATATGTATCTGTCAGGAATTATGCCCATTGGAATTGATTTAGAAGTTGCAAAGATACATATTTTAGAATTATCTTTGCAGAGATAATGGCAAAGGGAAGATTGGAAATACAGGCGCCGATGGGGGAGAAGACGGTTCTTCTCCATACTTGCTGTGCCCCGTGCTCAAGCGCCATAATCGAGGCGATGATAAGCAATGGAATCACTCCGGTCATCTATTACTGCAATCCCAACATATATCCGTTGGAGGAATATGAGATCCGCAAGAATGAATGTACACGTTACGCACGGTCGCTCGGGCTGGAGATCGTAGATGCGGATTATGACCATGAGACATGGCTGGAGGCCATAAAGGGCATGGAGAACGAGCCGGAAAGGGGAGGACGCTGCCTGAAATGCTTCAGACTCCGTCTGCTCCGTACTGCAGAATATGCCATGCAGCGCGGCATAAAGGTCATCACGACCACCCTCGCATCTTCACGCTGGAAATCCCTCGACCAGATCAACGAAGCCGGCCTCTGGGCCTGCAGCCAGATAAACGGGCGCTCCAGCGCCGCACCGCTCTCGTCAGTCGTGTGGTGGGATCAGAACTGGAGAAAAGGCGGCCTTCAGGAACGCCGCCTTCAGATCATAAAGGAATACGATTTCTACAATCAGCTGTACTGCGGATGCGAATTCAGCATGCGCAAGGACGGCTAAAGAACCGGACTGGCAGTTCCGGCAGACCTCACTTCGACAACACATCCCTCCTTTACGTCGGCAGGAATGTTTTCTCTGCGATAGACCTGCTCCTCCTTTGCATCAAGAGGTACGAGCGTCATGGAATTCTTGTCCTCGCTGACTGCGACGGTGTATGAACTTCCCCATGCGTTTCCGTCATTGTACTTTCCGGAAAGCTTTGCCGTCTCCTCATCAAGCTCCCATGTGCCTCTGTAGAGACGATGTGCTCCGTCTCCGACCTTCTGATAAAGCTCGAATGAAGAATCTGATGCGATCTTGATGTAAATGTCCGCATCGATGTCCGATATTACGCAATGCCATTCTCCGGCGATCTTTTCCGCCAATGTCTCTTCCTTTACCGGTGGTTGAGGATCAACTGGTGTCGGATCCGGTCCTGGTTCCGGACCAGGCTCGACAGTGCGCTCACCGCAGCCGGCTGCAATAAGTATCGCAAATGCTATATAGAGTAACTTCTTCATATCCTTATTCATTAAAGCCATCCTCCGTTCTTTGCAACGTAAGGTCTTGATACAATTGATATTTCACGTGAATATGACATGCTTCCGATGCCATCCTCCTTCTCAGGATCCTTGCCGACAGACGAGCTGATGAGGACTTTTCCTGCACCGATCTTCGAGCATTCCACCTCGAGGAATCCGTTCCTGATCACAGGGTCCGAAGCCAGGCCGAGGGAAGCCTTTGAAGCATCGTCGATGGAAACCTGGTATTCCAGAGAAGGGTTGCAATACTTGCTCAAGTCGATCTGCACCTTCTCGCCCACGGCTGCCATCACCGATGGAGTGCCTTCGATAGCCATGAGGAATTTCCAAGCATCCACAGCTCCTGTGCCCATCTGACCCTTGTATCTGTTCATGTCGATCTGGACATTCTCCTTTGTACCGTCGAGATTGTTCTTGACATAATCCCTTGTACCTCCAGGGTTGAAGCTGTCGAGGTCATTTACGGAAGAAAGGAGGAGGGAGGTCATCTCGTCCCTTGTGAACTTCTTTCCGATCTTCTTCGCGTATGAGATGCCGAGCGCCACGACTCCGGAAACATGAGGACAGGCCATCGATGTACCCTGCATGTAGACATAATTCTTGCTCTCGCCCTTGCCCGTGTCGACTCCCGGAGACGGTGTCGCGGCACCGGATACTCCTGTCGAGAGGATCATGCCTGAATAGTCACCCTTGACATTGCCGTATTCTCCGCCAGGGGCTGCGATCTTGCATCCTGGACCATAATTGGTATATCCTCCAGGGAGATAGTCGCTGCCGAAGGCTGTGACTGAAATCACATAAGGAAGGGCTCCAGGATACGCGGAATAAGGATTGCTGTGGTTTCCTGCAGCGAATACCGCGATGTTTCCTTCGAGCGACTCATGGTTGCTGTTGGCAGGGTCAAGGAAGTATTTCAGGGCCGCATTCTCGAGCGGCGAGCCACTGATGTCTTCTGTTCCGTTGATATAGTCGTAATCGTTTGTGATGATCTTGTAGTTGCCGTATGAACACTGCGCGATGCATGCTCCGTTATCGGCTGCATAAATGAAGGCTGCGGCGGTCTGGGCATCCACGCAATACGATGAACCTTCATAGATCTGGCAGGTCATCAGGCGCACTCCGTCGCCGTTTCCTGTACCGCCGGCGATTGAGCTGACGCCCTTGCCGTTGTTGTTCGTCGCACCGATGATGCCGGCTACATGAGTTCCATGGCCCGAACCTTTGTTGCTGTTGAGAGGCTGTCCCTTGATGGCTGTCCTGCTTCCGCCGTCCAGCATTCCGCCGACATATTCTTCGTCAATGGCAAAGCAGTTCACGAAATTGAATCCGTATTTGTCATCGATGAATCCGTTGCCGTCATCGTCCTTGTCCGCTTCTCCGTTCATTTCCGCCTCATTGGTCCAAACTGCATCCTTGAGGTCTTCATGCCTGTATGCGACTGCGCAGTCGAACACGGCTACAACGACGCTGGGATCGCCTCCTGTGAGCCTCCACGCGTCTTTTACGCCGACGTCAGCTCCTGCGACTGAGCCTTTCATCGAACCGTCGTTGACGAGGTTCCACTGATGGGAAGCATACGGGTCGTTGAACTGTGCATCTGCCCCGCTTCGGGTCATAGGAAGGCCCTCGAAAGGCTGCGCTTCGCCGGTAGTGACAGGCTGGATGAACCTGCTGTACTGGATCGATCTTACCATAGGAGATTCTGCAAGCCTGGCCGCTACTGCCTGTGGCTTGGTCTGCGGGTCAAAATTGACGGAATACCATTGATGCAGGCCATATTTCCTTGCCACCTCGACATTCTTCGGGATAGCCGGTATGGCTGGTGTGAGGGAGGATGCATCCATCCCCTCGAGAAGCTGCGCGGACACTTCCTTCAGGCCGCCGTTCTCCAGCTTCCTGACGGTGCCCTCGTCCAGCTTGACCAGAATGGAACCAGGTACGATTTCTCCGGCTGTTCCGCCGACGAGCTTATGTGAAAGCTCCTGGCTGATACCGGTATTGTCATGAATCTCCTTTGTACATGCGGTGCATAGAATCGCCAGTAAGGCCAGCACCGGAATGATGTTTTTCATATTATTCGGTCTTTAATTTCAATATTGCTTTCTTCACTCCCTTTCCGCTGACTTCCACTGTGATGTCGCCAGGCTGCGATGCTGCCTGTACGAGGACTGTGAGCTGGCCGCTGAAAAGATGCATCTGAGGCTGCTGGAAAGGCTCCAGACAGGTCGGGTCGCCGTTGGCGATGGCCTTGAAAGAGCCTGCTCCGGTGACCTTTACCTTCATGAGTCTGCTGTCGGCCGGAACAGGATTTCCGTCCTTGTCGACGAGGCTTACATTGACATAGCATAGGTCTTCTCCGTCTGCCTTCAGCACCTCTCTGTCTGGTGTCAGTCGGATGGCTGAAGCCTTGCCGGCTGTGCGGACAACCTTCTCGGCAACTGCCTTGCCGTCAGCATCATACGCCACAACCTTGATCTCGCCAGGCTGGTATGTCACATCGTTCCACATGAGGCGGAAGCGCTCCATAGCTTTCTCGCCGAGGCATGGTACGATGCCGTCGGCGGCCTTCTTGGCGCGCACGCCCTGCGACACTCCGTTCACGAAGAGTTCTGCAGACGGATATGATGTGTATACGAATACCGGTGTCACTTCGCCCTCGCGTCCTGCCCAGTTCCAGTGCGGAAGCACGTGCAAGGTCTCGTCGGTCCTGTTCCATACGCTCCTGTAGAGGTAATATCTGTCCTTAGGGATGGATGCGAGGTCTATGATTCCGAATACTGACGAATGGTTCGGCCATGCGTCGGTGTCATATGGCGAAGGCTCGCCGAGATAGTCGAAGCCTGTCCATACGAACTGGCCTATGCACCAGTCATAGTCTTCGTCCGCGGCGAAGTCGTTGTCAGGAATGTTCGACCACCAGCAGAATTCGGTATCATATGACGAAGACTGATGGTCATCATGCATTATGGCGGATCCCATCTTTGCAGGGAAATGATATACTCCGCGTGAACTTACTGTCGAAGCTGTCTCGCTGCCGAGGATGATGCGCTGCGGAAGCAGCTTGTAAGCAGGGATATAGCGGTCTACCTTGTAGTTGAAGCCCACCACGTCGAGCTGCTCGGCGAATCCGTTGACTGTCACCGCATTATACTGGTCCATTCCGCATGTTACAGGCCTTGTAGGGTCTTCGCGGTGGCAGATGTCCTGCAGCCACTTTGCTACAGCCAGTCCTTCCGGCTTCCACTGTGAAGGCACTTCGTTTCCTATGCTCCACATCACTACAGAAGGATTGTTGCGGAAATGATGGAGCATGTTGATCATGTCTCTCTCCGCCCAGATCATGCCGTTGCCGCTGTCCTCGTTGAAGAATCTGTGGTATCCGTTTTCGCATTTCGCGATGTCCCATTCGTCGAAATTCTCGAGCATCACCATGAAGCCCATCTCGTCGCAGAGTTCGATGAGCTCCTCGGCAGGCATATTATGGGATGTGCGGATGGCGTCGCATCCCATGTCCTTGAGCATTGTGAGCTGTCTGCGGATAGCGGCCTTGTTGATGGCTGCGCCAAGCGGACCGAGGTCGTGGTGCAGGCAGACTCCGCGGAACTTGCGCGCCTCGCCGTTGAGGAAGAATCCCTTGTCAGGGATGATCTCTATGGTCCTGAAACCGAATCTTGTGCTGACCTTGTCGCATGGAACGGTGCCGTCTGCAATTGAAATCTCAGGCCTGTCCATGTTCCAGTCAGTATTCACGGAGCCTCCGGCATATACTTCAGTCTCAACGAAATACATGACAGGATCCTCAGGTGACCATAATGTCGGATTTTCTACTGTGAGCGTCTGCTCGATCTCTCCGAAGTGGAGAAGCCTGGTGTCGGTAACGCATGCGACAGCATGTCCGTCAGAATCAAGAATTCTGCTCTTCAGTGTGACTGCAGAGCCTTTCTCTATGCCTTCGATCTTTGTGCGCACGCTTACGACTGCATGTTCTTTTCCAATGTGAGGGGTTGTCACATATGTTCCCCATACAGGCACATGCACCGGAGGCTGAGTGATGTGGCGGACCTTTCTGTAAAGTCCTGCTCCCGGGTACCATCTTGACGACTGCTCGCGGTTCTCCAGAAGCACGGTGATGTCGTTGCTTCCCTCCTTGAGCTGCGCGGTCACGTCGCAATGGAACGAGTTGTATCCATATGGCCAGAAGCATACTTTCCCGCCGTTCACGAAGACCTGGGCCTCGCTCATAGCTCCGTCGAACATGAGGATGTGCCTGCGGCCGTCCAGCTCGTCAGCCTTTATGTCGAGAGTGCGTCTGTATGCGCCCTTGCCCATATACGGAAGGCCTCCGGTACGTCCCGTCTTTTCGGTAGCGACATCCTCTCCGTTCTGCACTACGGCAACGGTCTGCAGGTCATTGGCCTTGTCGAAGGGCCCGTAGATAGCCCAGTCATGAGGGACGGAAACCTTCTCCCAACCCTCTGTGGCCTCGATGTCATGTCCCTTACGGAACTCCCATTCCTTCAGGATGGTCTCGCTGCGCTGACCCTGCGCAAAAGCGCCTGCAGCCACAGCCATAAGTAATAGTGTTATGATTGTCTTTTTCATATCTGTGTTAAAGATGTTTCGCTTTGCTCAACATGACAAGGGACTGTCATTTCGAGCGAGGCCGAAGGCCGAGTCGAGAAATCTAATCCATGAACGGCTCAAGCGCCGCAGTCGGCCTTCCATCCTTGAACGCTCCCTTGTCATATGCATTCCATCCCAAAGCTGCATAGCTTGACGGCTTCCATACGCCGTCAGTCTGGGGCTCCCAATAGAAGACGCCGTGACACTCCTCGATCTTCTTTGTCTCGTCAAGGATATACTGTACGGCTTCCTTGGACATCTGCGGCTCCCATACCGGCATTCCCAGCTCACATATCATCACTGGCTTCCCGTATTTCTCCGCGAATGCAGAAATGTTTGCCACGCAGGCCTCTGTCGCGCTGCGCCATGATATCCATCCGCCGTTTTCCCACCATGTAGGGTAAAGGGACATTCCGATGATATCATAATCGAGCTTCTGGAATTTCATGGTGTCGAGAAGCCATATGAACGGTGTCGTCTCATGGCCGTTGCTGCGGTGGAGAATGACCTTGATCTCCGGGTATATCCTGCGTGCGGCAGCGCTTCCCGCATTGAAGAACCTGACGAAATTCTTTATCTTTTCAGGTTCGCTGAGCTTTCCGTACGGATGGAGCATGCCGTCGTTGATTTCATTTCCGATCTGCACCCATTCTACACTCACTCCGTTGTCTTTCAGTGACTTGAGGATGCCTTCGGTATGTGCCTCTACGGCCTGGGCAAGCTCATCCGGTCCGTGTCCGCTCCAAGCCGATGGTGTCACCTGCTTCGAAGGGTCCGCCCATGTGTCGCTGTAATGGAAGTCGATCATCAGCCTCATTCCGAGTGCCTGTGCACGCTTGGCCTTTACCAGCACATCCTCCTTTCCGCACCAGCCTTCTTCCGGATCCACCCAAACGCGGAGACGGATTGCGTCGAATCCGATTTCCTTCATCAAGGCCGTACATTCGGTCTCCTTGCCTGCGGCATTGTAGAATTTCTGTCCGTCCGCTTCCATCTGGGTAACCCAGCTGATATCGGCACCTTCTGCGTATTTCCCCTTCACGGTCTCGCCTGGAGTCTCTGTGTCAGGCTTTTCCGGGTCTGGGGTATGGCGGTCTTCATTGCATGCCAGCATCACTGCGGCAGCCAGCGCCATGGTCAGGAATCTTCTTATTTTCATTTGAGTCTTCATGTTGTCCAATCCTACAAATATAATTAAAATTTGCTAAATTTGTAGCCCGCATAAGATTAAACATGAAAAGACTATCACCAATACTTGCTCTTGCCTTCATCATCACGGCATGTGTTTCGGCGGAAGTGCGTCCTTATTCGGCAGACCTTGACCGTCTGGACGAGGCCTTGGAGAGGGCGGACGAATACGTCGGCATCAAGGAACAGAAGATCAGCACGATCGAGAACATGCTGCATTCGCGTGGTGTGACCCCTCTGCAGCAGTATAATATATATGGCGAGCTTTATAAGGAATATCTTCCCTTCCAGTTCGACAAGGCCAAGGAAATGCTCGAGAATCAGGAAAGGCTTGCCGAGGAGATGGGGAATGTATCCATGAGGTATGATGCTATGTTGGATAAAGCAATGATCCTGACGATGGCTGGATTCTTCCTCGAGGCGGAGCAGGTGTTCGAAAAGCTTGATACATCGGCATTTGATGCCGCCCAGAAGGTTTCATGGTACAATGTGAGGCAGAAGTTCCTTCATGATTACAATGAGTATGTCAGGACTTCCAGCTTTACGGTTCCGGATGCTGGAAAGATCGCGTTCTATCAGGATAAGGTGCTGGAGGGCACTCCCGAGGATTCCAATCTCAACAGGCACATGAGGATACTCCGGATGATCGAAAGACGTGAGTTCGATAGGGCATACGACGAGAATATGGCGTTCATAGAGAGTCTTAGTCCGGAAGAACACGATTATGCAGTCCAGACCTACTGGCAGGGATTCATATGTGAGAATCTTGAACGTCCTGACGAGGTGATCCATTGGTGGGTGGAATCTGCCATCTGTGATATCAGAGGGGCGATCAAGGATAATGCATCTTTATGTTCCATTGCGATCAAGCTGACCAATCCGGATGAGACCGACCGTGCGTTCAGGTATATAAGGCTTTCTCTTGACGATGCAATCTATTACAATGCAAAGCTCCGTAAGGTCCAGATCGCTTCGACGATGCCATGGATTGAGAAGGCATATACCGACAGCAAGGAAATCCAGACAAGGGACCGCAACCGTTATCTGCTCTTCACTACATTCGCATCCCTGCTCCTGATGCTTATCTGCGTATATACCGTGAGCCTTTATGTGAAAGGACGTAAGTCTGCCGGTGTTATAGAAAAGAAGAACAGGCAGCTGGCGGAGTATACTCAGTCGATAATTGATGTCGAGGACAGCCTCCGGAAGACTAATCTCGACCTCGTCGAGGCTAATGCGGCCAAGGAGGAATACCTGGGCCTCTTCTTGTCCATGTGTTCGGGATATCTTGACAAACTCCGTAAGAATCTTACCCGTGACCAGTACGATGCCGAACTCCGCAATTTCTACAAGACTTTCGATACATCCTTCCTTCAGCTGTATCCGACTTTCGTGGAGGAACTGAATTCTCTTCTTAAGGATGACTGCCGTATTGTGCCGAAAGAAGGCGAACTTCTCAATACCGAGCTCAGGATCTTTGCTCTGATCAAGCTCGGAATCACCCAGTCGTCCCATATCGCATCGCTTTTGCGCTACTCGGTGAACACCATCTATAACTATAGGGCGCAGGTCAAGAATGCAGCCAGGGAAGACCGTGAAAATTTCGAGGAAATGGTCAAGAAAATAGGCTCAAAAAGATAGATTTTCGTCACGAAATCCACTTTTATTCAATAAGATTTTATTTCTCAATTATCTGATATCCAGATGGTTGAGAAATATTTCTTTTTGTACTAATCCACTTTGATTTCTGAAGGGTACGCAGGAGGGATAAAATTGTCCACTTTTTTGTGTTGATTTTGCTCTTTAAGTCGCTGTATAATAGATTGTTATAGGGCAAAAATCCACTAATTTGCCTCGGAGGCCGGTCAAGGGTGCGTAATCAACGATATTTTTTTGTTAAATTTGGAACAGGAACTATAAAATAGGTTCAACAGATTATTAACACATAAACACTAACCCATGAAACACCTAACTTATCGAATCGCCCTTATCTTTGCGATAATGGGTCTGAGCTGCGCCAGCGCGTTCGCTCAGCAAGTGAAAGGTACAGTCAAGGATTCAGCAGGTGAGCCGGTAATCGGCGCGGCAGTCGTTGTCGAAGGCACGACCACCGGTACAACTGTTGATCTCGACGGTAATTTCGTGTTCAACACAGCAGTCCCTTCTGACGCTGTCCTCGTGGTAACTTCAATCGGCTACAAGACCGCAACGGTTCCGGTAGGAAACGGATTTGTAGAAGTTGTCCTTGAGGAAGATGCAGAATTGCTCGACGAAGTGGTGATGATCGGATACGGCGTACAGAAGAAGGCCGTTGTTTCCGCATCAATCTCTACAGTCAGCTCTGAAATGCTCAGCAAGGCTGCTCCAGTCCGCGTGGATGACGCCCTTAAGGGACTCACCGCCGGTGTCGCTGTCACATCAAATTCAGGTCAGCCTGGTTCAGGCTCGGGAGTCGTCATCCGTGGTATGGGATCCATCAATGGCGTCAGCCCGCTGTATGTAGTGGACGGTATGGCAGTTGAAGGCGGCATCGACTATCTCGCTCCAAGCGATATCGAGCGTCTCGACATCCTCAAGGACGGTGCATCCTGCGCTGTATATGGTACACGTGGTGCAAACGGTGTAATCCTCGTGACTACAAAGAAAGGTGCCAAGGACAAGGTGTCGGTTTCATACGATTTCCAGTATGGCATGTCAAACCCTTGGCGCAAGCGTGAGGTGCTCAACGCGACTGAATATGCCGTTATGATGAACGAGGCGGCAATCAATGACGGCCTTACTCCTAAATATGCTGATCCTTACTCTTTCGGTGAGGGAACTGACTGGCAGGACGAGCTCTTCAACTGGAATGCTCCTACACAGTCCCATCAGCTTACAATCAGCGGCGGTAACAGCAGGAACCAGTATTTCGTTTCTGCCGGATATTTCAATCAGGAAGGTATCGTCGGCGGTGACTTCGACCGCTCTAACTATGAGCGTTTCTCTGTACGTGTAAACGACCAGTACAATATTTTTGATTCTACAAATGAGCGTTCATGGCTCAACAAGATGGATCTCAATATAAATGTTGCTTATTCACGTACTCTTCTTGCAGGTATCTCCACCAACTCCGAGTTCGGATCACCTCTGGGATCGGCTGCAGCCCTTTCTCCACTCCTCAATGTCTATGTGGATCCGGCTGACGAGCAGGCTGTTATGGACAAGTATTGCTACAACGAAGCGGCCCATACCATGGATGAGGTGACCGGCGAACTTGTGAATCCGAACTGGAGTGACTTCAATCTTATCCGTGACAAGAAGAACGGACGTCTCTTCACAATTCCGGGAACTGAATACCAGGAGATGATCAACCCTCTCGCAGACCTTTCTCTTCCGGGATCAAAGGATGCTTACGACCGTATTGTCGGAGGTACAGAACTGGCATTCCAACTTTATGACGGCCTTGTTCTCCGTTCATCTGTAAATATTGATTTCTCTGTCGGAACACATGACGGATGGACTCCGAACCATTATCTGTCAGCAACACGCTTCCAGGGATATTCATCTGTATGGGGCTCGATGGACCGCGGAATGACATGGCAGGTTGAGAATACCCTTACTTATACAAAGTCGTTCAATGACAAGCACAATCTTACTTTGATGGCCGGACAGACCGCTCTCTCAAGATCAAGCAGAGGCGTCAACGCTTCAAGAATGTATCTTACCGAGGAAGATCCGTTCAAGGCCAATATGGGCTTTGCGACAAGCCAGCGTGAGGATAATGACGGTGGCGGATATGTATCAGCTTATTACAGACTTGCATCCCTCTTCGCGCGTGTGTCATATGACTATGACAACCGCTATATGATCCAGGCTGTTATCCGTCGTGACGGTTCTTCTAACTTCGGTCCTGGCCGACGCTTCGCTCCGTTCCCATCTGCATCTGTAGCCTGGAATGTAAGGAACGAGCCTTGGATGAAGAATGAGGCTCCTTGGCTTTCTACAATGAAGGTACGTGCTTCATGGGGTGTGAACGGAAGTGACAGCATCACTGAATTCCTGTATGCGGCCCTTTCTTCTCCAGGCAACAACTACGTGTTCGGTAGCGGTGCCCTCGGAAATGAGACAATCGTCAATGGTGTGAAGCCATCCGTTACTCCTAACGCGCTCCTCGGATGGGAGGAAAGCCGTCAGACTGACATCGGAGTCGATCTCGGATTCTGGGGCAACTCACTTCAGATCACTGCCGACTGGTTCAACAAGAAGACTGCACGTATGCTCCAGCAGATGCCTGTTCCTGGATATCTCGGCGAGTCAAAGCCATGGGGTAATGTAGGAACAATGTCCAACCGTGGAGCCGAAATGGAGATCAGTTACCGTTACTCGATAGGTGACTTCAACTTCTCGGTAGGAGGTAATGTCACTTATGTGAACACAATTCTGGTCAATGCAGGTAACGAGACAGGTGTCGTGGAGACTGCATCATACCACCAGATGGGAACGATCGCCCGTGGTCAGAACGGAATGGTTTACCCTTACTTCTATGGATATAAGACTGACGGAGTGTTCCAGAACTGGGCAGAGGTCAATTCATATGTGAATGCGGACGGAAAGCTCATCCAGCCTGATGCGCAGCCTGGTGACTTCAGATATGTCGATATCGACGGCAACGGAAGCATTACAGCGGAAGGTGACCGTACAATGCTCGGAAAGTGCTTCGCACCTTGGATCTATGGATTCAATGCAAGCATTGACTGGAAGGGAATCGACTTCTCGATGATCTGGCAGGGTGTTGCAGGTAACAGCATCTTCGACGGAACACGTCGTACTGATATCCCTGTAATGAACCAGCCTAAGTATGTCCTCAACCGCTGGACTGGTGAAGGCTCTACAAACGAGTACCCTCGTTTCACAAATACAGACCCTAACCAGAACTGGTCAAAGGCTTCTTCATTCTTCATCAAGGACGCAAGCTACTTCCGTCTCAAGAACATCACTCTCGGCTACACTCTCCCTGCAAAGTGGACAAAGAAGGTCTTCGTAAAGAAGCTCCGCGTCTATGCAGCTTGCGAGAATGCACTCACATTCACCAATTATGACGGTTTTGATCCTGAAATCGCTTCTTATATGGACAGAGGCGTTTATCCACAGGCTCGTACAGTTCAGTTCGGTGCAAACATTACTTTCTAATCACCAGTAAAGAGATATAAGATGAAAAAGATATATTACATTTTTGCAGCGATGCTGCTCTCTCTGACTCTCAGCTCTTGCGGTGAGGAATGGCTTAACGTCCAGTCTCGTGACAAGATTCTCATCGATGAGTATTACAATTCAGAGGCTCGTATCAAGGAGGCCCTCGTGGCTGCTTATGACCCGCTTCAGTGGTTTGACTGGGGTATGGACATGTACAATCCTATCCCTATGATCTATGAGGTTATGGCCGATGACATATATCCTGGCGGATCAGGCGTTTCGGACAACCGTCACTACCATCTGATGTTCGACTATTCCGTTGATTCGCAGAATACTCCTGCATCCGTCTGGACAATCGCGTATTCAGGTGTGAACCGTTCCAACAACGTGATCAAGTATATGCCTGGAGTCCAGAATATTTCTGATGAACTTAAGGCTGAATATCTTGCAGAGGCAGTTGTTCTCCGCAACTGGTATTATACACAGATGTGGAAGCTCTGGGGAAATCTTCCTTATTATGAGACAAACCTTGAGTTCCCGTACTCTACTCCTCAGCTGAAGGCTGACGAGGTTTACGAAGGCATGGTGACTTCCCTTGAGGCTGCTATCGAGACCAAGGCTCTCCCTATGAGACGTAAGTCAGAGCTCGGACGCGTGACACAGGCTGCTGCAATGATGCTTTATGCGGATATGGTCATGTACCAGAACGACAAGGCAAGAATGCAGAAGGCTCTTGATTATATGGAGGAGATCATCACCAGCGGTGAGTATGCTCTCGTTTCATCTGCAGACCTCGCGAACATGTGGGAGCCTGCAGGCGAGTGGAGCTCGGAGACTATCCTTGACATCAACTTTTTCAGTCAGGGCGCTTACCGTTCATGGGGCAGCCCTCTCGCAGCCGGCGGTACTGTTCTTCCTACCCTCATGGGTCTGAATGGCATGTCCGGCAGCGCAAAGTATGGTAACGAAGGTTGGGGATTCTTCCCTCTCACAACTTCAGCTCCAAAGGTATTCGAGGAGGGTGACCTTCGTAAGGCTGTTACGGTTTACGAAACAGCATCTGAACCAGGCATGACCTTCACAGCACGTTATCAGGAGACTGGATACCACCTTGCAAAGTATCTCCCTCGTCTTGACGGTAATGCAGGTCAGATCGCTGACGCTACATTGAACTACGGTACAAACATCCGTCTCTACCGCTACGCCGAGACTCTTCTCAACGCTGCCGAGCTTATCGCTGTTCACGGCTGTGCTGGAAAGGGTTCTGCAGATGCTTACCTCAATGAGGTGCGTGCACGTGCAGGTCTTGGCAATGTAGGTGCAAACCTCGAGACAATTCTTCAGGAACGCCATGTCGAGTTCATGGGTGAAGGAAAGCGCTATTGGGACCTTATCCGTCTCGGACAGGCTGCTTCAGTGCTTACTCCATCCAATGATGAAGGCGGATACCGCACAAAGGCTTGGACAGAGAGCAAGAAGTACATTCCATTCCCACAGACAGAGATGGAT
Organism: Bacteroidales bacterium; assembly: GCA_017465225.1. Lineage (GTDB taxonomy): Bacteria > Bacteroidota > Bacteroidia > Bacteroidales > UBA932 > Cryptobacteroides. Next base: position 37,931 of record JAFTWQ010000008.1, read on the forward strand.
GCTGCTGCCAATACTCCTCATCCGATGACCCAGAACAACTATTAATCGTTAATTCTGAAAGATTATGAAGATATTTAGATATATGGCGTTGGCTCTGGCGGCTGTCGTGACAATGGGCTGCGTTCAGGAGTACATGGAGATCGACCCTTCACAGGTCCCTTCAGCTTCTGAACTTCAGGTCAAGATCGATGTGGATCAGGAGACCAACTATGTTACATTCTCGGTCGAGAACGAGGGTGTGGTTCCTATGTGGCTTTTTGGTGAAGAGAAGATCGACGGAAAGGCCAACAAGAAATATGCTTATACAGGTAACGGCCTTCAGCTTCGTCTCCGTGACGCAGGTACTCACTCTGTTGAGGTGAAGGCATATAATGCTCATGGTGTATCCGTAGGTTCAAAGGTTGTCGAGTTCACTCTGGACAACACTTACCGCGATCCTTTCGATCCTTCAAAGTACATCACTTTCTTCGCAGGAAGCGACCAGAAGGTATGGGAGTGGAACTCAACAGTAAAGGGACACATGGGCTGCGGCGAGCCAGGTACAGATGGTACAAACTGGTGGTCAGCAGGTCCTGACGAGAAGAAGGACTGTGGTCTTTACGACGACAGGCTCACCTTCACAAAGGACATGAAGTATACATACAACCCTGGTGAGGGCGGTACTGTATATGTAAACAAGGATTCTGGCTACGGTACAGAGCACAATCCTAATGACGGTAATGACTATCAGGTTCCTATCGAGGGCTTCACAACCGACTATTCATTCGAGAACGCTTGGAACGATGCAGGTATCGAGGAGATCTATCTCGTGCTTCCTGCCAACACCAACCTTTCTTATATCCCTAACCCTGACGCTTTGGCAGAGCCTCGCTACAAGCTCCTCGAGGGAACAAATACCAAGAAGATTGCCCTTGTACACGACAATGGTGCCATCGCATGGAAGTATGAGTTCATCGTGGAGGGCAGCGCCAAGCCTGAGGATCCTAAACCGCAGCCAGGTGAGGTCGTATTTGATCCGAATTCAGACCGCAACCTCTGGAAGACCGCAGCAATGGATGTTTCATTCTGGTTTGCAAACAACGACTGGGGTCAGATCGACAACCCTGCATATACAGCAGAAGGCAACAAGCATACAATCGTGATCCCTGAGGGTATCGGTACTCAGCGTTGGCAGGGTCAGATGGTATTCAACAATACCGGCATCGTGACATCTGCAGACAAGAAGTATGACTTCCAGCTCGTTCTCAACTCTACAGCAGATCACGGCGGAATCACCATCAAGCTCACCCAGCAGGATGATGACAATGTATTCTTCTTCGAGGATGCACACGCTGTGACAGCATACGAGGAGTTCAAGTATCAGGTGAAGGGTATCCAGGGTGTAGATCTTTCAAACGCTAAGCTCGTTCTCGACTTCGGCGGAGCAACTCCAGGTTCTACAGTAGAGATCAAGGACATCGTCCTTCAGGAGCATATCGAGGGCGGTGCTTCAGGTCCTGCACCATTCGATCCATCATCTCCAGACAACCTCTGGAACAATGCTGTGACTACAGACCATCACTTCTATTTCGCTAACAACGACTGGGGTGCAATCGAAAATGCGACTGTTACTTCAGACGGCGGTACTCATACATTCGTACTTCCTGAGGGTCTCGGCGGACAGCAGTGGCAGGGTCAGTTCTTCTTCCAGAACACAGGCCTTGCGTCTTCAGCAGCAAAGACTTATGACTTCCACCTCGTGCTCAACTCTACAGCAGATCACCCAGGTGTGACCGTGAAGCTTTGTGCACAGGACGATGACGGCGCCATCATCACAGACGGCCGTTATGCTCTCACAGCATACGAGGACTTCGTTCTTGATGTATATGCAGCTCCTGGTATCGACTGCGACAACCTCAAGCTCGTCTTCGACTTCGGCGGTGGACAGGGTGGCTCGACAGTAGTCGTGAAGGATATCGTATTCCGCGAGGCTAAGACAGTCGGCGGCGGTGGTTCTTCTGAGCCTACATTCGATCCTGCTGATCCTAATAACCTCTGGAACTCAGCTGTGACTACGGATCACCATTTCTGGTTCGCTAACAACGACTGGGGCGAGATTGCTCCAGCGACTGTGACTTCAGATGGCGGTACACACACATTCGTTCTTCCTGACGATATCGGAGGACAGCAGTGGCAGGGTCAGTTCTTCTTCCAGAACACAGGTCTCAAGTCTGAGGCAGCGAAGACATATGACTTCTACCTTGTTCTCAACTCGGATGCAGATCACCCAGGTGTGACTGTGAAGCTTTGTGCGCAGGACGACGACGGTGCCATCATCACAGACGGCCGTTACGCGCTCTCTGCATATGAGGACTTCGAAGTGAAGGTCATTGCAGCTCAGGGTATCGATTGCGACAACCTCAAGCTCGTGTTCGACTTCGGTGGTGCAGTCGGCGGATCTACAGTAGTAGTGAAGGACATCATCTTCCGCGAGAGCCAGAGCACTCCAGCTCCTGAACCAGAGCCGGAGATTCCTGCACAGCTCGATCCGAACTCTGATGCGAACCTCTGGAAGAATGCAGCTATCGACATCTCTTACTGGTTCGCAGACAACAACTGGACTCAGATCGCAAATCCGGAGATGACAGCAGGCAACAATGAGTATACTCTCATCATGCCTGACGGAATCGGTGCTTCACAGTGGCAGGGACAGTTTGTATTCAACCATACAGGCATACAGATCTCGACTGACAAGACATATGATTTCCAGGTAACTCTTTATTCAGAGGCAGATCATCCGCACGTTACCGTGAAGCCATGCTATGAGCAGGCACCTTCAAACGACGTGAATGAGCTCTTTTACAAGCCGGACATCGTGCTCTCTGCATATGAGGAGTATGTATATACTGTAACAGGTCTTCCTGGAACTGATATTCCTGACATGAAGCTTGTATTCGACTTCGGTGGTGCGGTTGCAGGCTCGAAGGTCGTTGTAAGCGGCATCACTCTCATCGAACATTAACAGTATGTGATAATGGCAGGGGACAAAAGTCCGGAATGGGCTTTGCCCCTGCCTTTTATTTCATTTTTCATCCTGAACTTCTTTATGTCATCCTGAACTTCTTTATGTCATCCTGAACTTCTTTATGTCATCCTGAACGAAGTGAAGGATCTTTATAATAGAACTGAATAATGAGATTCAAGACCTTATATATAATCGCTGCCGTCATGGCTCTGGCATCTGCCTGTGACGGGAAGGAACCCCAGGGAAATGATGTTCCGGAGGGGAAACTTCAGGTTACCCCGGAGGAGATTTCTGTCTCTTCGGATGCGCAGGAAGTTGTGCTGACCGTTACCGCAGACTCTGATTGGGGAGTGACCCCGTTGGATTCATGGGTGAAGACTTCTCCGACAGGAGGCATCAAGGGAGAGACTGCTGTTAAAGTTGACCTTGAGGAAAACAAGACCGGTGACGTGCGTCAGACCACCCTTCTTTTCAAATATGGTACATCCAGGTTTGAACTGCCGGTAAAGCAGCATTATAAGGTTCAGACCGTTACAGTAGAGGACAAGGCCCTGCTGGCGGCTCTGCTCAGGAATCTCGACAAGGACGGTGACGGCGTGCTCAGCACAAAGGAGGTCGAGGGAGTCACATCATTGGATCTTTCTGACAGCGGACTTACGGATATATCCGAGCTTGCAGGATTGTTCCCGGATCTGGTTGCTCTTGATCTTTCGGGAAACAATCTCCAATCCGTTGATATCCAGATGCTTTATGGACTCAAGGATCTTGATCTCACCGGTAACCCGCTGACTGTCATCTATGTATGGTCATCTTTTATTGCGCCAGAAGGATTCAGGATTCCGGAAGGAGTGCAGCTTGTGGAACCGGACATCTATACTCCTGCCGGTTACCAGCTCGTATGGAGGGACGAGTTCAATGACCCTTCACTCATTATGCCTGACGCGAAGGAATGGTGGTATGAGACCGCAGAACCTGGCTGGGTGAATAATGAGCTGCAGACTTACGTTGCCGGTCGTACCGGCGATATCATCACAGCCGATGTGAGTGACGGTACGCTGAAGATCCGTGCGATAAAGGACGGAAACAGGGTGTATTCGGCACGTGTTAACACGAGAAAGAACTGGACCTACGGTTACTTCGAGGCTCGCCTCAAGCTGCCGAAGGGCAAAGGCACCTGGCCGGCATTCTGGATGATGCCTTCGGTATGGTCGGGATGGCCTGAAGGAGGCGAGATCGACATCATGGAGCATGTGGGATGTGTCCCTACCGAGGTGTCCTCTTCGATCCACTGCAAGGCATATTATCATGCAATCAATACCCAGAAGACTGCTGCCAGAAAGGTCGCAGGCGTCATGGACGAGTTCCATACATATGCCCTCGAGTGGACCGAAGAATATATTAAGACCTATGTGGACGGAAAACAGCTGTTCTACTATAATCCGGATGATTATGCAAAGGGACGCAATGCAGACACATGGCCTTTCAACAAGCCGTTCGAGCTCAAACTCAACCTCGCATGGGGCGGCGACTGGGGAGGAATGATGGGTGTCGACGAGAGCTGTCTTCCTGCAACATATGAAATCGATTACGTACGTGTATTCCAGAAATGACGATGAAAATGATATCAAAGATACTAGCAATTGCCCTCCTGGCAATGTCATGTACTGACCCGGAGCAGACCGAAACCCCGAGCGGAGGCACCGTGCAGGTCTCTCCTGCAGAGCTGACGGTTGATTTTGAGGAACAGGAAACATATGTGACCGTGACAGCGGATTCGGACTGGGGATCTTCTGTTGCCGATCCTTCATGGTGTACCGTGTATCCTACCGGTGGAGTGAAAGGCGAGACCGAGGTGAAGGTTACTTTCAAGAAGAATATCCTGACAGAGGACCGTCATAATACGATAACCTTCAGGACTTCATCTTCGAAGACAGAACTCCCTGTCACTCAGCAGACAAGCTCTACCGGTGAGGCCATGTTCGTGCCGGAAGGCTATAAGCTCTTCTGGAGCGACGAGTTTGACGGCCCGTCTCTCAATACCGATAACTGGACCTGCGAGACAGGTGGCCATGGATGGGGCAATGCCGAGCTCCAGTATTATACCGACCGTCCGGAAAACGTGGACGTCCGTGACGGCAAGCTGGTGATTACAGCCAGGAAGGAGAATTATCAGGGCTCAAAGGCTACATCTGCCCGTCTTATCACACTTGGAAAGGTGTATTTCAAGTATGGATATATTGTGGCTTCCATCAAGCTCCCTAAGACAGCGAACGGCCTCTGGCCGGCATTCTGGATGATGGGCAACGACTTCAAGTCGAAGGGCTGGCCGAACTGCGGCGAGACCGATATCCTCGAGATGGGACACTCGAACGGCTACAACAACCGTCAGGAGACTTTCCTCAACGGAGCATGCCACTGGGGAGCGCCAGGTCATCAGTATTATGCTCATGACATCAACAACAGCTATTCTGTCCAGGACGGAAATTTCCATACATTCACATGCATATGGACAGAAGACAAGATCTCGATGTATATCGATCTTGAGACGTATCCGTCTGCAAAGCCATATTTCGAAATGACTATCAAGGACTTCGGTGACAACGAGTTCCGCAAGGACAATTTCATTCTTCTCAACCTTGCCGTAGGAGGCAACTTCCCGGGTATCTGGGATATCAGTCAGATTACTGCCCTCAATGAGGGTCCCGCCGAAATGGAAATAGAATATGTACGTGTGTTTCAGAAAGTTAAATGATCTTTAAATTGTTGAGTATGAAGAGATTTGTAAAGAATATCCTCATTGGAGCGGCTCTTCTTCTTGCGGGCTGCTCGTCTGAGCCGCAGACAGGGACCGACAGGAAGGTTGAGGAACTTCTCGGTCAGATGACCCTGCGTGAGAAGGTCGGACAGATGAACCAGCTTTCAGGCGGTGCATGGCTTGCCGAAACCGCTGCAAAAGGTGAGGTGGGTTCCATCCTCAATTGTGTGGACCCTGCTGAAATCAATGCTGTCCAGCGTGCTGCAGTAGAGGAGAGCCGTCTCGGAATTCCGATTCTTGTAAGCCGAGACGTCATTCATGGATTCAGGACCATCTTCCCGATCCCTATCGGTCAGGCTGCAACGTTCGACCCTGCAATCGTTGAGAAAGGTGCGCGCATTGCTGCAGTCGAGGCTACTGCCAGCGGAGTGAAATGGACATTCTCGCCGATGCTCGACATCGCACGTGATCCGCGTTGGGGCCGTGTGGCGGAGGGTGCAGGTGAAGATCCGTACCTCGATGTACAGATGGGTGTTGCTATGGTGAAGGGCTATCAGGGTGATGACTTGAACGATCCTACCTCAATGGCTGCATGTATCAAGCATTTTGTGGGTTATGGCGCAGCTGAAGGTGGACGCGACTACAACTCGACCATGATTTCTGAGCGTTCTCTCCGCAATACATATTTCCCTGCATTCAAGGCTACCGCAGAGGCCGGAGCCGCGACTCTCATGACATCCTTCAATGAGATCGACGGTATCCCTTCGACCGGAAACAGATGGCTCCTGAAGAACATCCTCCGCGACGAATGGGGATGGGACGGAATGGTCGTTACCGACTGGAATTCGGCAGGTGAGATGATCGCTCATGGATTCTCGCGTGACCTCAAGCATACGGCCGAACAGGCGATCAATGCCGGCGTGGACATGGACATGATGTCATATGGCTTCATACAGTATGTCGAGGAACTTGTGAAGGAGGGAAAGGTTTCGGAGAAGGAAATCGACCGCGCGGTACGCAATATCCTCAAACTCAAGTTCGATCTCGGACTTTTTGAAAACCCTTATGTGGATGAGACTGCGTCTGCGAAAGTTGATTATGCTCCGGAGCATCTCGAGGCTGCAAAACAATGCGCATTAGAGTCCGCTATCCTTCTCAAGAACAGCAATGATGTGCTTCCTCTCGACAAGGCGAAGACCATCCTCGTGACAGGCCCGCTCGCTGACGCTCCATATGAGCAGATGGGTACATGGGCATTCGACGGCCAGCAGGAGCATACCGTGACTCCTCTCGAGGCTCTTCGCGAGGAATACAATGTAATCTGGGAACCGGGCCTGGCATACAGCCGCGACAGGAATACAAAGGATTTCGCGAAGGTCCGCAGCGCGGCTTCAAGGGCTGATGCGGCTGTGGTGATCGTGGGTGAAGAGGCTATCCTTTCAGGTGAGGCTCATTCTCTCTCGAACCTTGACCTTCAGGGAGCCCAGAGCGAACTTATCGCCGAGGTGGCAAAGGCTGGAAAGCCGGTTGTTGTCGTAGTGATGGCCGGACGTCCTCTTACCATCGAGCGTGACCTTGAGAACTGCGATGCAATGCTCTATTCATTCCATCCGGGAACAATGGGTGGACCTGCGATCGCTGACCTCATCAAGGGTAAGGCGGTTCCGTCAGGAAAGCTTCCTATGACCTTCCTCCGCGATGCCGGACAGGCTCCGTTCTATTACAACCACAACAATTCAGGCCGTCCATGCAATGGTACCGAGACTCTTCTGAACGATATTCCTATCGCTGCAGGACAGACATCACTCGGATGTACATCATATTATCTTGATACGGGATACGGCCCTCTCTTCCCGTTCGGATACGGTCTTTCGTACACTACCTTCAAGTATGGAAATCCTGTGCTTGACAAGGCTGAATACGGAAGGAGTGATGTAATAACCGTAAGCTTCGAGCTCAAGAATACCGGTGATCGTGAGGGTACAGAAGTGGCACAGCTTTATGTCCAGGACCTTGTCGGTTCGGTTGTCCGTCCTGTCAAGGAACTCAAGGGATTCCAGAGGGTTACATTGGCTCCGGGCGAGACCAGGACAGTCACATTCGATCTTCCGGTAGCTGAACTTGCTTTCTGGAACATAGATATGGAACATGTCGTTGAACCGGGTGATTTCAAGCTTTGGGTTGCAGGTGATTCTGCAAGTGGTGAACCTGTAGGATTTGCAGTTCTTTAAAGATTATGTACAGACTGCGTTCTTTTCTGGCTTCGGCTTTTCTTACCTCCATAATCTGCCTGGCAGGATGTGGGGAGAAGGAAACTGTGTCTGAAAAGGAGCAGCCTAGAGGATATAGGGAACTTCTGCAGGCATATGATGCCGGAATGGTATATAAGTCAGCCGAGCATAAGCCGGCCTGCTGTGTCATAACCTTTTCAGACAATTCGAAGCTTACGATCTTTGACAGCGCTATTCTTATCCATGACTGTACCGCTTCAGCGCCGAAGGAAGTGACGGTTTCAGGAGACTGGTGGCAGGTCGGAGAAAGGATATTAAGTATCAGGGCCGATTCTTCTGTTTCAGACGAGGATGCATTCCCGGTGTATTGTTATTATGACAGGAAGACGCTTCATATGTATCTGAGCAACCGTCAGCATCTTGTCTTCCCTAGTGTTGTCAGTGATGATGACCTGGCTGAAGAGGAAGAGCTGGCCCGCAGGCAGAACATTCCTGTCGTGCGTATTGAGACTGCCGGTGGAGCCGGGATTTATGACAAGACCAATTACGTCAGAGGTACAATCACAATCTCCGATCCGGGAAAACTTTATAGTGATGTTGAGGAGCTCTCCGCTCCGATGGGCATTAGGGGTCGAGGCAATTCCACATGGGGATGGCCGAAAAAGCCTTGGAAAGTCAAACTCGATGAGAAGGCAGAGATACTCGGCATGCCGGCAGATAAGGAATGGGCATTGCTGGCGAATTATGCAGACAGGACGCTCCTTCGCAACGTCGTCGCTATGAAGCTTTCTGAAATATGCGGTTTCAGCTGGACTCCGAAGATGCATAGCGTGGAGGTCTATCTTAATAATGAATATCAAGGAGTCTACACTTTATGCGAGCATAAGAAGGTTTCGTCATCCCGAGTCGCAATTGATAAGAAAACCGATTTCTATTTCGAGATAGAGGAGAATCAGGACGAGACTACGGTATGGAAGACAAGCATGGGCGTTCCGATGATGTTCTCTGAACCAGAAGTGCCTACACCGGAGCAGTTCGATTATGTAAGACAGCTCTTCAATGACTTCGAGAAGGCATTGTACAGCGATGATGTCGCTGCATATGAGGACTATGTCGATGTAGATTCCTTTATTAATTATTATATCGTGCAGGAATTGACCAAGAATGTGGACGGAAACTTCCGTAAAAGCACTTTCCTGACCAAGGAACAGGGCAAGAAACTTGAGATGTATCATCTTTGGGACTTTGACCTGACCCTCGGAAACTGCGGATATTTCGACTGGAGAGTGGGGAACGGCCCGCAGAATTTCTTCATCAAGGATTTTGCTTCCAACTGCACCCCGGGTGACAACTGGATCAATCTGATGATGAGGGATCCTGCCTTCCTGATCAAGCTGAAGTCCCGTTGGGATGCTCTTATGCCAGAGTTCGAGAAGATTCCGGATTTCATAAAGGAACAGGCTCTTTATCTCGATCAGGCACAGAAAAGGAATTTCCAGCGTTGGAACATCCGTGAGTCTGTGGACTGGGTGATGTTCCCGTCTCTCGGTTCATATGAGAAGGAAGTGGATTATCTGATAGACTTTTATACCGACAGGCTTTATTGGCTTGACGGTGCTATAAATGATCTGTAATGATACGTGGTTAGTTATGACAATTGGTTAGAAACAGATTGGCCTTGCCTGTGAAGGTAGGGCCAATCTTATAATGGACAATAACATTAAACTATAACATCATGAAAATAAGAAACATCATTATCGGTATCCTGGCTTCCGTGGCTTTGTCAGGATGCGTCCCTCATGCAGATGTGACTCCGGAAGACTTTATCCGTATCGACGGGACTGACCTTGTGGCTCCTGACGGATCCAGGTTCTTCATCAAGGGCACGAATCTCGGCAACTGGCTCAATCCGGAAGGCTATATGTTCGGATTCAGCAAGACCAATTCCGCCGGCATGATCGACCAGATGTTCCGCGAGCTTGTCGGTCCTGACTTTACGGATGAGTTCTGGAAACTCTTCAAGGACAATTACATCACTCGTGAGGACATTGAATTCATCGCATCTACCGGATCCAATACCATCCGTGTTCCTTTCCATTACAAGCTCTTCACCGATGAAGATTACATGGGACTGAAGTCACGGCAGGATGGTTTCAAGAGGCTTGACGATGTCATCGGGTGGTGCCGTGAATTCGGATTGTACGTGATTCTTGACATGCATGATGCCCCTGGCGGTCAGACCGGAGACAATATCGACGACAGCTATGGCTATCCATGGCTTCTCGAAAGCGAGGCCTCGCAGCAGCTTTTCTGCGATATATGGAGAGAGATTGCCGACTATTATAAGAATGAACCTGTCATCCTCGGATATGACCTTATAAACGAGCCGATCGCGCCGTATTTTGACAATATGGACGAACTCAACGAGAAACTCGAACCGCTTCATAAAAGGGTGGTCGCCGCTATCCGTGAGGTCGACACCAATCATATTATCCTTCTCGGTGCTCCGCAATGGAACGGCAATTTCAAGCCGTTCAAGGATTGGACATATGATGATAAGCTCATGTGGACATGCCACCGCTATGGCGGCGATCCTATACGTCCGGCAATCATGAATTTCATCGAATTCAGGGACAGCACCGGACTTCCTATGTACATGGGAGAGATCGGCCATAATACGGATGAATGGCAGGAGACATTCTGCAGGACCATGATCGAGGCCAATATCGGCTATACTTTCTGGCCATACAAGAAGATCCGGAATTCATGTTTCAGCGGCATCACACCTCCGGAAAACTGGGACAAGGTGGTCGGATTCTCCGAGGCCCCGCGCTCTACATTCTCCGAAATACGTGCAGCACGTCCAGACCAGGAAATTGCCCGTAAGGCCATGCTTGATTTCATCGAAGCATCCCGTTTCGAGAACTGTACGCCGCAGGATTCCTACATAAAATCCCTTCTTCTGACTGAAAAATAGTTGGTTTATAAAATAAACTTGTTTATATTTGCATTGTCATCGCGGGACAATGCTTCGGATCTTCCCGTCCGGAAGGGGAGTGATGAAGCCGGAAATGTTTAATTTTTAATGAGTTGAAAATGGAAACTAAAGAAATGACGCCTGAAAAGAGTCTTCAGGTCATCAGTGATGCGATTGCAAAAAGCAGAAGAGATTTTGAAAAGGATGCCGGAGCACCTATGGTTTTATGGGGAGTTATTGTCCTTGTATTCTCTATCGTTATCTGGTTGCTGCTCAGGGCTACCGGAAACCTTATGTGGAATTTCCTGTGGTTCGGAATCCCTGTCGTAGGCTGGCCTTTGTCGCATTTCTGTCTCAAGGACAAATGCGTGAAGGGCGCAAAGAATTTTGTCAATGAAACCATAGGCCAGATATGGATTTCTTATGGTATCTTTGCAGTCGTGATTGCCCTGGCATTGATATTTATAGCTCCGGAGCATATCGGAGCCATTACCATGGCTTTGCTCGGATATGGTACAGCCATGACCGGAATGGTGCTCAAGAACGGCTGTATCATGGCTGGAGGATTCATTACAGGTATAGGTGGCGTTGCCGCTTTCCTGCTTTTGAAGACAGCTGATGCGACTGCGATTTTTGCTGTGGCTTCAATCGTGTCGCTCATTCTGCCGGGCATAATGATGAACCGTAAGAAGCATTAGAGATATGTTCAAGAAACTGGACCCGTTACTTCATTCCGAGCTGCGCCTGGCAGTAATGTCATTGCTTGTGGAGCTTGAGGAGGCGGATTTCGTCTACCTCAGGGAGAACACGCAGGCTACAGCCGGCAATCTGAGCGTCCAGCTGGACAAGCTCTCGGCAGCTGGTTACATCCTTGTAGAGAAGACTTTCGAGGGCAAGAAGCCCCGTACTCTCTGCCGCATCACTCCCGTCGGTCTCCAGGCCTTCGAGAGTTATGTCGATGCACTCAAATCTTATCTGAAATAGAATTTCACGTCCTAAGGGACTGCAGATCGTCTCACCTGCAGTCCCTTAGGACCTGGCGTGTTTGGTAATCTGTTGATTTATAATATTTTAGCTGGCTATTGGTGGGCGATTTCTCCCATCAATAGCCAGCTAAATTCTTGAACGTCAGTAAGATACGTTACACGATACAATTCAGTGAGAATCCGATGAAGTTGTCAATTACGGTCTCGCAGAGAGGTTCGATAGTCTCGCGCGGATTTGTTGTGGCGAGACCTATGACATGTGCACCTGAAGCGCGTCCTGCGTTGATTCCATGAAGGGAATCTTCGAATACATATGTGTCTTCAGGGGTGCCTCCGAGGATTTCCATGCCTTTGAGGAAACATTCCGGATCCGGCTTTGATCTAGAGAAATGTTCGCTTGTAAGGACAGCATCCGCAAGCTCCCAAAGCTCCGGATGGGTCTTCCGTACATTCTTCATCTTCGGTTCATTGGAACTCGTCACGATGGCCATCGGCACTCCTGCCTCCTTCAGTCCGGTCATGAACTCATGCACTCCCGGGATGTATTCGTAGCTCATGTTCCTCTCGAACTCGTCGAGCTGCTCCACGATCTCGGCCTGCTCCTTCAGCATGCCGTCATAATACTTCCCGAAGATCTGGAAAAGGGTCTGGCCCTTTATCGTCTTGCCGAAATCCTCGAGCCCGAGATAATCCTTGCCCATCCTGTTCCAGAACAGGCTGTATTGGAATTCGGTGTCTGTTATAACACCGTCAAGGTCAAATAATGCTATCATAGTGCCTTCTTCAGCTGATCGTCATAGCGCAGACGTACCTTCACTGCCTCCGACTGGAACCAGTAGCGGGTCGCCAGCTCCTCCTCGATGAATGGGATGATCTCGTCCTTCTTCAGGCGGATGAACCTTTCCTTGTCCATCTCAAGCGCCTTCTCGAGAGCCTTGAGCTCCTCGCTCATCGACTCTGCAAGGCCGTCTTTTTCGAGCTCCTTCTTCATCTGGTCGTAGAGGGTCTTCGCACTGCTTCTGTAGTCGAATTCCTGGGTCTTTGCAAACCTGATGAAATCCTCGAAATCCTTGTCGCTGAAATGGAAGTCTTCCACAGCCGGTATGCTTTCATGTCTGCGTGCGTAGTCGATCGTATACTGGTCGATGACACCGCCGAGGACAAGGGCGTATACGAGGCGGCTGTAGTCTTTTGAGTCGATCTCGACGTCAGGGGTGATTCCGCCGCCGTCCTTCACGATCCTTCCGCTGGCAGTCTTGAACTCACGGGTCAATGAATCCGGAATATGTCCGACGCTTCCGTCCTCGTTCCTGTGGGCATAGTCGATGGCCTGGACGCAGCGTCCGCTAGGAGTGTAATACTTTGCTGTGGTCACCTTGAGCTGGCCGTTGAAAGGCAGAGGCTTGATCGACTGCACGAGGCCCTTTCCATAGCTTCGCTTGCCCTTGATGACGGCCCTGTCCATGTCCTGAAGCGCTCCAGCCACGATTTCTGAAGATGAGGCCGATCCTGAATCGATCATTACGATGATAGGGATCTCGGTGTCGACAGGCTCGGTAGTGGTCCTGAACTCCTTGAGGGAATCCTCTGTATTGCCCTTCGAAGATACCACGAGGGAGCCCTTCGGAACAAAGAGGGAGACGATGTTGATGGCCTCGCCCATGAGTCCGCCTCCGTTGCCGCGAAGGTCGAGGACAAGACGCTTCATACCCTGCTTCTTGAGGTCAAGGAATGCGGCACGGAGCTCTGATGATACATTGTCGGTAAATCCGGTCTGGAGGATGTAGCCGGTAGTGTCGTCAAGCATTCCCGCATATTCGATGTCAGGGAAATGGATGCGTTCGCGCACGACCTGGATATCAAGAGTATCTCCTGTACGGACCTTCTTGATCTTGAATGTGACAGTCGTTCCAGGCTTTCCCTTCATCCTGTCGCTGCTCTCCTTGGTCTCAAGACCCTTGGTCGGCACTCCGTCGATCTCGATTATCTCGTCGCCGCACTGAAGGCCGTACTTCTGTGCAGGTGAGCCGGCATATGGCTCATTGATGATCACATTCTCGTCCTTCTTCTTGTGGATGATGGCTCCGATGCCTCCGTATGTCTTGGAAAGGAACATCTGGAAGTCCTCATTCTCCTCTTCGGGAACATAAATTGTATAAGGATCCAGCTCTTCGAGCATAGCGTCCACGCCGGCCCTCATGATCCTGTCAAGAGGAAGGGAGTCGACATATGAGCGGTTCAGTTCCTTGAGAATGGAATTCTGGATTTCGGCCCAATGGCCGAGCTTGAAGCTCTGCGACTGGGCATAAGAGGCATGAAATGCCGCAAAAAACATGGCGCAAGCCATGAAGATGGATATAATGTTTCGTTTCATATTCGGATTGTCATATGTGTCAACGCACATATGGTGCCACAAAAATACGAAATTATTTATACCTTTGCAGCGGTTTTTAGTAGTAAAGATAACAGCAGTTATGATGAAATTAGTTTTTGCAACGGGCAATGTAGGCAAACTGCGTGAAGCATCAGAGATTTTAGGTGAGGGCTTTGAGCTCGTTTCCCTCGCACAGGTAGGCATCACCGAGGATATTCCGGAGACCGGAAAGACATTGGTGGCCAATTCGTTGCAGAAGGCCATGTACCTCTATGACAAGGTCGGATGCGACTGTTTTGCAGATGATACGGGACTCGAAGTGGATGCACTTGGAGGCGCTCCCGGAGTATATACGGCACGATATGCCGGAGATGACAAGGACTTCAACAAGAACATGGATAAGGTCCTGTATGAACTCGAAGTCCTTGAAGGTGAAGCCAGAATGGCAGAATCTCTCGGTCTGAAGACAAAGAAGGTGTCCAGAAGGGCACGTTTCAAGAGTGTCATTACATTGATAATCAATGGGGAAAAGAAGATGTTTGAGGGCACTCTCGAGGGTGTGATCGCACGCGAGAAATCAGGTAACGGCGGCTTCGGCTACGACCCGATCTTCATCGCGGACGAGTTCCCGGGACTGACTCTTGCCGACATCTCTGAAGACGAGAAGAACGCCATCTCCCACAGAGGCAAGGCCCTCCGCGCAATGGCGGAATGGCTGAAAGACCGTGCATGATACACTGTCATCCTTTTTTCCGTGTCATCCTTTTTTTCCCTGTCATCCTGAGCGAAGCGAAGGATCTTTAAACCGAATAGTATGACCCAAAACACCGAACTCATAGTTCTCCATACCACCAAGTTCGGTGAGAATTCGCTCGTCGTCCATACCCTGAGCAGGGAATATGGGCGGCGAAGCTTTCTTGTAAAGGGAGCGGGAAAGAAATCCACGATGTCGCTTTTCCTGCCTCTGAACATGCTGGAGGCCGATATCATCGAGACCAACAAATCCACATTGTTCACAGCCAGGAACCTGATCGCCCGCCACCCTCTCCTCGGGATCCGCAGCAACATGTTCAAGAATTCCATGACCATGTTCATGAGCGAAGTGCTTTATCGCGTGGTCAAGGACGGAGCCTCGGAACAGGGTCTCTTCGAATGGTGTGAAAGGAACATCCTCATGCTGGATGCGATCCAGACCGATTTCAGCAATTTCCATATCCGCTTCCTCCTCGAGCTTGCGGTTGCTCTCGGCTTCAGCCCTGAAGCCCAGGATCTCATGCCTTTTGTCGGTGATCACTACCCGGTAGTAGAGAAATTCATGTCCTTGCCGTTTGCCGAATCCATGCTCATCCCTCTCAACGGCCAGGTCCGCAACGAGATCGCCGAAGAAATCCTCCGCTACATCGAATTCCACACCGAATCCGCCGTCAATGTCAATTCCCTCAAAGTCCTCCGGGAACTCTTTGTCTAGATAAACATCAGGCTGCTTGTAGGGGAAAATTCTATTCCTTTAACACCCGATTCCTGAAATGCCTTGACAAGACGTGCTGACATATAATATTCGACACAGTTCTGTATGCAGATCAGGTCACGTTTTTCATATTTTTTCGGAAGCACCGGATATCTGATGATGGCGAAATCCTCTTTCTTCATATATTCGGAATATGATGAAAATTTCCTGTAAGTCTCTCCGTTTCCTTTGTATAATGATTTCGAGAAATCTATTTCGGTATGAGGAATTGAATGTATGAAGAGGAGGTAGTATGACTCTTCTCTTCCAAGGATCCGGACAGGCTTCAGCGTGTATTCGTCCTTTGAGACATTCAGATCTTCAAGAATCTTGCGGACCTTTCCGCTTACAGCCGCAACCATTCCCGGACGGGCATAATATGCCAGCATGAAATCCCACGAAAAGTCTTCATAATCAAGCTGTCCTTCAAGATTTTCATTCAGAATCTTGAGACCTTGCGGTGCGGCACGGTTGCCCAGAAGTTTCTTATCCCAAGAAACGTCGAATGCCCTATGGCCGGAATCCTTATGGCATAATTCCTTGTACTTCTCCATCAGCAGAGGTGAGTAAGTCCACTCATCCCTTCTTCCCTGTTCCCTTTTTATCAGTTCTTCTGCATATTCCCATCTCTGGGTCAGCAAAGCATATTTCACGACCATATCCGGGAAGAAACTGCCCAACCCACATCCGTTTTCGAGCAGATGTTCCAGGAATGCATCTTCGTCCTTGACAGACTGGAAAAATCTGTCAATCTCAACCAATATCTCGCGGACAGTGATGCCAAGCGAGAAGATGTCGTCTTCTATGATCTCAAACCTCTCCCGGTCTTTGTGCCTTGTTATATTGTGTTGATGCTCAATATAATGCGAATGGTGCATATCCGCAGCATCCTTTCTGTCTCTGCGGTATCCGTGGAATTCTCCTAGGGCAGAAGAAAAGATTCCGATATTAATGATGAACTCATTAGCTCTTCCTGTCATTGGAGGCCTGAAGAAATGGATGGTAAAGGTAAAATGTTTCTCTATCCGGTAGAAATATTCTCCAGATTTGCGGTATCCCAGTCCCTTCATCATAGGAGCGACCTCATTCTTGAGGAATTCTTTCAGCAGATGGTTCATAAAGAGTTGTTTGTATATGAATCTTCAAATATACAAAATTCTGACTCTTCCATCCGTAATATTGGCTGTTTTACGGATGGGATACCACAATATAGGACCATTGTCCGTAAATCAGCCTGTTTTACGGATGGACTATCCAAATCTGGCACTGCTGTCCGTAAATCCGGTCATTTTACGGATAGTCAGGATGATTGTTACGGGAAAAGTTCATTAAGAATGCCGATGTCAAGTTTCAGGAGACGTCTGATCTGCTGATTGGATGCGTTATATTTGAAATGCAGTTCCTTGGAGATATGGATCTTCTGTTCCGGGTTCAGAAGTGAAAGCTGTCTGTTGCCATAAGTCTTTTCTGCATACATGGCAGCGGTGGCATACATTTCTTCATCAGTAAGAAACACGGAATCCTTTAATCTTTGAGCAACCTGGCTGAAGGCTTCAGCATTGCGTGTCAATGAGTTGAAGTAGCTTCGCGCATCTCTGAACATGCTTTCTCCAATGTCGGTTCTGCAGAAGGAGGGTATGAAAGCAATGTCCCCAAAGAACTTCAGATCCTCAATCAACCTGATCTCCCGGAAATGAGTCAGTTCACGTGCCTTGTTGAATCCCACTTCTTTTAAAGATCTGACAGGCAAAAGATTAAGGCATGGCAGGAAGAATGCACATCCGCCGCCCCATGGGTAGCTGAAAGGGGTAAATTGAGGATTAGCGACAAACGCATTGCGGTTAACATAAATGATCTCATTCCGGAGAGCATTCAGAGTTTCGATAGGCAGTATGTCTGCCTTGAATGCTTCCCAATTGATAACCCTTCCATTCGTTTTGAGGATTCTCCGGAGACGTGCCTTGAATCTCCCGAAAAGTTCCAGACATTCATCAGATTCCCCGTTCAATATCATATGAATATGATTGCTCATCAGCTCGAATGTGATGATCCGGACTTCTCAAATAATCTCTCACACTCCCTTTCCTTTTCTGCAAATGTCCACATATGATTTTGCTTACTTTCTGAAATGTTGCGGTCTGAAAGGACGTCTCAACTTGATGACAGCTTCTTCTTTGACATTGTATATATGTCTGAATAACTGGATAGCATCCCGCAATGTCCATGCTGAAGCAATTGCAGAGCCATCTCTCTGCTGGCAGAATACCGTGTAAGCTGTGTGTGGCATATTTGACTCGGTGTCAAATGCCGGTACAGTCTTCACGTTTAGATAAATGATTTCCATTGTTTCCATAATCAAATGTCGAATAAGTTTTCATTTTGCTGCCATTTGATCGTGGATGGCGAACCAGAACAGTTCAAAGATAGGGCAAAGATAGACTTAATATTCGGAATAACAATCCTTTAGCTATGATGTTTTCCCTTCCGTCCGTAAAAATGCCCATTTTAAGGATGGGATACCACAATATAGGACCGTTGTCCGTAAATCAGCCTGTTTTACGGATGGGCTATCCAAATCTGGCACTGCTGTCCGTAAATCCGGTCATTTTACGGATGGGGGCATATAAAACCGCCTGTGGGTGAAGGAAGTATTTCCCTTTATTTCTGCTTCCTGAGCCACAGACGGGTATTTCAAATCCGATTGATATCCTAGACTTCCGGCCAGATGTAGACCTTGTCGCTGCGGCGCAGGCGGGTCTCCTCGATGGCGCGGCAGGCCTGCTCGCTGCAGCCGTCGCCGCAGAGACTGAGGGCCTCTTCACGTGCACCCGGAACGACCTTGCTCCAGTCGATCGGGATCGAGCAATATGTGCCTTTGGCAGCTTCCTGGACAGGTTTCAGGTCTACTCGGATCTCAGGAACGGTGTATTCCACGCAGCCTGATGTCGGACCTATGATGAGAATCTTGTCTCCGACCTTCAATGAATATGACTCCACAAGAATCTCCGCCACTCCGAGCTTTCCGAACCAGTTGGTGATCTTGCCGCAGTATGCCTTCTTACGTGTGGCGGTGCTTCCGTATACGTCGCACCACTCGCCGAGGCGCGCTCCCTGGTAGTAACCGTCCCAGAATCCTCTGTTGAACACTTCCTCGAGCTCTGCCTTGAATGATGCTCCGAGCTCCGGAGTGTATGTGCCGTCGCAGACAGCGTCAGCCGCGCGGCGGTAGCATGACGCCACTCGCTTTACATACTCAGCCGAACGGGCGCGTCCCTCTATCTTGAACACGGTCACTCCCGCGTCGATGATCTTGTCCATGAACTCGATGGTACAGAGGTCCTTAGGAGACATTATGTATTTGTTGTCTATCTCCAGCTGCATTCCGGTCTCCCTGTCCTCGACCTTGTATGCGCGGCGGCAGAGCTGGTAGCATGAACCGCGGTTGGCTGATGCCCCGTACTCATGCAGGCTGAGGTAGCACTTGCCTGAAATGGCCATGCAGAGCGCTCCGTGGGCGAACATCTCGATCTCGACAAGTCGTCCCGAAGGTCCGCAGATCTGGTCTCTGTCGATGATGGCCTTGATGTCCTTGACCTGTCCGAGATTGAGCTCGCGGGCCAGCACGATGACGTCGGCAAACTGCGCGTAGAATCTGAGAGCTTCTGCATTGGAGATGCTGAGCTGTGTGGATATATGCACCTCCACGCCTATCTGGCGGGCATATATGATGGCCGCCATGTCTGAAGCGATCACGGCTGTAATTCCCGCAGCCTTGGCCGCATCCAGTGTGCGCTTCATGTCCTCAAGATCCTCTCCGAAGAGTGCGATGTTGAGGGTCAGATAGGTCTTGACTCCGAATCCGGAGCATATGCGCACAATCTCCTGCAGGTCGGTCATCTTGAAGTTGTTGGCCGAATGCGAGCGCATGTTAAGTTTCTCGACTCCGAAATATACCGAGTCCGCTCCTCCCTGGATAGCTGCGTGCAGGCACTCAAAGTTACCTGCAGGTGCCATTATCTCTAGTTTCTTTTTTTCCATATGTGTCTGTAAAGATGTTTCACTTCGTTCAACATGACATTTTTCGTTCAACATGACATTTTTCGTTCACATGACTTTTACTGTCATCCTGAGCAAAGCGAAGGATCTTTTCCATTATTTCGTTCTTCCAATAAGTTTCTTCGCGTAATTTTCCAGCAGCGCATATGCTTCAGGCTGCAGATTGAGGGCGGCTGCATGAGAAAGGGCCTGGGCATGAAGCCTTGTGATCTCGTTCTTGGCCTCTTCGCCGACATTGAGGGCTCCGTAGATTTCCTTTACAGCGGCGATCTTCGCTTCCTTCTCCCCGTCAGTTCCGACCGGCATGGTCATGGCCGCAACCAGCTCCTCACGACGTCCTCCAGCGACCTCGAATGCACGGGTCATGAGCCAGCTCTTCTTGTTGTTCACGATGTCTCCGCCGATCGCCTTTCCGAACACTGCCGGATCTCCGTATGTATCGAGCCAGTCATCCGCGATCTGAAAAGCCAGGCCGAGGTCATATCCATATCTGTAAAGCAGGTCGCAGTCCTCTGCTGATGCTCCGGCTACGATCGCTCCCATCTTTGCCGCACAGGCTATAAGCACAGCCGTCTTGAGCCCGATCATCTTCATGTAATCGGACATCGGGACACATTCCACGTCCTCGAAATCCATATCATACTGCTGCCCCTCGCAGACCTCCGCTGCTGTCTTCGAAAACAGCTCAAGAGCCTCCGGAAGCACTTCTGCCGGCGCTTTTGCAATCAGCTTGTAGCTCTCGATGGACATCACATCTCCCGAAAGGATGGCTGTATTCTCGTCCCATTTGCGGTAAACCGTCGGCACTCCGCGCCTTACGTCCGCCTTGTCCATGATATCGTCATGGATAAGCGTGAAGCTGTGGAACACCTCGAGAGCCGCTGCGGGCGAGAGTATCTCCTTGCAGAAATCATCCTTGTACAATGCATAGGTCGTGAGGCAGAGTCTCGGACGGATACGCTTCCCTCCGATCTCCATCATGTATCTCAAAGGATCATACAATCCTGCAGGCTCGTCTGTGAATGTCAGATTGTCGAACAGTTCCTTCAGAGCAGAGTCAATACGGTTTTCCTGAATCATAATAATGCTGTCTATATCTCCACAAAGATAATGATAAAAACGGAAATTCTTTATCTTTGCATTTCAAACAATGATACGGATATGACGATTAAAGGACAGGCGACTGTTGTAAAACATACAGGAAGCCATTATCTGCTCTCCAGATTGCCTCAATGGGATCTTTTCCCGGCAGTGCTCAGAGGAAAGATAAGGCTCAAGGGAAGCACGGCTACGAACCCGGTGGCTGTGGGCGATGTCGTGAATTTCGAGGCAGAGGTGCCGGATGGTACTTCGGAGCAGGAACTCACGGCCTTTGTTACTCCGGAGAATGCCGCTGTCATCACTTCTGTGGAACCTCGCAGGAACTACATCATCCGCAAGTCCACCAACCTTTCCCGCCAGTCCCATATCATAGCGGCCAACCTTGACCGTGCGTTCATCATCGCAACCATCGATTATCCCGAGATCAAGCTGCCGTTCCTCGACCGTATCCTCGTGACATGCGAGGTGTATAATGTACCGGTAACCATCGTCCTGAACAAGGTCGACCTTTACCGCGAGTCGCATAAGGAAATGCTTGAGGCATTCCACGAGATCTATGAGGGTGCGGGCTATCCCGTGATGGAGGTTTCTGCGTTGACAGGGGAGGGCATAGATGCCCTCAGAGAGGCCTGCAAGGGCCATGTGTCCCTGTTTTCGGGAGTTTCCGGAGTCGGCAAGTCATCGCTCATAAAGGCGCTTGACCCGTCGCTCAATCCGAGGGTCGGAGAGATTTCGGATGTCCATCTTCAAGGCAAGCATACGACCACATTCTACGAAATGTACGCCCTTACTGCCTGTCATGCCGAGTCTGACGAGGGATCCAAAGGCTTCATAGTCGACACTCCGGGCCTCCGCGGCTTCGGCCTTGTGGACCTGAAGAAAGAGGAGATCGCCCTTTATTTCCCTGAAATGCTGAAGGCATCGGAAGGCTGCCGCTTCACTCCGTGTACCCATACCCATGAGCCCGGATGTGCCGTGAAGGAGGCTGTCGAAGCAGGGGAGATCAGCTACGACAGGTATTCGTCATATCTGGGAATGCTGGATGAAGAGGGTAAATACAGGTAGGAGATCCCCGGTCAAGCCGGGGATGACGTTATGAAAGAGCCGGGATGACGTTATAAAAGAGCCGGGGATGACGTTATGAAAGCAATCAACAAGGAAATACTGAAACTGGCCATTCCTAGCATTCTGGCCAACATCACCGTCCCTATCGTAGGAATGGTGGACATTGCCGTGGCCGGCCATCTTGACACTCAGGCGGCGACCATGATCGGAGGCATCGCCATCGGTACCATGCTCTTCGACCTGCTCTACTGGAATTTCGGCTTTCTGCGCGTCGGCACCGGCGGACTGACAGCCCAGGCATTCGGAAGAGGGGACAGGAAGGAATGTGCGAGGATATTCACCAGAGCGGTCGGAATCGCTATGGCATGCGCCTTTGCCCTGATCGCCATCCAATGGATATTCGTCAAGGCCGCTTTCCTTGTCGTCGACTGTACTCCGGAGGTGCAGGAGCTGGCGTCCCGCTATTTCTTCATACGCATATGGGCAGCGCCGGCGACATTGAGTCTGATGGCCTTCAAAGGATGGTTCATCGGCATGCAGGACAGCGTCAGCCCGATGATCACGGATCTGGTCGTGAACGGCATGAATGTGCTTATGAGTTTTGTGCTCGCTCTCGGAGTAGGCGCCATCGGCTATGAGGGAATGGGTTTTGCCGGAATCGCTGCAGGAACGGTCGTCGCTCAATATTCGGGACTCCTTACGGCAGTTCTTCTGCTGTTGCTCAAATATCGGAAAAACACTGTTTCAACCCTCTGCAGGGCCGATCTGAAGGATGTGTTCAAGGGTAGTGAAACCCGCCGTTTCTTCGTCATGAATACGGACCTTTTCGTGCGGTCCCTCTGCTTCATCGCGATCTATATCGGCTTTACCGTGATCTCCGCCCGCTATGGAGACCTTCTTCTTGCCGTCAGCTCGATAATGATGAAGCTGCTGATGATATTCTCATACTTCACCGACGGATTCGCATACGCAGGCGAGGCCATGACAGGAAAATACATCGGTGCAAAGGATGGGGTCATGCTACGTCAGACCGTGAAATGGACCTTTGTCTGGAGCATGGGTATAGCGGTGATATTCATGGGAATATACCAGTTCGCCGGCGTGCCTCTGTTGAGGATGATGACCTCCGATCCGACGGTTGTGGAAGCTTCGAAGGAATATCTTCCATGGCTGCTCCTGATGCCTGTGATCGGCTGTGCGGCCTTTACATGGGACGGAATATACATCGGCGCTACAGCATCCAAGGCCATCCGCAACTCCATGCTCTGGGCCGTCGTCGGCTTTGCAGGGGTATGGTTTGCCGGAACCCTTTTCCTGAACAGGTTCGTCCAGCCCATACATCTCCTCATGGCTGCCTATTTCGCCCACCTCCTCGCCCGCACGGTCTATCTCTCCGTCAGATATCGGAAGACGGTGCTTGTCTGACTATCTGATCCCGTATTTCTTCAGGATTTTCAGGATCGGCTTACGGATCGACTGCGCCCAGAGGGTGTAGCCGTAGTCGGAAGGATGGATGCCGTCGACTGATGTCGAGTGCATCTCGTCGGTGGCGTTTGTCTGTATGAAATACACATCATCATACTTCTTTACCGCTTCCTTCATAAGCTTCTCTGCCATAGCCTGTTTCGCGCTTTCCTTCGCCTCGACGCTCTGGCTGAAGTTGCGTCCCTCGCGGTAGATTGTCTGCTGGAATATGAGCGGCTTGCCCGGGTGTGCTGCCTGGATCTTCTCGATGAACGGGAAGAGCCTTTCCTCGATCATCTTTGCATCAGGGTTCGAGAAGCAGTCGAATACGAATGCATCCACATCGGCATCGCAGAGCACATCTGCGAAATAAGGCTGCATCTTGCAGTTTCCGCTGCATCCGAGGCTGAGGAACTGAAGTCCTGTCATACGCATCAGCTGCATCGGATAGCTCATGCCAGGACGGCTTGTGCTGATGCCCTGGGTGTAGCTCGAACCGAAGATTCCGATCCTGTGGCGGAACGGAGACTCGATGGCTTCAATGACAGCTCCTTCCTGTACTCCGATCTTAACTGAATACTCTTCGCTGTAGATAGGGAGGTAGAGCATGCATTCCTTCATGGATCCGTCCATGTCCTTGATCAGCACCAGATTCTCATCTTCCTTGCCTGAGCCATTGGCCTTGGAGGCCGCGTAGAGCCATTCTCCGTCCTTCTTTATGTAAAGGTCATAGCCTCTTAAGGACACACCCATGGTGTTGACGCCCTTGTTCATGTATCCGTATTCGGTAAGGACGGTGATTACGGATGAATTGGTCTTGAAAAGCACTGCCAGTCCGGCCGAACTGCGGACCTGGCTGTTCTCTCCTTTGGTGAAGCCCTTGTACTTTACGGTGTCAACCCTGTGGTATGGGTTCGGAGTGTCGATGATCTTTCCGATAAGGTTGAGGTCCGAAGCCTCGGTGAATGTGTATGACACATTTTTCGGCGTCTGTGCGCTTGATGCGACTGCGATGATTATCGCTGCAATGATCGCTGTAAATCTTTTCATTTTCGATGCTCTCTCTAAAAACACAATGCGAATTTAGTAAAATTTGCCTTTCTTTTCTAACTTTGTCCGGATTAGGCCCGAAAAAACAGGGCGTATTAGGAACTTAAACATCGGGAATGAGTCTTTACTCTTATTTCAGAATAAGCAAGCCGTCGGCTGGAAAAGTGCCGGAAGGAGATGTGGACGGCGTTTACAAGTCTTTGAGAAACAGGACTTTCTGGGGTGTGACCATAGCATACAGCCTCTATTATGTGTGCCGTATGAGCATAAATGTGGTGAAGCAGCCCCTTATCGATGACGGCATACTTTCGGCCGGAGAACTGGGTCTTGTGGGATCGGCCCTTCTTTTCGTATATGCTATAGGAAAATTCATGAACGGCTTCATCGCCGACTACTGCAACGTCCGCCGTTTCATGGCGACGGGACTTTTCATCTCGGCGGTGATCAACCTCCTTATGGGCGCTCTCGGATTTGTCAAAGGCATGCTTCCGACAGCCGTCATTTTCATATGCTTCGCCGTGCTCTGGGGCATAAACGGATGGATGCAGTCGATGGGATCGGCTCCCGGGGTCATAAGCCTCTCGCGCTGGTTCCCCCAGGCCAAGCGCGGCTCCTATTACAGTCTCTTCAGTTCAAGCCCGTATATAGGCGAGTTCATATCGTATAACATACTTGCTGTCGTGGTGGGCTGGCTGGGTTGGCAGTCCGGTTTCATAATGGCCGCCCTTGCTGGTCTCATAGGTGCCGCGATCATTCTGCTTTTTGTCTCGGATACGCCTGAAAGCAAGGGACTTCCGTCGATCCAGCAGATATCAGGTGAGGCTCTTACAAAAGAAGACAGGATGCCTACCCGCGAGCTTCAGAAAATGGTGCTGAAACATCCGGGAATATGGGTCATCGCACTCTCGAGCGCATTCATCTACATCACCAAATACGCCATAGCCGGATGGGGCGTGCTTTTCCTCCAGAAAGCCCGTGGGTTCGAGCTGGCGCAGGCCTCTCAGGTAATAGCCTTTTCGGCTGTCTTCGGTATACTCGGAACTGTCCTGGCGGGATGGCTTTCGGACAAGGTGTTCAAGGGTGACAGGATCAAGCCTGCCGTTCTATCCGGAATTATCAGCACTTCGTCGCTGATTCTCTTTCTGTTCGTCGGCGGAGGCTTTGTCCTTAATATCTTTTATGTATCTTTGTTCAGCCTGGCGGTCGGTGTGCTTTACTGCATAGTGGCAGGCCTGATGGCGGTGGACATCGTGCCCAGGAAAGCGACTGGAGCGGCTCTTGGAGTGGTCGGAATATCAAGCTATGTTGCGGCCGGTCTTCAGGACATCACCAGCGGATACCTTATCCAGGGATTTACCAAGGTCGTGGATGGAGTCGACGTGTACAATTTCACCCCGGTATCGTGGTTCTGGCTTGTGGCATCCATCGTATCATTCATTCTTCCTGTGCTTAACTGGAAGAAGATGAAATCTGAGAATAACTAATAACTATTATAGATTTATGACATTACATATCAGCATTGAATACAGGACAAGCTGGGGCGAGGAAATCGTCCTTTGTCTTGG
Organism: Bacteroidales bacterium; assembly: GCA_017465225.1. Lineage (GTDB taxonomy): Bacteria > Bacteroidota > Bacteroidia > Bacteroidales > UBA932 > Cryptobacteroides. Next base: position 64,066 of record JAFTWQ010000008.1, read on the forward strand.
TGGCAGGCGCTATCCGCTCGCGTATGTGGCTGATGGCCTGTGGAAGGGGGAGATCGCTCGATTCAACCCCGCAAAGGCCACTGAATACAGCTATGAGGTAGTCCGCGACGGCGCTGTTGTCCGTACTGAATGGAAGAAGCATCATCTTGTGCTTCCTGAAGGTGTGGAGCCGAAGGCACTCACTGTGATGGACAGGTGGATCGACCGTCCTGCAGATTCTCCATTCTATTCTTCGGCATTCACAGACGCGATCTTCGGCCGTAAGGCAGAGAAGGCGAAGAAGGCTCCTAAGGGCGCGAATGTGCTCCTTCAGGTTGCCGCTCCGGCTCTCCGCCCGAATGAGGTCCTCGCTCTCGCAGGAAGCGGTAAGACGTTGAAGGAGTGGACCAAGGTCGTTCCTTTCGATGGAACGGATTTCCCTGTATGGACCCTCGCTCTCAATGTCACCGAGCCATTCGCATACAAGATCCTAGTTGCTGACAAGGACACTTTGGCTCCTGTTGCATGGGAGGACGGAGAAAACAGATGGTTCACAGAACTTCCGCAGAAGGATGAATTCGTAGTCGAGGCAGACCTTCAGGTACGTTTCGGCGGCCGCAACTGGAGGGGTGCCGGTACAGCGATTCCGGTGTTCGCTCTCCGCAGCGCCGATGATTTCGGAGTAGGTGAGTTCTATGACCTCAAGAAGATGGTTGACTGGGCTGCATCTACAGGCCAGAGCGTCCTTCAGCTCCTTCCGATCAACGATACCACAATGCTCCATACATGGGAGGATTCGTATCCTTACAATCCGAACTCGACCTTTGCGCTTCACCCGCAGTTCCTGCATCTTCCTGCAGCCGGTGTGAAGGTGGACGAGGCTTACAAGGCCCTTCAGGCGGAGCTCAACGCTCTCGACCAGATCGACTATGAGCGTGTAAACAATGCGAAGCTCGAGCTTCTCCGCAAGGCTTTCGATAAGACATTCAAGAAACTTTCAGCGACAAAAGGCTATCAGGCTTTTGTCGAAAAGAATGCCGGATGGCTGCTTCCATATGCGGCTTTCTGCGTGCTTCGCGACCAGAACGGAACACCAGATTTCACACAGTGGAAGGGATATGCTAAATACAGCAAGAAGAAGGTAGCAGCATTCTGCGAGGAGAACAGGACCGACATCGACTTCTGGTGCTTCGTCCAGTATCATCTTGACCTCCAGCTTTCTGAGGTGTGCGCATATGCACATTCGAAGGGGGTTGTGTTCAAGGGCGACCTTCCTATCGGAATCAGCCGTACAAGCGTGGATGCATGGCTCTATCCGGAGCTCTTCCACATGGATTCACAGGCAGGAGCACCGCCTGATGCATTCTCTGCTGACGGCCAGAACTGGGGCTTCCCTACATACAACTGGGAGAAGATGGCAGAGGACGACTATGCATGGTGGAAGGCTCGTCTTGCGAAGATGTCGGAGTACTTCGATGCATTCCGTATCGACCATATCCTCGGATTCTTCCGCATCTGGGAGATTCCTCTCTGGACAAAGAGCGGCCTGAACGGTTATTTCAACCCGGCACTCCCTTACCCTGCGCATGAGCTTCAGAATCAGGGATTTGATGTGAACGAGTTCGACCTCTTCCTTCAGGATCCTCGTCAGGAGGGACATTACCATCCTAAGATCGGAGCGAAGCAGACACAGGCATATTATGTGCTCGACGCATACCGCCGTGCAGCTTTCGACCGACTCTACGATGACTTCTTCTATCGCCGCAACAATGAGTTCTGGAAGGACAAGGCAATGCTGAAGCTTCCTGCCCTTCTCGATTCGACAGGCATGCTCGCATGTGGCGAGGACCTCGGTATGATTCCGGCAACAGTGCCACAGGTGATGGATGACCTCAGGATCCTTTCTCTTGAGATCCAGCGTATGCCTAAGTCTGTCGAGGAGACATTCGCTCATCCTGCTAACTATCCATATCTGTCAGTATGTACGACTTCTACCCATGACATGAATCCTATCCGTGCATGGTGGGAGGAGGACCGCGAGGTCACCAACCAGTTCTGGCAGATGATTCTTGGCAACCAGGGCGAGGCTCCATATTACTGCGAGCCATGGATCTGCCGTCAGATCCTCGAGCAGCATGTGTGGTCTCCTGCGATGCTGACCATCCTTCCGCTTCAGGACTGGCTCTCGATGGATCCGCAGCTCCGTCGTGAGGATCCGAACACAGAGCGTATCAATGTGCCTGCAAACTCACGCCACTACTGGCGTTACCGCATGCATCTGACTCTCGAGCAGCTTGCATCAGCAGACGAGTTCAATCAGACTCTTACCGATATGATCGCTGCCAGCGGCAGAAAGTAATCATATAACATAAAATTCGACCGACTGAATATGTAGGTGACATGCCACCCCCGGCTAGGGGGTGCCCTCGCAGAGGGCGGGGGTCACCGGAATATCAGTCGGTCGAATTTTATAGTGTAAGATTTATTTTTCCAGCCAGGTAAGGAAATCGTCGACACGGGAGCGGCTGACGGTCATCTCGAAGGATGACTCCGGCTCCGGAACGATGCGCAGACGGCCTCCGGCCTGCTTGATGATACTCGTGATTGCCTTCATCTGCACGATGCAGCTGCGGGAGATGCGGAAGAACTGTTCCGGATTGAGCTCCTCGCTGATCACGTCAAGCGATGAGTCGATGACATAGTGCTGGTCGTCGAATGTCACAAGGTAATTGTTCTTGTCCTCTGAATATACATACGCGATGTTGGAAGTGAGCAGAGGCACTATCCTGTCGTTGAACCTGACGATGTACCTTTCCTTGTATTCCTTCTTCGGAGCGCCACCCCCGATCGCCTTCAGCAATGCTTCCGCGTCGATCTGGCCTCCGCTCATGCGGCATCTTGCTACCGCTCTCTTGAGGGACGACGGATCGATAGGCTTGAGCAGGTAGTCCACGCTGCCGGCCTCGAATGCCTTGAGGGCATAGCTGTCGTATGCTGTGGTCATTATGACCTTCGCCTTGACCTCGACCTGACGGAATATCTCGAAACATACGCCATCGGCAAGCTCGACATCCATGAAGATTATGTCCGCATGGTTGCCGGGAGTCTTCAGCCATGAGACTGTGCTCTTGACGGACGTTGTGCAGCCGACAATGGTCATGTCGGAAAAATTCAATGTCAATATGCGTGTGAGGCTCTTCTGAGCCATGATCTCATCTTCAACAATCAGGACATTCATGTCTTTCTAGATTAAAGGTAAGGTTACACGATAAAAATCTTCCGTATTCTCGATACCGATCTGCTTTCCGGTAAGATCGAGATACATCTGCCTTATATATTTCTGTCCCAGTCCTGTCGACGGGTTCTTGGTCACTTTCGGTACGAGGTTGTTGGTGACGAGGATGGATTCTCCCTCGGCCTTGATGCTGATTGTCAGCGGTGTGTCCTCGACTACTGCATTGTGCTTGATGGCATTCTCTATCAGAAGCTGAAGAGAGCACGGGAGCACAAACCTTGCCATCATATCTTCCGGCACGTCGGTCTCGACCATGAATCCGCTTGGGAAACGTTCCTTCAGCAGATCGACGTACAGGTTGACGAAGACAAGTTCGTCCCGGAGAGGGACAACCATCTCTTCCTCGCTCTTGAGCATGTATCTGTAGACTCCTGCAAGCTTGTGAGTGTATGTGCTTGCGCGCTCGGTCTTTTCCTCGCAGATAAGGCAGTCGAGGATGTTGAGCGAGTTGAAAAGGAAATGAGGATTAACCTGATGCTTCAGCTTGATGTACCTGTACTGGGCCATGTTGGCCTTTTCCCTTTCCTCCTGCATCTCATTGCGGGCTGTGATAGCGTAGTTTATGACATATACTATGCAGTATAGTGTAATCTGTGCGATAAACGATGCAAAGAAGACAAGGAGGAAATTGTCTTCTTCCATTCCTACCAGGAAAGATTCCAGAAGGGTGGCCAGCACCATGAAGCTGGAGTAGACGAACATCGTGTTGAACGTGGATGCTGACTTATCCCGTGTCGACACAGACCTGATGAACATGATGTTGACGCATACGAGGATGATCAGAGAAAAGGAATTGCTCATCACATTCCCTATGACCTCATATAGCATCTCCGTTTCAAAAGCAGAACTTGAGAGGAAAAGGACGATGAAGAGCCTCATGATGAATATGCCTGCAGCTATCAGCAGAACCCACTTCAGATGTCGGGCGGACTTAAGGTTTTCCGGCTTTTCTCCCTTCTGTACGAATATGTTGGCTATGGCTACAATACACCATCCCAGTATCTCGGTGGTTACGGCAGTTGATATGCAGTGGACTGCATATTCGGAATGTATGAATGATTCCAGAAGCCTTGCTCCGAAAGTGCCGAGCAGGAAACCCAGGATATTCGTGATTATCACGATTGCCGCAGTGAATTCTATCCTCAATCCTTTCTGCATGCATATTATGAGGGCCAGGGCCATCGTCAGTATGGTAAGAAGCAGTTCGTCGGCTATTCCTGCAAAACGGCAGCTGAGGGCTGTTACGGCATGAAGCAGGGCGAAAATATGTATGATCCAGCCTAACTTTATGGATTTCATAGATTTCAATTATGTTGGAAAATCGGTCCGAAGATAAGAATTTTGCTCTTATTATCCAATTTTAGGGTTTTGTTCGTCGTAAAAAACTGACAATTCATCGCTAACTTCCGTCAATTCGTCAGCCATTGTTCGCGTGTCTTATATATAATGATTATTTTAGCAAACTTTTATAACACTACGAATTTGTAACCAAAAACGCGATAAAATGCAAAAAGCGAAACTTACATTCTGGCAGATGTGGAATATCAGCTTCGGATTCTTCGGAGTCCAGATCGCATATTCCCTTCAGAACGCCAATATCAGCCGCATCTTTGCGACTCTCGGAGCGGATCCTCATGATCTCAGCTTCTTCTGGATCCTTCCTCCTCTCATGGGACTTATCGTCCAGCCTCTCGTAGGAAAATACAGCGACAGGACATGGACCCGTCTTGGCCGCCGCATCCCGTATCTCTTCCTCGGCTCGATCATCGCCATCGCTGTGATGTGCATGCTCCCGAATGCAGGAAACTTCGGCCTTGCTGTAAGCGGAGCCATGATCTTCGGACTCATCTCGCTCATGCTCCTCGACACATCGATCAACGTTGCGATGCAGCCGTTCAAGATGCTTGTCGGTGACATGGTGAACGAAGAGCAGAAGGGACAGGCATATTCTATCCAGAGCTTCCTCTGCAACGCAGGAAGCCTCGTGGGATATCTTTTCCCATTCATCTTCGCATGGTTCGGAATAGCTAATACGGCTCCTGAAGGACAGGTTCCTGACACTGTGAAATATGCATTCTACATCGGTGCAGCCATCCTCATCCTCTGCGTCCTCTTCACAACATTCAAGGTGAAGGAGATGCCTCCGAAGGAATATGCCGAATTCCACGGCATCGATCCTGACAAGAAGGAAGAGAAGGCTCCGGGCATGCTCACCCTCCTCAAGGATGCTCCAAAGACATTCTGGACCGTGGGTATCGTCCAGTTCTTCTGCTGGGCCGCATTCCTTTACATGTGGACATACACCAACGGCGCCATCGCCGACACATGCTGGGGCACAACAAACGTGGCTTCAGAGGGCTATCAGACAGCCGGCAACTGGGTCGGAGTCCTCTTCGCTGTACAGGCAGTGGGTTCTATGCTCTGGGCTCTCGTGATCCCTAAGTTCAAGGATATCAAGGTCGCATATGTTGTCAGCCTCCTTATCGGAGCTGTCGGCTTCGCATCGGTATTCTTCCTCCACAACCAGTATGCCCTCATCGTATCGTTCCTCCTCATCGGAGCCGCATGGGCTGCAATGCTGGCTGTGCCTTTCACACTCCTTACCAATTCGCTTTCGGGCGAGCATATCGGTACATACCTCGGCCTCTTCAATGGTACCATCTGCCTTCCGCAGATCGCTGCAGCGGCATGTGGCGGCCTTGTCCTCAAGCTTGTGGGCGGAGCGCAGGTCAGCATGTTCCTGGTGGCAGGCGTCCTCCTCGTGCTCGGAGCCCTTTCAGTACGTTTTGTGAAAGACGGAAAGAAAGCGTAACAGAAAAAATACAATACAAGTATTAACATAAAACAATCTACTAACCAAACAAAATTCTTTATGAATAGAATCATGACGCTATGCGCATCCTTCTTGCTTTCATGCATTATGGGTGTGTCTGTATTCGCCCAGGGCGGATACGAGGTGAAAGGAGTAGTTGTTGACGCAATCGGTCCGATCATCGGTGCAACCGTGATCGAGCAGGGTACCTCGAACGGTACTTCAACCGGTCTCGACGGCGACTATGTCCTTACCGTTTCAAGCGCTGACGCAGTTGTAGAGATCAGCTGCATCGGTTATGCTTCTCAGACTTTTGTGGCATCCCAGGTGCCGGCTACCATCACGCTGGCTGAAGATGCTCTCTTCCTCGATGACGTAGTCGTAATCGGTTACGGTACAGTGAAGAAGGAAGATATGACAGGATCCGTAGCTACAGTAAAGGCTGACGAGATCAACAAGGGTATGATCACAACTCCGGCTGACCTCCTCAAGGGTAAGTCTGCGGGTGTTGTCGTAACTCCTGGTTCAGGTGCTCCTGGCGCAGGCGCTACAATCCGTATCCGTGGTGGTTCATCACTCAACGCTACCAACGACCCTCTCATCATCATCGACGGTCTCCCAGTGAGCAACGACGGTGTGAGCGGTATGGCGGACCCTCTCTCATCAATCAACCCAAGCGATATCGAGTCATTCTCAGTGCTCAAGGATGCATCTGCAACAGCGATCTACGGTTCGCGTGCGTCTAACGGTGTCATCGTGATCACAACAAAGAAGGGCGCAAAGACAAAGACTGGCGTTCCTCACATCAACCTCGATTACTCGACTTCACTCAGCCATGTAAGCGAGTATGTTGACGTTCTCACAGCTGACCAGCTCCGCAACCTCATGACAGAGAGAGTCAATGCAGGCCTTCTCAATGCAGATGCTCTTGCAGCTCTCGGCGAGGCTAACACAAACTGGCAGGAGGAGATCTATCAGCTTGCAAACACTCATGATGCAAACCTCTCTGTTGCCGGCCGCGTAGGTATGGGCAAGGATGCAGTCCTTCCTTACCGTGTGTCAGGTGGATTCATGTCACAGGAAGGTGTCCTCATGACTGACAAGATGAACAGAGGAACAGTTTCATTGAACCTTTCTCCTTCGTTCTTTGACAATCATCTTACTGTTAACCTCAACGGTAAGGGCGTGTTCACCCAGAACAACTTCGCAAACCAGGGCGCTATCGGACAGGCTGTCCGCATGAACCCAACACACCCTGTATTTGATGACTCTGCAAATGGCATCGCAGGTTACTATGTACACCGTGACGGCGCAGGCAACATCAATACAATGGCAGTGCAGAACCCTGTAGCGATGATCACTCAGAAGCAGGATCAGAGCCACGCTGCACGTTTCATCGGTAACGCACAGTTCGACTACAAGTTCCATGGTTTCGAGGATCTCCGTTTCAACCTCAACCTCGGTATGGACTATGCACGTTCAGGCGGATTCACAGAGTCTCCTACAGGTTCAGAGCAGTCGTATCATGACACTGCACAGTCAGGTTCAGGATATCACAGCGACTACACTTACGAGCGTATGGACAAGACTCTCGAGGCTTACCTCGCATACAGCAAGGATTTCGAGGGCGGACATCATTTCGATGCAATGGCAGGTTACTCTTGGCAGCAGTTCTACTACAAGTCTACAAACAAGTCTTGGAAGCTTTCAGACGGTGCTATCCTTTCAGAGAGCACACCTGCAGGAGAACTTTTCCTCGTATCATTCTTCGGCCGTGTGAACTATACATATGACAACCGTTATATGATCACTGCAACCCTCCGTCGCGACGGTACTTCACGTTTCTCAAACAACAAGTGGGGTCTCTTCCCTTCAGTCGCTCTCGGATGGAACATCGGTAACGAGGAATTCCTCAAGGACAACGAAGTCCTCACAACCCTCAAGCTCCGTGCTTCATGGGGTCAGACAGGACAGCAGGGCGTAGGTGGCTACTATGACACTCAGGCTACATACTACACCAACCTCCTCGGTTCATACTACTACTTCGGCGGACAGTTTGTGAACCCTATCACAGCTCTCGGCTACAACGCTGACCTCAAGTGGGAGACTACAACTACATACAACGTAGGTTTCGACTTCGGTTTCCTCAACGACCGTATCACTGCAGGCCTCGACGCTTACTGGCGTGAGACTACTGACATGATCAACTACATTCCTGTACCGGCTCTCGGTAACCTCACAAACTACCTCAACTCTAACATCGGTAGCCTCGTGAACAAGGGAATCGAGTTCGACATCAACGCGATGGCGATTGATACAAAGGACTGGACATGGTCAATCGGAGCAAACGTTTCTTACAACAACACAGTGATCACCAAGCTTACTGCTTCTCCTAACGACAAGACAGGAGTCGAGACTGGTGGTATCTCTGGTGGTGTAGGTAACAACATCCAGATGCATCAGGTAGGCTATGCACCTTCTTCATTCTATGTATATCAGCAGGTATACGACCAGGAAGGACGTCCTATGGAGGGTGTATATGTTGACCGTGACGAGAACGGTGTGATCAACGCTGATGACAAGTACTTCTACCACAAGCCGGCAGCAGACTTCACAATGGGTCTCAACACAACTCTTACTTACAAGAACTGGACACTCGCAGCTTCAGGACACGGCAGCCTCGGAAACTACATCTACAACAACGTAGCTTCAGACGGCGAGATGCTTGCAGACCTCTGGACAAACAGCTTCACAAGCAACCGTCTCGAGTCAGCTCTCTGGTCTAACTTCAACCAGGCTTGCTACCTTTCAGACTACTATATCAAGGACGCTTCATTCTTCAAGGTTGACAACGTGACTCTCGGATACACATTCCCAAGTCTCTTCAAGTCGGCTAAGCTTGACCGCGCACTCGGTCTCAACATCTACGCTACAGTTCAGAACGTAGCTACGATCACAAACTATGAAGGCCTTGATCCTGAGGTATTCAGCGGTATCGACAACAACCTTTACCCACGTCCAAGAACTTACATCCTTGGTGTTAAGTTTAACTTCTAATTTAAGGGATAAGACAATATGAAAACAATGAAATATATACTTGGAGTTCTTGTTCTTGCAATCGGAATGTCTTCTTGCGTGGGTGACCTCAACGTTACTCCGCTCGACCCGGCATTGAACACTGCCGACAAGGCTCTCCAGACAGAGGATGACTATTTCGCTCTCCTCGCACAGTGCTATACAGGTTTCGCTGTTTCAGGCTCATACGGCCCTAACGGTGCAAACAACATCTCAGGTGTGGATGGTGGTTTCAGCCAGTATTTCCGTGGCCGCTATCACCTCAACGGTCTTACTACAGACGAGGCTGTCTGCGGTTGGAACGACCAGACTCTCCAGGACCTCCACGGTCTTAACTGGACTACTTCAGACGTATTCGTAGCAGCTTTCTACTATCGTATCGCTTACCAGATCTCTGCTTGCAACGAGTTCATCCGTCAGGCAGGCAAGGCGTCAATTGACCTTCCAAAGAAGGATCAGTGGATCGCCGAGGCACGCGCTCTCCGCGCATTCTGCTGGCTTGACGCTATCGACAACTATGGCGGTTTCCCATATGCTGACGAGACAAATTCAGTAGGATCTACAGCTCCAGAGTACAGATCACGCGAGCAGCTTTTCGCATATGTGGAGACTGAATGCAAGGATCTCCTTGAGAACAGCGCTCTCTATGACTATGGTCAGGGCGAGTACGGCCGCGTCAACAAGGGTATGGTTGCAATGATTCTTGCAAAGCTTTACCTCAATGCAGAGGTTTATGTAGGTCAGGCAAAGTATGCTGAATGTGCAGCTGTCCTCAAGAATCTCGAGGGCAAGTACAACCTTCATACAAACACTCATGGTACAGGCAACAACGCTTACCAGGAGCTCTTCCTTGCTGACAACGACAAGTGTACAGAGGAGCTTATCTTCGTGATCGAGCAGAACGGTACACAGACAGCAAGCTACGGTGCTACAAACTACCTTATCTTCGCTTCTACAGGTGACACAATGGACCCTGCAGCTGTAGGTATCTCATCAGGTTGGGGCGGTATCCGCACAACTCCGGAGTTCTACGGCATGTTCGACGCAGCTGACCAGCGTGAGCTCTTCTGGGAGGAGGGACACACTCTTTCTATCGACGATATCTCTACATTCAGCAACGGTATCGGTTTCCAGAAGTTCAAGAATGTAATGAGCGACGGCGGTGCTGCTTCAGACAAGGGTTTTGTTGACGTAGACTTCCCTGTATTCCGTTATGCTGACGCCCTCCTCATGCTTGCAGAGTGCGAGCTTAACGGCGTAAGCTGCGGCGGTAAGGCTGCTTTCGATGCAGTTCGCGCACGTGCAGGTATGCCTGCAATCGAGCTCAACGAGGAGAACCTTCTCGAGGAGCGTGGACGCGAGCTTTATCTTGAGGGATGGCGTCGTTCAGACCTCGTCCGTTTCGGCAAGTTCACTTCTGACTCATTCGTATGGCAGTGGAAAGGCGGCGTGAAGGACGGACAGGGATGTCCTGCCCACATGGCTCTCTTCCCAATTCCTGACAGTGACAGATATGCTAACACCAACCTCGAGCAGAATCCTGGTTACGGTGCTTAATGTGTCGGATCCTTTAAATGTATAAGATAATGAAGATTACAAAATATATCGTAATGCTGGCTGCAGCTGTCGGAATGACCGCTGCCTGCCAGAAGGAGGAGATCGTTACGTTCAATCCTGAAGACGTAGTCGCTCCGGTCCTTCATGCGGTTGAGGATATCGTTGTGACTGTTGACAACAAGTCCGAGGCTGTGACATTCACTTGGGATGCTGCTGATTTCGGCGTGAAGGCCCAGGTGTACTACTCTCTCGACATGGCTAGGGGTGACAAGAAGGTCAACCTCTTCAGCGGTGTATCTGGCACTTCAATGAACGTGTCATATGACAATATCAACAACAAGGCTTTCAACGACCTTGAAATCCCTTCAGGCGAAGCCGGTGAAGTAACATTCACTCTCGGTGCGAAGCTTAACGTAGGCGAGACTTTCTATGCTGCTCCTGTAGCTGCAAAGGTGACTCCTACCGCTGCTGAGAAGGTATATCCTAACGTATGGGTTATCGGTAACTACTGCGGATGGGCTCACGACGCTTCACTCTATCTCTGGAACTTTGCAGAGGATGGAGATGTGTTCATGGGTATGGTTGACTTCGGTGCAGGTGACGAGAAGACAGGTGGATTCAAGATCACTCCTGAGGCAAACTGGAACTCTGAGTTCGGTGGAACAGGTACAGCAGATGTAGATCCTGCTTCTATCCCTGTAGTAACTTCAGGCGGTTCTGACATCAAGAACTTCACAACAATGAGATTCTACCACTTCTCTCTCAGCACAACTGCTCTTACTCTTACAAAGAACTATGCATTCAACCAGGTAGGTATCATCGGCCTTAACGGTGACTGGGAGAATGATATCGTTATGGAGTACTCAAAGAACAAGCAGAGATTCTATGCTGATATCGACGTTCCTGCTGCAACAGAGATGAAGTTCCGTATGGATGCTGACTGGGGCGTTAACTTCGGTGGTGACATCAAGGCTCTCTCTAACGGCGGTGACAACATCCCTGTAGAGGCTGGTCAGTATCGTGTATACTTCGACATGAACAACCTCGGTGCTATCACTTGTACATTCGATGCCAAGATGTACGGTCAGGAGGAGTCAGCTGGAACAACAACTCCAGAACCAGAGCCAGAGCCAACCGTACAGGGCTGGGGCCTTGTAGGCGAGTACAACGGCTGGGGTGGAACTCCGGACGTAATGCTTGCTTCTGACGGTACATACCTCGTGGCTAAGGGTGTTGAGCTCTCTGGTCAGGTTAAGTTCCGCAAGGACGGCGCTTGGGATGTGAACTTCGGTGCTCCTGGAGATGTGGAGCCTGTTGAGATCGCAGTAAACACTGAACTCGAACTTGTGGCTGGCGGTAAGAACTTCACTATCGCTGCAGGTACATATGACGTATACCTTGACGAGGTTAATGCAAAGGCATGGTTCATCAACGACGGCACATACCCAGGTGGCGGAGCTGCCAAGGTTGAGTCAGAGTGGGGACTTATCGGTTCACTCGTAGCCTGCAACAACTGGGGCAACAACGTGAAGCTTTTTGTAGATGGTGACTATTCTGTAGCAAAGGGCGTAGAGTTCGCAGCTGGTGACCAGTTCAAGTTCAGAAAAGGTGAAGCTTGGGGTGTAGAGCTCACATATGAGGGTCAGATCACCATCGATGCAAAGCTTGATCTCGTTGACGGCACAGGCGGAAAGCAGAACTCATCTATCGCTGACGCTGGTACATATGATGTATACCTTGCAAACGACCTTTCTGCATTCTATGTGATGACTCCAGGCAAGACTCCTGCTGACGCAGGTGCAGCTCAGAAGGTTTATACCGATCCTTCTGCAGAGTCTTTCGTAGTAGGTTTCTCTGGAAGCGCACTCGGTTGGGATGATCCTGCATTCGATACAAACGACAGAGCATCTTTTGTAAGCAAGAACGTTACTGACGAGAAGACATTCGCTGGTACATATGAGTTCAAGCTCGAAGGCCTTACAGTAGCTGCCGCTGACGAGTTCAAGGTCCGCATCAACGGTCAGTGGATCGGAGTAGGCGGTGCTGCGGTTGAAGGACTCGCTGTTTCCGGAACAGACAACTTCATTGCTGATGAGGCTGGTACATACAATGTGACAATCACATTTGCATGGGACGGCAGCACTCACTCTGATGTAAAGGCTGTTTTCGCAAAGTAATTTCATGAGCGGCCGGATTATGGCCGCTCTTTCCTATAGCCGGCAGCCCCTGACCGGACTGCCGGCTTCCAATTGACATAAACATGAAAAGAATATTACATATCGCTTTAATCGCAGTTCTCGCATTGTCATGCGTGAAAGGCCCTACAGAACTCCGACTCAGCACCCAAAGCATGGAAGTGCCTGTAGAAGGCGCCCAGCGTATGCTTTCTGTCACATGCGACGGAGCATGGGCCCTCAACCTTAATGCAAGTGACAGCTGGTGCACTACCGACGTCACTTCGGGAAAAGGAAACGGTACCGTTTCGGTTACAATCTCAAGGAATGAGGCTGAAGACGAACGCAGCACCCAGCTTGTGTTCTCTGCCGAAGGACTTTCTCCGGTAACCGTCACTGTGACCCAGAAGGGTACAGCGTCATCGGTCGTTATCCCTGATGATCCTGAAAATCTGGTTTCACCTGATCCTGCTTCAGGAATCACGGTAGAGCCGGCATATCCTAATGCGGATGAGGCATGTGTGATAAAGTTCAATCCTCAGTCAGGAAACCCTCTCTACAACCATTCAGGCGACCTTTACGGTCATCTTGGAGTGGTCGTTGAAGGTGAATGGATGTTCGTTCCTACCGATTGGGGAACCACAGACAAGAAGACCCGCTTCACAAAGGTTGCGGACAATTCATGGGAACTCAAGCTCGAGCCATCTATCCGCGAGTATTTCGGCTCGGGACAGACTCCGCTCAACATGATCGCGATCATCGTCAGAAGTGCAGACGGATCGATCAAGAGCCATGATGCCGACCAGTTCTGCTCTGTAAAGGAAGAAAAGTACTTCAATGAATCATTCACTCCGGATCCGCTGGTTTTCGAAACCATGCCGGCAGGCGTAAGACACGGAATCAACTATAATGATAACGGCAGCGTGACATTCGTCCTCTATGACAAGGACAAGGACGGAAAGAGATTCGACTATTGCTACATCGTAGGCGACTGGAACGAGTGGGAGCGTGTGAAGGAAGGCGCGATGAAGCGTGACAACGAGGCAGGCTGCTGGTGGATCACTCTCGACGGCTTCGATGCTGACAAGGAATACAGATTCCAGTATCGTCTGGGCAATCAGCCATCTTCTGACATCCGTGTCAGCGACCCATATACAGAGATCGTCTACGACCAGTGGAACGACCAGTATATCGACGGTGTCCCTGCATTCCCTGAAGGTGCGAGACAGCTTGTGTCTGCGTTCCAGATCAACAGACCTGAATACAGCTGGAAGCATTCAGACTTCAAGGTGGAGGACAAGAACGACCTCGTGATCTATGAGATGCTTTTCCGTGACTTCACGACTTCGCAGGATATCGCAGGTGCAATGGAGCGTCTCGACTATATCGAGAACCTCGGCGTGAATGCCGTCCAGCTTATGCCTGTACAGGAATTTGACGGAAACAACAGCTGGGGATACAACCCTAACCATTGGTTTGCCCTCGACAAATATTACGGTACACGTGAGGAATACAAGGCCTTCATCGACGAGTGCCATTCACGTGGTCTTGCCGTCATCATCGACGTTGTATACAACCATGCTACAGGATCTCACCCATGGGCAAAGATGTGGTGGAACGGCAGCGCTACAGCCGAGAACAATCCGTTCTTCAATGTCCTTCCGACCCATCCATACAATGTCTACCATGACATGAACCATGAGAATGCGATGGTCAAGGAGCACGTGAAGAGAAGCCTTGAGTACCTCCTTACCGAGTATGATGTCGACGGATTCCGCTTCGACCTTACCAAGGGTTTCACCCAGAAGCAGACCGATCCTGACGTTGCTGCATGGGGACGTTACGACCAGTCGCGCGTTGACATCCTCAAGGGATATGCGGATCATATCTGGTCGGTGAACGACAATGCCGTTGTCATTTTCGAGCACCTTTCTGACTGGGACGAGGAGAAGGTCCTTGCCGAGCACGGAATGCAGCTTTGGAGGAATGTAAACCATGAGTATCGAAGTGCAGTAGGCGGAGGTTCCGGCAATTTCTCGAATATGTATTCGACATCTCCGTTCGGCGGCTTTGTGGGATATATGGAAAGTCATGATGAGGAGCGTCTCTGCTATGGAGCCACATCAAGCACGGCTTCAGTGACATGGGGCATCTGCGGAACCCTCACTTCATGGGGATCTTCACCTGATATCTCAATGACAGCGGACGGTCCTTTCTTCGTGGCAAAGAACGTTACATTCGCTGCGGACGATATGTTCAAGATCCGTGGTAACAGCACATGGGACGATGCATTCAACTACGGAGCATCAACAAAGGGATACAAACTTCCTCTTGACAAGGAATATCAGCTTACAGTCGGTTCCGGCTCACAGGATATGGCTGTTCCTGCTGCGGGATCATACGATGTCTACTTCTGTCCTGATGTCCAGACTATCTGGCTCATGACCGTAGGCAAACGCCCTGCAGAACCTTCTGTGACTCCTGGAGAGACCGAGGATGCACTTACCGTGGCAATGCGCCGCGCTGGTGCTTCTGCAGCATTCTTCCTTACGGTTCCGGGTCCGAAGATGATCTGGCAGTTCGGCGAGATCGGATATGACTACTCGATCGACTATAACGACCGTACAGGCGAGAAACCAGTCGTTACAGACGAATATATGGCTGTACCTGCCCGCAAGGCACTCTACGATACATATGCGGTTCTTCTTAAGTTCCGTCGCGAGAATCCTCGCTTCTTTGACCAGGATGCCGATTTCGAGTGGACTCCTGCCGGAACCATCAAGAAGATCACATGCTCTGTAGACGGAAAGACCTTCCATGTGGTCGGCAACTTCGGCAAGTCATCTACAGGCTATACCGTCCCAGCCGGATCATGGACCGACTATATCAACGGCGGCGCCGTTTCCGGAAACATCACCCTCAAGCAGGGCGAGTTCCGACTCCTTACCGACTTTTAGGATTGAGAAAAATATAAGTACGTTGTGTGTAATCCCTGCAGCCGTGAGACTGCGGGGATTCTTTCTTTTTCTGCAAGTGGCGTCCGTCATTGCCTCGTTTGGTCTGAGGATTGTTTGTGAAGTCCGTGCTAATTTAGAATAATTATAAACGAACTTATATGGACAGGGTTAGATACATACTTGTGTCGCTGGCGTTGATTGTCGTCGGCGGCACTTTCCTGCATGCCCAGGGAGGCTATGGAGTGAGCGGAACGGTAGTGGATCAGTTCGGCCCCGTGATAGGGGCCGCCGTCGTGGAGCAGGGGACATCGAACGGAGTGTCGACAGGACTGGACGGAAGTTTTTCACTTACCGTTTCAAGCCCTGATGCACCGGTCGAGATCAGCTGCGTCGGATATGTCACCCAGACCTTCCCGGCCTCTATGGTCCCCGGCACCGTGACCCTCAAGGAAGATACCGAATATCTCGACGAGGTAGTCGTGATCGGATACGGAACGGTGAAGAAGGACGACATGACAGGATCGATATCGGCGATAAAGGCCGAAGACATAAACAGGGGAGCGGTCGTGAATACCCAGGACATGCTCAAGGGAAAGGTCGCCGGTCTGCTCGTGACCCCGGGTGACGGCGGTCCTGGCTCCGGTTCGAGAATCAGGATACGTGGCTCCGCCTCACTCAATGCCTCGAACGATCCTCTGATCGTCATCGACGGCGTACCTGTAGCGCAGGGTGCCGGCGTGGGTATGTCCAATCCGCTGGACCTGATCAACCCCAACGACATAGAATCCTTCTCTGTGCTGAAAGATGCATCATCGGCCGCGATCTACGGATCCCGTGCCTCGAACGGAGTCATCCTCATCACGACCAGAAAAGGCCGTGGAGGCAAGCCGCAGGTGACATACAACGGCTCGGTAAGCGTGCAGAACATATCCTCGCGGATCCCGGTGATGTCACCGTCCGAACTCCGTGAGTTCTATGCAGCGACATTCCCGGAAGGGACCGCGACAGGAGACCGTGTCGCGCAGCTGATGGGAGACAGCGACACTGACTGGCAGGGGATGGTCTTCCGTACCGCTTTCGCTACCGAACACAACCTCAGCGTTTATGGAAATGTGCGCGACAGGATGCCGTACAGGGCTTCAATCGCCTACAGCGGCCAGCAGGGAACCCTAAAGGACTCACGCTATGACAGGGGTACGGCAGATGTGAACCTCACCCCGAATTTCCTCGACAAGCATCTCTCCTTCGACATAAACATGAAGGGAGTGTATTCATATCAGAACTATGCAGACGGGGGCGTGGCAGGCAGAGCGGCCTTCTTCAATCCGACCCAGGACCCATACTGGAGAAATGCGGACGGTTCGATCGACTTTACCACCACTAACGGCTACTGGAACTACGGAAACGGCCGTGGAGAAGCCTTCACCCCGAATGTGCTTGTAGGGCCGAGCCCCTTATCCATGCTTTATGACAATATAAGCAATGCCGGCTCGACCAGATTCATAGGAAGAATCGCTGCGGACTATAAGGTGCATGGGTTCGAGGCCTTGAGCTTCAACGTCAGCGCCGGCATCGACATGACCATGACGGACTCATACAACGGAGTGCGCCCCGGCTCGTTCCAGGCCTATGCCGATACTGAAAACCTGCGCATCGGACAGCACACCCGCGGCTTTAACCGCACCAGGAGCAGACTTTTCGAGGCATATGCAAACTACAATGACAAATGGGGCATCCACAGCCTCGACCTCCTGGCCGGATATTCATGGCAGAACAACCATTGGTCGAACCGCGATGTCACATACTTCAACATCACGAACGAGATCAAACTCAACCCGGGTGAAACGCCTCTGGGCAGATACAGCTGGTCGCACAATGAAAACTTCCTGGTGTCATTCTACGGACGTATCAACTACTCCATCGACTCCCGGTATGTGTTCACATTCACGGCCCGTGGGGACGGATCCAGCAAATTCGCCAAGGCGCACAGATGGGGCTTCTTTCCTTCCGGAGCATTCGCATGGAACATAGCACATGAACCGTTCATGAAGGACGTCAAATCGGTTTCAACCCTCAAACTGCGACTCTCGGCCGGCCTTACAGGCCAGCAGGACGGCATCGGGGATTATGTCCATCTCGCCCGCTACAAGAGCACCAACGACCCGTACCGGCTGTACGATATGGGAGCTGCCGGATACATCGGCTACCTCACTCCGCAGGCATATGACCCTACGATAAGATGGGAGACGACCATGACATACAATATCGGTCTGGACTACGGCTTCTTCAACGAACGCCTCAGCGGAAGCATCGATGCGTACATACGCGACACCCGTGATCTTCTGAACTCGGTGCAGGTGCCTATGGGCTCGAATTTCGGCAACAAGCTCATGACCAACATCGGCTCGATCCGCAACAAGGGACTTGAGTTCTCTATCAGCGCCATACCGGTACAGAAACCTGACTGGAGCGTCCAGGTGGGCTTCAACGGCACATTCCAGGACACGAAGTTCACAAGGCTCAACCCGACCGAGGATCAGAACTACTATATCGAGACCGGAAACATCTCCAAAGGCACCGGAGGCTATCTCTGCCGGCAGATGGTGGGCTATGCGCCATATACATACTACACCTACAAGCAGAGACTCTACCCTGACGGGACTCCGATCCAGAACTCGTTCGAGGACCTGGACGGCGACGGGACCATCACGGAAAATGACCGTTACATGACGGGAAAGAGCGCATCGCCAAAGTTCTTCTACGGTATGAACCTCAAGGTCACATACAGGAACTGGGACTTCGGACTCAACGGACACGGCGCAGCAGGCACATGGGTATTCAACGACTTCGCGTCTGCCAACTCCACAGCCAGCCTCGACCTCAACTCGGGAGCCCTTCCGAACCAGGCCCGTCTGGTGAAGAAGACCGGATTTACCGCCCCGAACAGCGGACAGCAATGGTATTCCGACTATTTCCTCGAGAATGCATCCTTCTTCCGTCTTGACGACATCAACCTTGGATACACATTCCGCCGCATCGGACGATGGGAGACTGACATCCGCCTTGCTGTCGGCATGCAGAATGTCTTCGTCCTCACCGGCTACTCCGGAATGGACCCGGAAGTCATCTCCGAAACCGGAATCGACAATACCATATGGCCTCGTCCAAGGACATACTCGCTTCGCTTGAATGTTAATTTTTAGAATTATGAAAAAGATAATATACATACTCACGGCCCTCGCCCTCACCTCCTGCATCAACGACCTCGACACCCTTCCGCTGAACAAGACGGAACCGATCTCCGAATATGTCTACGGCACAGATGAAACGGCATATCTCAAAGGACTGTCGCGGCTCTATTTCCAGTTCGTCTCGAACGACCTTACCGACCTGCAGCAGATGGACGGTGGAGCCTCCGAGATCATAAGGGCCTTCTGGTCAGTGCAGGAGACCACTACGGATGCTGCCAAATGCTCATGGGAAAACGACGCATGGGTCCGTGCGCTGAACACAAACACATGGACCGATGTCCAGAATGATGCGGTCTACGCCGTATATGTCCGTACACTCCAGGGCATAGCCTTCGTCAACGAATACCTCCGTCAGACAGCCCCGGCGCGACTGAACGACAGGGGAGTCTCGGCCGAACTGGCCGCCAAAATCGATGTCTTCCGTGCTGAAGCCCGCTTCATCAGAGCCTACCTCTACTGGATGGCCATCGACTGCTTCGGCGATGTGCCGTTCACGACGGAAAACTCTCCTTTCGGAGGCACATATTTCCCGAAACAGGCATCCCGTTCGTACATCTTCGACTATTGCATCAGCGAACTGACATACCTGATGTCGGATGAAAGTCCGATGCCGGAGGCGCGGGCGGAATATCCACGCGCGGACAAAGGCTCGGTTGCCGGACTCCTCGCACGTATGTATCTGAATTCCAATGTGTATACTGGCGTGGAAAGATGGGCGGAAGCCAAGGCCGCATGCGAAGCTGTCTTCGATATGGGCTATTCGCTTTGCCCTGATTATGCCGCGCTTTTCCGTGGCGACAACGGCACCAACATGCAGGCACGGGGCGAAATGCTCTGGGCCATCGGCTACAATGCCGAAAAGACCCAGTCGTACGGCGGAACATCCTA
The DNA here is from genome assembly GCA_017465225.1 of Bacteroidales bacterium. Classification (GTDB taxonomy): domain Bacteria; phylum Bacteroidota; class Bacteroidia; order Bacteroidales; family UBA932; genus Cryptobacteroides. The sequence goes on from JAFTWQ010000008.1 coordinate 84,054, forward strand.
CATCCTGAGCGCCGCCCTTGCCTCGACCGACATTACCGACCAGTCCCGTCCGAACGGGCAGCGCAACGGATGGGCCGGCCTCCGTGTCCCGTATGAATATGTCTCGAAATACTACGGCGTCAGCGGACAGGACTATGAGACCGGAACATATCAGGTCGATGACAAGAGAGGCGAGGTCTTCTATATCAAAGGCCGCTCCGAGTCCATGGACGGGGCTCTCTACAATTTCATGAACGGATGGTCATGCCTGAAATTCAACAACATACCTCACGACATGACCGATGAGACCTACCTTCCTGTATCGGCGGTGAAGAGTTTCTCCGACGTGGATTTCCCTATGATCAGACTGGCGGAGATATACCTGATCTACGCGGAAGCATGCATGAACCTCGGCATCCCGTCGCAGGCCCGTCCATACATCGACCAGCTTGCCGCCCGTGCCGGTGTCACCCCTCCGTCAGAGATCACCCCTGATTTCCTGGTTGCCGAACGTGCCCGCGAACTCCTCTGGGAGGCCCACCGCCGCACCGACCTCATCCGCTTCGGCCTCTATGATACCGATGCCTACCTATGGCCATACAAAGGCGGCGAATCCTTTGCCGGACAGGCCTTCCCGTCCTACAAGCGCATCTTCCCGATCCCTCCGACCGAGCTCGCCACCAACGACCAGCTTGTCCAGAACCCCGGCTATTGATTCGTGAAGCGTTTATGTAGTTGTGCGTGCCTTGTAAGCGGTTGATGGACAATTTCTTCTGTTATGCTCCTGCTCCCCGATGGCGGCAGGAGCTTTTGGGAAAGTGCTGAACGATAATGATTTGCGGGGCACGCTTTTCGTCCTCTAATTCCGACCATTCGTCATAATCTTCATACATTTCGTCTTATATATTAAAATATATAAGAAATTATGCGTATATTCGTAAGATGTGTAATCATGCACACACAAAACGCTAATTATTAAACATTGTTATGAAGATATCATTTAAGAATTTACTGATGGGTACAATTGCTGCTGCCGCTCTGGTGTCATGTGCATCTGACGGCGCTATCGTCGTGCCGGAAGCTCCGCTCGAGGAGTGTGTCTACATGGGTGACAAGACTGAATTTGCCGTATGGGCTCCGGATGCGGAGGAAGCGCAGCTCAGGCTTTATCACTCGGCTTCTGATGAGGCTGCATTCAAGATCGTGAACATGAAGCTCGGCAAGGACGGGCTCTGGAAGGCTGTCGTTAAAGAGGATGTGAAGGGTTCTCTCTACACATTCCAGGTCAAGAAGAACGGAAAGTGGCTCGAGGAGACTGCGGGCATTGCAGCGAAGGCAGTCGGCGTGAACGGCATGCGTGGCGCTGTCGTTGACTGGGACGAGACCGATCCTGAAGGATGGGCAGAGGACAAGAGCCCGGAGATACGCCCATCGGACATCATCGTCTATGAGCTTCATCACAGGGATTTCTCAATCCATCAGACATCGGGCGTGACCAGCAAGGGAAAGTATCTCGCACTTACCGAGGAGGGGACAAAGAACCCTGACGGCCTCGCAACAGGAATCGACCACCTCAAGGAGATCGGAGTGACATATGTCCAGCTCCTTCCTTCGACCGATTTCGCGACCATCGACGAGACACGTCTCGAGGACAACCAGTACAACTGGGGATATGAACCTCTCAACTACAACGCTGTGGAGGGCTCGTTCTCGACAGATCCATACAACCCTGTAACCCGCATCAAGGAGTTCAAGCAGATGGTACAGGCCCTCCACAAGGCAGGCTTCCGCGTGATCCTCGATGTGGTCTATAACCACACTACAAACGCTTCAAACACAGGTTTCGAGCGCACCATGCCGGGATATTTCTACCGTATGCGTGAGGACGGAACATTCTTCGACGGTTCCGGATGCGGCAATGAGACCGCTTCAGAGCAGGAAATGTTCCGCAAGTACATGATCGAGTCGCTCGAGTGGTGGATGAAGGAGTATCATATCGACGGCTTCCGTTTCGACCTCATGGCCATCCATGACATCGACACCATGAACGAGATCAGCGAGCGTCTCCACGCGATCGATCCGAATGTCGTGATCTATGGCGAGGGATGGGCTGCACAGGCGCCGGCATACCCTGCGGAGCAGATCGCCCTCAAGGCAAATACATACATGCTCGACAAGGTCGGTGCATTCAGCGACAACATCCGTGACGCGGTACGTGGCCCGCTCGGCTGCGAGAATGCTGGATTCATGGACGGAGTTGCAGGCAACAAGGCAAACGTGGAGTTCGGTATCGCAGGCGGAATCGAGCATCCGCAGGTGACTGTAGAAGCATGGACAAGCAACCCTCTCCAGCACGTCAGCTATGTCAGCTGCCACGATGACCACTGCCTCCGTGACCGTCTCGAAGAGGCTACGGAAGCTACCGAAGCAGAGCGTCTCAGGATGGTAAAGCTCGCACAGACAGCGGTTTACACATCGCAGGGTATTCCGTTCATCTTCAATGGTGAGGAACTCTACCGTCACAAGCAGGGCGTAAAGAACAGCTACAACCAGCCGGATTCGATCAACGCCATCGACTGGACATACAAGACAAGATACAAGGATCTCGTGGACTACTATGCCGCCCTCGCAGCTATCCGTCACGCACACCCTGGCTTCTGCCTCGGAGATGCTGACCTCGTGCGCGAGAAGCTCCAGTTCATCGAGACCGAGGATCCGTGCGTCGTAGCATTCCGCATTAGCGGCCTCGAGGGCATTGACAGCGCGAAGTCTCTCACAGTCCTTCTCAACGGCTCGAAGAAGCAGGCGAAGGTAGAGATCCCGCAGGGCAACTACACAGTCCTCGCAAAGGATGGACTGGCTGATGCCGAGGGACTCGGAGCATTCTCCGGCAACATGATCTCTGCAAACGCAACATCAGCGACAATCCTTGCAGAATACTAAGATTGCCCCGTCATCCTGAACATGACGTCCACGTCATCCATAGCATGACCTCCCCGTCATCCCGAACATGACGTCCACGTCATCCCCGACCTGATCGGGGATCTGAAGAATAGAATAACCAATAAAGATATGAAAAAGATATTTTTTGCAATCTGCGCTGCCATGGTGGCACTTTCATGTGCCCAGGCCCCACAGGCTCCTGAGCAGCAGCCACTTGAAAACTCGGTGGTTTACGAAATGAACGTACGTCAGTACACACCGGAAGGAACATTCGCTGCGGCACAGCAGCAGCTCCCGCGCCTTGCAGAGCTCGGCGTTGACATCGTATGGCTCATGCCGGTATATCCTATCGGAGTAGAAGGCCGCAAGGGAACCCTCGGTTCATACTATGCAGTGAAGAACTACTGCGACATCAACCCTGAATTCGGTACTCTCGAGGACTTCGACAACTTCCTCGCAGAGGCTCACAGGCTCGGTCTCCGCGTTGTTCTTGACTGGGTTGCCAACCATACCTCGCCTGACGCAGTTTGGGTGACAGGACAGGCACCGGAGTGGTACGAGCGTGATGCTGAAGGAAATACAACATTCACAGCAGACTGGTCTGATACCGCAAACCTCAACTACGAGAACAAGGACGTATGGAAAGGAATGCAAGCTGCTCTCCGTTTCTGGATGGAGCGTGGCATCGACGGCTTCCGTTGTGACATGGCATGCGAGGTTCCGCTTGAGTTCTGGCAGGAGACCATCGCCGGCCTTCGCGCAGATTATCCGGATATGTACTGGCTTGCAGAAGGTGAGGAGCCTCTTCTCCACAGCCTTTCTGATTTCGACGCATCATATTCATGGGAGCTCCATCACATGATGAACGCCATCGCACGCGGCGAGAAGAACATCCCTGAGCTTCTCGAGTACATCCAGAAGGATGCAGAAAGACACACGGCAGACGCATTCCGCCTCATGTTCACTTCAAACCACGACGAGAACTCATGGGCAGGAACAGAGTTCGAGAGAATGGGCGACGCAGCAAAGCTCATGGCAGTGCTCACATTCACCCTTCCTAACGGCCAGCCTCTCATCTACACCGGCCAGGAAATGGGCTGGAACAAGAGGTTCGAGTTCTTTGAGAAGGATCCTGTACCGGCATGGGAGAATAATGAGTACACCGACTTCTACAAGTGGCTCATCGACATCCGCCACAACAATCCTGCACTCGCTGCAGGCGACAAGGGCGGCAAGTTCGAGGTCGTTTCAGCAGAGGACAGCGTGCTCGTGTTCACCCGCACACTCCCTGACAACAAGGTTACCGTAAAGGCAGAGCTCAAGGCTCCATGGTCATATGAAATAGTTGCCGAATAGAAGAGATTGCCACGGTCCTGACGGACCTCGCAATGACGTGTGAGCAACACCAGCACTTCCCTGTACGTCATTCCGAGGAGACCGAAGGTCGACGTGGGAATCTATAAAAATAAAACATATGAATAGAATAATAACAGCAATAGCAACAGCAGTCCTTCTGGCTGCATGTTCAACCCCATCATTCGACCCTGCATCAGTCGCAGACGCAACCAAGGAGCAGGTGGCCCGCGTGGAGCCTCTCTCATGGTGGGTCGGCATGAAGACCGATCTCCAGCTCATGGTGAACGGCGCCGGCATCTCTGAGTATGACGTCACAATCGAAGGCGGCAAAGGCGTAGCTGTCGAGAAGATCAACAAGGCGGAAAGCCCTAACTACCTCTTCGTAGACGTGAATGTCGCTGCAGACGCGCAGCCGGGCACATACTACATCGTGTTCTCAAAGGACGGCGAGTCATTCAAGTATCCATACGAGATCGCAGCCCGTGCCGAAGGCTCTGCAGAGCGCAAGAGCTTCACGACAGCCGACATGGTATATCTCATTATGCCTGACCGATTCGCTAACGGCGATGCATCGAATGACTCTACTGATGATACGACTGAAGATGTGGACCGTGCGAACGGAGGCGGACGCCACGGCGGTGACATCCAGGGTGTCATCGACCACCTCGACTACATCAGCGAACTCGGTGCGACATACATCTGGACAACTCCTTTCCTCGAGGACAACGATCCAAGGGGCTCATATCACGGATATGCAGCTTCAGACTACTATCACATCGACTCACGCTTCGGATCGAACGAGCTTTACAAGACTCTCGTCGAGAAGGCACGTGAAAAGGGCCTCGGCATCATCATGGACATCGTCCCTAACCACTGCAGCTATGTGCACTGGTGGATGGAGGATCTTCCTTTCCAGGACTGGATCCATCAGTTCCCTGAATATACCGGAACTAATGTGGCATTCTCTACCAACATGGACCCTAACGCTTCTTCGAAGGACCTCTACATCCAGGAGAGCGGCTGGTTCGTGCCTACAATGGTCGACATGAACCTCGATAATCCATATGTACTCCAGTACTTCATCCAGTGGGGAGTATGGTGGATCGAGTATTCAGGCCTCAACGGATTCCGTGTGGATACATATCCATACAACGAGAAAGAGCCTGCAGCAGAGTGGTGCAAGGCCATCATGAACGAATATCCAAACTTCAATATCGTAGGCGAGTGCTGGACTTCGTCCATCCCTCAGCTTGCATACTGGCAGGGCGGAAACGCCAACAAGGACGGCTTCGACTCGCACCTTCCGTCGATCATGGACTTCCCGCTCCACGACGCAATGCGTGCAGCCCTCGCTGAGGATGAAGGCGGATGGGGAATGGGCATGACCAAGGTCTATGACATCCTTTCTCATGACTTCGTATATCACGACCTCTCGAAGATGCTCATCTTCCCTGGCAACCACGACACAGCACGTATCGGTGACGTCGTACGCAAGGACCCTCGCGCCCTCAAACTTGCGATGACCATGATGGCGACAATGCGAGGCATCCCACAGATCTTCGCAGGTGACGAGCTTATGTTCGTGTCCCTGAATCCGGACAATATCGGTGACCATCCTGGCCTCCGCGTTGACTTCCCTGGCGGATGGGAGGGCGATGAGATTGACCTTTTTACAGCTGAAGGACGTGAGGCTCAGACACATAACACGGACGGTCTCAAGGTCGAGAAGGGCCAGGCGGCTGACCTCTTCAACTATGTGAGCCGTCTCTTCCAGTGGAGAAAGACAGCAGATGTCATCCACAACGGAAAGACAGTGCATTTCATGACCCGCGACAATACATACGCATATTTCCGCTACAATGACGACGCGGCTGTATTCGTGTTCATCAATAACACTCTTGAGGACAAGAACGTTCCTTGGTCATACTATTCGGAGATCACCGAAGGCCTTCAGGGCGGCGTTGACGTGCTCACAGGCGAGCCTGTCGAGGTTTCGGACGCTACCGTTGTCGCTCCGAAGACCGCACTTGTAGTTGAATTTAAAAGGTAAAGATCCTTCGCTGACGCTCAGGATGACATGATGCTGTCATTCTGAACGAAGTGAAGAATCTTTAAAAAGAGAACAATATACTAGAATATGAAAAGAATACTTTCAGCAATCGCATCAATCGCCCTCCTGGCAGCGTGCACAGCACAGCAGCCGGCAGGAGAAGCCACTGACGTCCAGACTCTCAAGTCTCCGGACGGAGTCATGGAAATGACATTCCAGCTCACAGCAGCGGGAACACCTCAGTACGCCCTCAACTATGACGGCCAGAAGGTGATCCTCCCATCGGACCTCGGATACGAACTCCGCGGTGTACTCAAGGCCCAGCAGCTTGTCTACAATGCAGACGGAACCATCTCAAAGGAGGACCGTCAGCCATGCAACTCTTTCTATGACGGTTTCACAGTCGAGAGCGTAGAGACAGACTCATTCGACGAGACATGGGAGCCTGTATGGGGAGAGGAAGCGCAGATCCGCAACAACTACAACGAGCTCCTCGTGAACCTCGTGCAGACCTCTACAGAACGCAAGATGTCGATCCGCTTCCGCCTCTACAATGACGGTCTCGGATTCCGCTATGAGTTCCCTTACCAGAAGAACCTCAGCTACTTTGTGATCAAGGAGGAAATGACTCAGTTCGCTCTCGCTGGCGACCATACAGCATGGTGGATACCAGGTGATTACGATACTCAGGAGTACAACTTCACCGAGTCTCGTCTGAGCGAGATCGCAGGCAAGATGCAGCAGGCGATCAATCCTAATGACTCACAGACTCCATACTCTGTGAACGGCGTGCAGACATCTCTCCAGATGCGTACGGACAATGGCCTCTACATCAATATCCACGAGGCCGGTCTTCTCGACTATCCGTGCATGCACCTCGAGCTCGACCCTAAGACATTCACATTCGTATCGCACCTTACTCCTGACGCACAGGGCTGGAAGGGCCGCATGCAGACTCCTTGCAACTCTCCATGGCGTACAGTTCAGGTCGCTCCAAGCGCTACCGCACAGCTTGCATCGCGCCTGATCCTCAACCTCAACGAGCCTTGCGCTCTCGAATCGACAGACTGGATACGCCCAGTGAAGTACATCGGAGTATGGTGGGAGATGATTTCCGGCAAGGGCTCATGGTCATATACCAACGACTTCGCTTCTGTACAGCTCGGCAAGACCGACTATGCGTCTGCAACTCCTAACGGAACCCACTCTGCAAACAACGAGAAGGTACGCCGTTACATCGACTTCGCAGCTGAGCACGGCTTCGACCAGGTACTCGTAGAGGGCTGGAACGAAGGCTGGGAAGACTGGGCGAACTGCAACAAGGACTATGTCTTCGACTTCGTCACTCCATATCCGGACTTCGACATCGAGGCTCTCAACAAATATGCTCATTCGAAGGGCGTACGCCTCATGATGCACCATGAGACTTCATCATCTGTACGCAACTACGAGCGTCATCTCGACCAGGCTCTCGAGCTTATGGACAAGTATGGCTACAACTCTATCAAGAGCGGTTATGTAGGCGACATCCTCCCTATCGGAGAGCACCACTACAGCCAGTCTCTCATCAACCACTACATGTATGTCGTGAAGAAGGCTGCCGAACATAAGGTGATGCTCAACGGTCACGAGATGGTACGTCCTACCGGTCTCTGCCGTACATATCCTAACCTTATTGGCGCCGAGGCTGCCCGCGGTACAGAGTACCAGGCATTCGGCGGTACAATGCCTCATCATGTGACAATCCTTCCGTTCACACGTCTCAACGGCGGCCCTATGGACTATACTCCAGGTATCTTCGTGATGGACCTCGCATCTGTTACGGACGGAAAGAACACCTCATGGGTGAACGCTACAATCGCAAACCAGCTCGCGCTCTACGTGACCCTTTATTCGCCTCTCCAGATGGCTGCAGACCTTCCTGAGCACTATGAGCAGTTCATGGACGCATTCCAGTTCATCAAGGATGTGGATATCGACTGGATCCAGTCGAAGTACCTCCTTGCAGAGCCAGGCGAGTATGTAGTGATCGCACGTCAGGGCAAGAAGGACGGACAGTGGTTCTGCGGCGGTGTGACCGACGATCAGAAGCGTACTGTTGACGTTCCTCTCCAGTTCCTCGAGCCGGACAAGACATACGTGGCTACAATCTACCGCGATGCGGATGACGCTCACTACAAGGAGAATCCGCAGGCATACGTGATCGAGAAGAGAGACGTGACATTCCACGACTTCCTCAACATCACAATGGCACCAGGCGGCGGATTCGCAATTTCGTTTGAAGAGAAATAATCTTTGTTTTTCTATAATCATTTTGTTACCTTTACAAACCAAACTTTGTAAGGTAATGAAAAACAGGATATCGATGCTCATTATCATCTCTTTGTTCCTGACAGCATGTCTGCAGGAGCAGAGAGATGATTTTACTATAAGGACCTTCCGCGGCTATGTGGAAGAGTTCACTTCCACGAGGACGTCGTTGGATGAGGATAACAGAGTTCTGTGGGTCAGAAATGACCTTATATCCGTTTTTGAAGACAATCAGAACCCTGCGGCGTACAAGATAACCATTCATTCGGCCGGAAAGCCTTCTGCAGAATTCGTGAAGACGGCAAACGCTTCTTCAGGGTCGTCCATAGGGTCAAATGTCGCATTATATCCCTATTCTGAAACGGCAAGATGTACCCGCTTGTCTACCGGAGACTGCAGGATATCGGGATTTGAAATACCTTCGGTGCAACCATATTCGGAAGAAAGCTTTTCGTCCGGAATCTTCCCGATGGCAGCAATATCCTCTCTTGACGATGATGCTTTCAGGTTCATGAACCTGTGCGGAGTCCTGAAGCTGCAGCTCAAGGGAAATGTCCCCGTACGTTACGTCATCGTCAAAGGCAATGCCGGGGAACCTCTCTCCGGACCGGTCAAGGCGACTGTATATGCAGGCGGTCAGGCACCTGATATCACAATGACTTCCGATGCAGGAGACGAGGTCATCCTCGATTGCGGTGAGGCCGGTGTGATGCTGGATCAGACAAAGGCGACCCCGTTCCTGATAGTGCTTCCTCCGACAGAATTCTCATCTGGCTTTACCGTGACCGTTGTCGGAACGGATGGCGGAGAAATGAAGCTGACCACGTCAAAGTCGAATCCTGTGCAGCGCTCCTCGATCCTGAGGATGCCGGAAAAGACTTTCACTCCGAGCGTTCCTGACATTTCATCTGTTACTTCCATAGAGACGGTATCGCTGAGCTTTGACGAGGCCGAAATAAAGGTTACGGTGTGCAAGGCTGTTCAGTACAGTGGCGGCGTCAAGCTGAAATCCGATTTCAATCTCGAACAGATTGTCCGTGATGCAAACTGGAAGATAGCGCCTAGAATCACAGACTCTTTTGTTTATGAGGGCCCAATGATGGCTTTCCCTTCGGGAACGAATGCCGGTGTCTTGTCTGCAGGACAGACATACGTAGTATGGCTGGCCCCATATGAGGAAGGTCAGTCCAGGGTAACGGCTGACCAGATAATATACAAAGAAATCACAATACCGGACATAACTTCGGGAGGTGACCGGAATGTTTCCGTATCTTCATTCCGTGCCGCTCTCAAGTCTGTGACTGCAACTGTTTCATCTTCCGGTGCCAGGACTCTGTATGCCGGCTTTGCCACTTCGTCAGAAATGGCTTCGCTGTCATCTGATGCGGAAAGGGTTAAATGGCTGAAGAACAATGTGTCCCCTATATCCGGTGATACAGGTGAGGTCACACGTGCCGGTCTCGCTCCGGGTACGTCTCTCACTCTGCTGGCGATAGCGGTCGATGATGCCGGCAGGTACGGCAAGGTCATGAGATATTCATGCTCGACAAGTGTTCCGTCATTCAATGAAGATATATCGATCGCCTTAAGCGTGACATATGATGAAAAGACGGCCAATGTGAAGGTGTCTTCGAATGGAGCTGAAGTCGTCCGCTACTATTATTTCACGGGTGAGGTGTCGAGCTCTTCATGGACCAGGGTACTCGGAGGTACACGTGAGTCGGCTGAAGAGTATATGGCGGTCAACAGCGATAATTACCTTATCAGCAATACTGATGAAAAACCGCTTACAGACGGCTGCATTGTCATGGATGACGTCATGATGAATGAGGAACATGTTGCTGTGGTCATGGCAGAGGATGTGAACGGCAGACTATCGAGAGCCTATATGCTGAAATTTGTTCCTGAACTGGATCTCGGTGATTTCGTTTACAGAGGCAAGACCAAATGGTTGTCTACCAGGCCAACGGTGACTTTCCTGTCATGTGAAGAAGAAGGTGACTTCTATATCATCAACTGGAAGGTGACTCCTGCAGCAGGAACCACGGCTTATACGATATGTACACATCCTAATGCAATGGAAGACTGCCAGACTCCGGAAGAACTCGCCGTAAGGATATACAATACAGGTGTCGAGGTCGTTCCGGGCAAGATAGAGTCGACTCAGTATGGTGACAAGGCAAACCTCGTCTATGTCACATGGAAGGATGCTTCCGGCAATTTCTATGAACCTGTTTCATTTGCAGTTCAATAATATATAATCCGATATGAACCAACCATTTGCAGGCTCCGCTCTTGATTCTGTTCTGGAGAGCATGGGCATTTCAGACATTTCTAACGCGACCATACGCCAGTCCGGCGAGATAGCAAGAACATTGGAACGGACTTCCGGCGTCGAATTCCTCCATCTTGAAATGGGCATCCCAGGCCTCCCGCCTTCGCATGTAGGCATTGAAGCGGAATGCGAAGCCCTGCGTAACGGCATCGCGTCCATCTATCCCAACATGATGGGGCATCCTGAACTCAAGACCCAGGCTTCGCGCTTCCTCAAGGCTTTCCTTGACATCGATGTGACTCCGAAAGGATGCATACCGACTGTCGGATCCATGCAGGGAAGCTTCAGCTCGTTCATACTGGCCTCCCACCTAAATCCGGCCAAGGATACCATTCTTTTCATAGACCCTGGATTCCCTGTCCAGAGAAGCCAGGCCAGGATCCTCGGTATACGCAGCATATCGTTCGACATCTATGAATACAGAGGCGAAAAGCTTGCTGCCAAGCTCGAGGAAGTACTCTCTGACGGACGTGTTTCGGCACTCATATACTCCAGTCCGAACAACCCGGCGTGGTTCAACCTTACAGATGACGAGCTCCGTATCATCGGAGAGATGGCCACGAAATATGACGTCGTAGTGATCGAAGACCTCGCATATATGTGCATGGACTTCAGAAAGCCTCTTGGCAAGCCTTACGAGGCACCTTTCCAGCCGACCGTGGCCAAATATACCGACAACTATATCATCCTGATGTCGGCCTCGAAGATGTTCAGCTATGCAGGCCAGAGAATAGCGGTCGTGGCCATATCGGACAAACTCTATGAGCGTGAATATCCTGCCCTGCGTGAACGTTACGGCATCCCTAGACTTGGCGATGCACTCGTGCTCGGCATAATGTACGCCGTCTCTTCCGGCACCAGCCATTCCGCCCAGTATGCCCTTGCGGCCATGTTCAAGGCAGCTTCCGACGGCACTCTCGACTTTGTCGCGGACACATCTGAATATGCCCGCCGCGCAGCCCTGACCAAGAAGATTTTCCTTGACAACGGCTTCCATATCGTATATGCCCTTGATGGCGAAGAACCTGTCAGCGACGGATTCTTCTACACGGTCGGATACCGCCTCCCTGACGGCACCGAAATGACCGGAGCCGAGCTCATGCGTGACCTTATGCTCTGCGGCATCTGCTCGATCTCCCTCTCCCTTACCGGCAGCGCCCAGAACGGAGTCCGCATATGCGTTTCCCAGCTCAACCGTCCGGAACAGTTCGACCTCCTGGAAGAACGTCTCCGCCTTTTTGCGGCCTCCCGTCCGTAAAATGCCCATATTCACGGACGGGCCATGTGAAATCGACCTACATGTCCGTAAAATCCCCGTTTTTACGGATGAACCATACAAAATAGCCCTACTTGTCCGTAAAGAGACCGTTTTTACGGATGACCAACCAAAGATACTATGAAGATAATGACAGCGGCAGAGGCCGTACAACTGATCAAGTCTGGCGACAGCATCTATATCCAAGGCAGCACCTCCATCCCGGAAGTCCTCTCGCAGGCTCTTGCCGACAGGGGAGACGAACTCCGTGATGTCACCGTCTATGCAGCCTTTGCTGTCGGACGTTGTGACGCCCCGTACTGCAAACCCGAATACAAGGACTCATTCCATATCAAGAGCCTCTTCGTGGCGAATAACATACGCCGCTGGCTGGCAGACGGTTACGGGACCACGATCCCGGCATTCCTTGGCGAGATCCCCGGCCTTTTCAGGGACGGGACCCTTCCTCTGGACGCCGTCTTCCTCAATGTGTCTCCGCCGAATGACGAAGGCTACTGCTCGTTCGGAGTCTCGGCCGACCTTGCCGTCTCGGCGACCGAATGTGCCCGGAAAGTCATAGTCCAGATAAACAAGGCCATGCCTTTCTCGTACGGCGATGCCCTGATCCATGTCTCGCGCATCGATGCAGCCGTTGAGGTGGATGACCCTCTCGTGGAAGTTCCTACAGCCGTTCCGACCGAGATAGATACCGCCATCGGACGCCATATCGCCGAAATGATTCCGGATGGAGCGACCCTCCAGATCGGTGTCGGAGGCATCCCGAATGCCGTTCTGGCCGCCCTCAAGGACCATCAGCACCTCGGTCTCCATACCGAAGCCATGACCGACGGAGTCCTCCCGCTTCTCGAAAGCGGCGTAATCGACAACTCCCGCAAGAAGGTATGTCCGGGCATCTCAGTGGCCTCCCTGGCCCTCGGTTCCCGCCGTCTCTATGACTATATGGACTATCGTCAGGACCTCCTCCTGAAGGACGTCGCATGGACCAATGACCCGTTCCGCATCGCGCAGAACCCTTCGGTAATGGCCATCAACTCCGCAGTCGAGGTAGACCTCACAGGCCAGGTATGCGCCGATTCGGTCGGCACCCGCATCATCTCCGGCGTCGGCGGCCAGCACGACTTCATGTACGGCGGCTCCCTCTCCGAAGGCGGCAAGACCTTCATCGCCATCCCGTCCATGACGGAAAAAGGCCGCTCGAAGATCAATCCTGTCCTCGCTGAAGGCGCCGGCGTCGTCACCACCCGCCACTTTGTCCAGAACATAGTCACTGAATACGGCGTCGCCTCCCTCCGCGGCAAAAGCCTCGCCGAACGTGCCCGCGCCCTCATCGCCATCGCCCACCCATCCGTCCGCGAAGACCTCGACCGCGCCGCAGCTGCCCGCTTCGGCCACTCCTACCTCCGCCTGAAGTAGCTGGCGTTTCCGGTAACTTGTTGATAATGAGTATGATATAAGAACCTCCTGCTCCCTTTTGGCGGCAGGAGGTTCTTGTATGTGGTTGGCGTGTAATGAGTTAGGCGGCGCAGTAATATTATTTGGGAAATATTTTGTAAATTTGTAGGTCATTGTCAGCTCTTTTGCAGATACTGACCTACGATGGAGAAAAAGAACGATTACATAGAGATACAAGGGGCGAGGGCCCATAACCTGAAGGGGGCGAGCCTGTCGATCCCGAGGGGGAAATTTGTGGTGGTGACGGGATTGAGCGGAAGCGGCAAGTCGTCGCTGGCTTTCGATACCATTTATGCCGAGGGGCAGAGAAGGTACATGGACACGCTCTCGACATATGCCAAGCATTTTATGGGCATACTGGAAAAGCCTGAGGTTGAGTCTATTACGGGACTAAGCCCGATCATCGCGATCGAGCAGAAGACCACGGGCAACAACCCTCGTTCGACCGTAGGAACCATAACGGAAATCTACGATTTCCTCCGTCTTCTGTACGCCCGTGCATCTACAGCATATTCGCCAGAGACCGGCAAGGCCATGGTCCGCTATACCGACGAGCAGATCGTTTCCCTGATCATGGAGAACTACCAGGACAGGAAATGCTACCTGCTGGCGCCGGTGGTCAAGGGAAGGAAGGGCCATTACAAGGAACTTCTCGAGCAGATGCGCAAGCGTGGATATACCCAGGTGCGCGTCGATGGCGAACTCCATGAGCTGAACGAAATCACCGCCCTGGACCGCTACAAGGCCCATTTCATCGAACTTGTCATCGACCGTCTGAAGCCGACGCAGAAAGATGAGAAGCGTATAAAGTCATCGGTGATGTCGGCGCTGAACTTCGGAAAAGGCTCACTCGCGATCATGGACATGGAGACGCAGGAGGTCAATCATTTCTCGAAGCACCTCGTATGTCCGGACACTGGAATTTCCCTCGCTGAACCCGCTCCGCACTCGTTTTCATTCAACTCGCCGCAGGGCTACTGCCCTCATTGCAAGGGCCTCGGAATCATAGTCGACGTCAACATGGACACGATCATCCCGAACAGGGCCGTATCCATCGCCGACGGCGGCATCGTTCCTCTCGGCAAGATCCGTGAAACAAAGAAATTCGACATCATAAGGTCCATTGCCCGCAAATACGGCATATCGCTCTATGACCCGATCGAAGACCTTCCGGACGAGGTCATCTCCCTCATTGTATATGGCTCTGACGAGCTTTTCAGGGTAGGAGAGGGCACATCTTCCGAGATGGTTTCATTCTCGGGCATTGTCGGTGACATCAACGAAAAGATCGTCTGCCCGGTCTGTGGCGGCACACGACTCAACAAGGAAACAACATATTTCAAGATAGACGGAAAGACCATTTCGGAGGTCGCCGCTATGGAGATCGGACAGCTCCGCGACTGGCTTTACTCCCTCGATGAGACATTCGGAAAGAGGGAAAGCATCATCGCCCGGGACATCCTCAAGGAACTCAAGGACAGGGTCTCGTTCCTCCTCGATGTGGGCTTGGATTATCTCTCTCTTGACCGTGCAACTGCTTCATTGTCAGGAGGAGAGAGCCAGCGAATAAGGCTCGCGACACAGATAGGCTCGAAGCTCGTGAATGTGCTTTACATCCTTGATGAACCGTCAATCGGACTCCATCAGAGGGACAACCGCAAGCTCATCGCATCTTTGAAAAAGCTTCGCGACGAAGGCAATTCCGTGATGGTCGTCGAGCATGATGCCGAGACTATGATGGCTGCGGACTGGCTCGTGGACGTAGGTCCCGGAGCAGGAGAGGAAGGCGGACGCATCTGCCTCTCGGCTCCTCTGTCAGTGCTTCTGAATGAGCCTGATGCAGAAACCGATTCCGACCGTATGATCCTCGGCCCGTCGACAACCCTCGACTACCTTCGCGGCATCAGGCAGATCGAAGTGCCGGCGCAACGCAGGAAGGGCAATGGCCTGACCCTCGGCATCCGCGGCGCAAGAGGCAACAACCTCAAGAACGTCAACGTAGATTTCCCTCTGGGAATGCTCATCGGTGTAGCCGGAGTCAGCGGAAGCGGCAAATCCTCGCTCATCAACGAGACCCTCATGCCGGTCCTCAAGAACCGATTTTACAACGCCAAGATGCAGCCGCTCCCATATGACGAGATCGTCGGCATCGAAAACATAGACAAGCTCATAGAGATCGACCAGAGCCCTATCGGACGTACTCCGCGCAGCAATCCAGCCACATTCACGGGCGTATTCAACGACATCAGGAACCTCTTCGAGGAGACTCCGGATGCCAAGGTACGTGGCTTCAAGGCCGGACGCTTCTCATTCAACGTGGCCGGAGGACGCTGCGAGGAATGCAAAGGCGCGGGCATCAAGGTCATCGAGATGAACTTCCTCCCGTCGGTCAATGTCGTCTGCAACGAATGCCGTGGACGCCGCTACAAGGCCGATACGCTGGCCGTCCGCTACAAGGGCAAGAACATCAACGATGTCCTCGAAATGCCTATCAGCGAGGCATATGAATTCTTCAGGAACATCCCTACGATCGCGCCGAAGCTCAAGGCCCTCGTGGACGTCGGACTCGGATATGTGCAGCTCGGCCAGTCCGCGGTAACCCTTTCCGGCGGTGAAAGCCAGCGAATGAAACTCGCCGCCGAACTCGCCCGTAAAGGCACAGGCAATACCCTCTACATCCTTGATGAACCTACCACAGGACTCCACTTCGACGACATCAAAGTCCTTATGGATGTCCTCCAGCAGCTTGTCGAGCAGGGCAACACCGTGATAATCATCGAACACAACCTCGATGTCCTCAAATCGGTCGATTACCTCTTCGACATGGGCCCTGAAGGCGGCAAGAAAGGCGGTCTCATCGTCGCTGAAGGTACGCCGGAGCAGCTCGCAACCGACCCCGCTTCAGTCACCGGCCCATTCCTCCGGGAAATCCTGGGAGATGGCCATGCCGGCGATGACGGCTCTCTCGGTTGTGGAATGCAACCCTTTGATAACCAATGATTTGCTCTACCCCACGTGCTCCCCAAAGTCGGCACGTGGCTATATATAAAATGTTGAATACTAATACTTTACGCTCCACGATAACTATGGAAGAAATCAAAATTTATTGCGAAAATACAGGAAAATACGACAAGGTGCCGATGGGCTCGACCTTGAAGGAACTTTCGGACCGCATCTGCCCGTCGATCAATGCTAAATGCGGCAGCGGAATGCCGGTGCTGGCGGCCCTTGTGGACCGGAAACTCGTCTCGCTTGACTATAAGGTCATAAATCCGCACAATGTGGAATTCATCGGATATGACCATCCGGACGGACGCCGTACATACATCCGCTCACTCTGCTTCGTGCTTCAGAATGTGATCCGTGAGATGTATCCGGACAAGGTGCTGGCGATAGATTATTCGCTTCCTAGCGGTCTCTATTGCGAGATCCGTGAGCTGGCTCCGATGGAGGACGGCCGTCCTCATGTATATTTCGTGACAGATGATGAACTCGAAAAGATCGAGGCGAAGATGCGTGAGATGGTCGAAGCTGACCTTCAGTATGGCAAGACCATGATGAGCATCGATGAGTGCGAAAAGCTTTTCGGCGCGAACCATCAGACCGAAAAGGTCAATCTTCTTAAGACCCTCGGCCGCTACCATTACAATGTATATTTCCTTGATGGTCATGCCGATACGTTCTATGGTCCGCTTGCTCCATCGACCGGTTGCCTCAAGACCTTCAACCTGGCCGGCTTCAATGACGGTTTCTGCCTCCAGTACCCGATGGACGGTGATTATGACAAGGTGCTCCCGATGAAAAGACAATCGAAGCTCGCGACCGCCCTCAAGGGGCATTCGGACTGGTGCTCGATCATGGGCGTGCGTGGCGTAGGTTCGCTCAACAATAAGGTGCTTTCAGGCGAGATCATCGACCTCATCAATCTCTCCGAGGCCCTTCATGAAAGGAAATATGCCGACATCGCCGATCAGATCTATGAGCGTCGTGGCAGCGTGAAGATCGTATTCATTGCAGGTCCATCGAGCAGCGGAAAGACCTCCACATCGAAAAGACTGGCCCTTCAGTGCCGCATCCTTGGCCTTAATCCGAAGGTTATCGAACTTGATAACTACTTTGTAGACAGGGAATTCACCCCTCGCGACGAAAACGGTGAATATGATTTCGAATGCCTCGGGGCTATGGACCTCAAGCTTCTCGGCCAGCAGCTCAATGACCTTCTTGCCGGCAAGGAAGTCGAGATTCCGCGTTTCGATTTCAAGGAAGGCCGCAAATTCTTCGAAGGCAACATGATGCAGCTTCATGAGAAGGATATCCTCATCATGGAAGGCATCCATGCCCTCAATCCGGCCATGATTCCGGACGTCGACAGCTCGAAAGTCTTCCGCGTGTATGCCTCCGCCCTCACGTCCCTCTCCATCGACGAGAACAACAACATCTCCACATCGGACAACCGCATGCTCCGACGCATGATCCGTGACAACCGCGCCCGCGGCATCAATCCGGAGAACACCATCGCCATGTGGCAGAGCGTCCGCCGAGGCGAAAACCGCAACATCTTCCCATTCCAGGAAAACGCCGATGCTGTCTTCAACTCCGCGCACATCTTCGAACTTCCGGTCCTGAAATACTACGCCGAACCTCTTCTGCGCCGTATTTCCCCATCATCGCCGGCCTACACCGAAGCCAAGCGCATGCTCAAGTTCCTCGACTACATCGTCGCCCTCACCCCGGCCGAAATCGCCGCCATCCCTCCAACCTCCATCCTCCGCGAATTCATCGACGGCCAGACCCTGTAGGTCTGCTCAGTCTGCCATGATTTCGCATGGAGTGTAACTGCTTGATTTATAGTGCTATCCAACTACCCACGTGCTCCCCAATGTCGGCACGTGGGTATGTTTAATTTGTTGAGAACCAGTAGGTTCCGCTCCACGGGAAATTACTCTTTAGAGACATCGGAGTCAAGAGTGAGATGAAGGAATTTACATATTTGCCAATAGCTGGCCGGGAATCTCCGGCTGATCCATTCTGCGATTTCTCTTTTCTTCTCTTCCGGAAGCATTATGAGTCTACGGATCTCTGTCCGTGGTATTTGACGGCCAATCTCTTCCAATATGTCACTTATGATCTTATGTGAGAATCTGTCTCGTGCTTCCCTGATATCATGTTCGCTGCCGGTGTTTGAATTCATGGCAGTAATCATGTTTTCATATGAACCATAATACGAAATCAGCTCCTCGTAATCAAATGGTGAGTAAGCCTTTATGACATGATCGATGAACTGCTCAGTCTCTTTCTCAGATAGTTTCTTCATCATTCTTCTCAGGTGAATATACTTCAGAGGCAGGTTCAAAGAGGCCATTTGGTCTACTTCTTTAAGTGCTTTTCTAAGTGGCAGGGAAGCCTTGCTCAAGATGATCTTCTCTGAAAATGGATGATCTGAAACAGCATATGGAAGGAAGTTCCAGCGATAATCCTTGACGTTGCTGCATAGATTCTTTTCTGTAGGGTTGTTCCCGACATAATTAATGGCGCTTCGTATCGCTTTTTCTCCCCATTTCGGAGCGCTTCCGAAATTTTTATGCAATAATTTCCCCTTACGCCCGATGGAATTGTTGAATTCATGTACAAACCAGGCAGAAAAACGGTCTACGAATGCACTGAGGATCTTGAGAGTTTCTGCTCTGATCAAGAAATGTGTATGGTCATACATAAGGCACATTTCGAGAATGACCACATCAACGCTTTTTGCGCATACCGAAAAGATAGTGTAGAAAACCAGAAAGTCCTCATAACAATAAAAAATGTTGACCCAATTGACGGTACGCTGATATACATGATTGACTACCCCACGATAAAATTTTCTCTTCCTCCTCATAACTTCATGACTTTATGTAATCACCAGCAAATCTATGAGGATTTTTCGGTTCCATTCTTACAAAAAAGTTCAAAGCTTTTCAGAAAAAGAAAAACTTTACATGGATGATGTAAGATTTGTCTGGAATTCCCTTTCATACCGGGATAATGCGAGGACACGAGAGAGCAGGCAACAGTCAAGCGCGAGGACGCCCCTGGGCCGAGCCGCCCGCAGCGCTTGACCTGTAGTCGCCGGAGGGCATATGTTCCGGCGACGATGCTTTTCGGGGGGGGAATCCATGGAGCGTAAGTTCTTGCTGTTCAGTAATATACAACTACCCACGTGCCGTCATTGGGGAGCACGTGGGTAGAGTTAAGTGACTGACTTGTAGGGAGTTGCGCTCCACGGACAAGGAGGCTTACTCCTCATACGGTTCGTTGAAGGGGAGGAGGAAGGGGTTGGTCATGCCTTCGCGGGCGATGTCGGAGCATGGGCCGTGGCCGGGGATGACGGTTACGGAGCCGTCGAGGACCATCAGCTTCTCGAGGATATTGCGGATGAGCTGGTCGTAGTCGCCGCCGGGATGGTCTGTGCGGCCGATGGCACCGGCAAAGAGGGTGTCGCCGCTGAAAAGGACTTTTTCGTCAGGTTCATAGTAGCATACGCCTCCGACGGTGTGGCCGGGGGTTTCGATGACCTGGAAACGGAGGCCGCCGACCTTGACGGTCGAAGTTCCTTCCGGTACATAGTCCCCGCCGTCCATCGAACAGCCTTTGTCCATCGAGCAACTTCCGTCCGCCAAGCAACCGCCGTCCGAACCAGCCGCTTCCCTTACATCCACAGTCTCGAAAGCCGCAGGGAGGGGAGCACCGAACCACTTGCAGAAATATTCGTTGTTCTCCAGGGTGAACTTGTCATCCGGATGCATATAGACCGGCAATGCCGCAACGGGATCATCAGGTCCGGAAGTGCCCGAATCAGGACCATCAGAACCGCCAGCCGGAAGGCCATACCGCGAAGCGAGCTCCGCCACGCCGAGCACATGGTCGAAATGTCCATGGGTGAGCATGATGCAGACCGGCTTCAGACCATGACCGTCAATGAAGGAAGTCAATGCGGCGATCTCGGAAGGAGCCGAGCAGCCGGGGTCGACGATGGCACATTCGAGGGTGTCGTCCCACACCACGCAGCAGCGTGTCTGGAAGCTGTTGAAGGTGAAGTGTTCTATGTGTATCATTCAAAAAATCCGTTAAAACACACAAATTTACATTAAAATTTAGTATGTTTGCTAATTATTATGCTAATATTGAAGAATTGTGCCTATGTGTAAGGGTTCGGAAATATTGGCTGGCGCATAAATCGTTGATTTACAGGCGAATACTGAAAGCAGACAGAAGTGAAATATTAAAAAACATATAAAAACATGCATATAGCGATTGCAGGTAATATCGGCAGCGGAAAGACGACATTGACAAAGATGCTCGCCGCCCATTACGGATGGACTCCGAAGTTCGAGTCAGTGG
Organism: Bacteroidales bacterium; assembly: GCA_017465225.1. Classification (GTDB taxonomy): domain Bacteria; phylum Bacteroidota; class Bacteroidia; order Bacteroidales; family UBA932; genus Cryptobacteroides. Next base: position 105,135 of record JAFTWQ010000008.1, read on the forward strand.
ACTATAATCCGTATCTTGCTGATTTCTATGATGATATGGAGAGATGGTCATTCAATCTCCAGGTATACTTCCTTAACAAGAGATTCAAGGATGTCGTGGACATCTCCAAGGAGGACAACGTGATCATACAGGACCGTACGATATACGAGGACGCACGCATCTTCGCGCCGAACCTCCACGGCATGGGCCTCATGAGCACAAGGGATTTCGAGAACTACTCGGATCTTTTCGACCTCATGATGTCACTGGTGAATCCGCCTGACCTTCTCATCTATCTGAGAAGCTCGATCCCTAACCTCATCGGCCAGATCCAGAAGCGTGGCCGCGAGTACGAGAAGAGCATCCGCATCGACTATATAACAGGTCTGAACGAGCGTTACGAGAACTGGATCAAGGACTACAAGCACAACCTGCTCATCCTTGACGTGGACCGCATCAAGTTCGAGAATCGTCCTGAAGACTTCCAGGAGGTCATCGACAAGATTGACGCAGAGCTCTTCGGCCTCTTCCCCAAAGAATAACATTAACCAACAAAGTGGCTTCCCTCGAAGAAGGGGGAGGTCACTTGTGCTAATCTAAAAAATAACATTATGGCAGAAAGATTAACCATCATCGACTTTGTCGAGAAGTATGTTGCCATGTATTCGAAGAATCCTTTCCTCTGGGAGAAGAACCTCGATACAAACGTATGGGAACCTACAACTTATGAAGAGACTTTGGCTAAAGCTAAACGCATCGCTGCCGGTCTCATGGCCCTCGGAGTACAGAAGGGCGAAAAGATTTCATACCTCAGCGAGGGCCGCGACATGTGGGTCATCGGAGAGCTCGGAGTCCTCTATGCAGGAGCCGTGAACGTGCCTCTCTCGATCAAGCTGGGCGAGACTAACGACCTGGTGTTCAGAGTAAAGCACTCTGACTCGAAATATGTGATCACATCGAAGTTCCAGCTCGCAAAGATCAGGGCCGTCCTTCCGGAGTGTCCTATGGTCGAGAAGGTCATCCTTTTCGACAAGATCGACGACATGAAGGAGAACGAGATCTACATCGGCGACATCATCGAGATGGGAGACAAGTTCCTCGCAGAGCATGAGGACCTGTTCATCCAGAGGTACAAGAGCATCGGACCGGATGATTACGCGAACATCAGCTACACATCAGGTACGACTGCAGACCCTAAGGGTATCCTCCTGACACACAGAAACTACACTGCAAACGTTGAACAGGCTCATTCGGTGATCGGAGTGACTCCAGAGGACAGGATGCTCATCATCCTTCCGCTCGACCACTGCTTCGCACACGTTGCCGGCTTCTACACAATGATGTCATACGGTGCTTCCCTCGGAATGGTTCCGTCAGGAAAATCAGGCAAGGAAGCCCTCAGAAACATCTCTCCAAGTATCCAGGAACTCAAACCTAGCGTAATGCTCTCTGTACCTACACTCGCAAAGAGCTTCAAGAAGAACATCGAGACAACAATCGCAAAGAAAGGCAAGACAATCGAGAAACTCTACAACTTCGCCCTCAAGAACGCCATCGCATACAACAAGGAAGGCTACAACAAGGGCACAGAGTTCGTGGATATCTTCCGCAAGCCTCTCATGCTCCTCTTCGACAAGCTCATCTTCAAGGCAGTGCGTCAGGGACTCGGCGGCAACATGAAATTCTTCGTGGGCGGCGGCGCGCTTCTTGACATCGACCTCCAGAGATACTACTACGCCATCGGAATCCCTATGTATCAGGGATATGGCCTTTCTGAGGCTACTCCGATCATTTCGGCAAACTCACCTGCAAGACATATCTTCGGCTCGTCAGGAAAGATTGTCTCTCCTATGGAGATCAAGATCCTCGACGCTGACGGCGTAGAGCAGCCATTCGGATCGAAGGGAGAAATCTGCATCAAGGGTGAGAACGTGATGGCAGGCTATTGGAAGAACCCTAAGTCGACAGCAGACACTATCGTGGACGGATGGCTCCATACAGGAGACATGGGATACATGCGTGACGCGGAGATGCTCTACGTGGTAGGCCGCTTCAAGTCGCTCCTCATCGCAGCAGATGGTGAGAAATATTCACCGGAGGGAATCGAGGAGAACCTCGTGGAAAGCTCGAAGTACATCGACGGAGCCCTTCTCCACAACAGCCAGGATCCATACACCATCGCCCTCATCACTCCAAACAAGGAGGCTCTCAAGGCTTACGCCAAGGAGCTCGGCCTTGACCCTGCCTCAAAGGAAGCCAAGGTCAAGATGCTCGAGCTTCTCCAGGACGAAGTGAATATGTACCGCAAGGGCGGCCGCAACTTCGGAGCATTCCCTGAAAGATGGCTCCCTGCAGCTGTCTGCGTGCTTCCAGAGCCTTGGACAGAGCAGAACCATTTCCTTAACAGCTCAATGAAGGTCGTGCGCGGCCGCGTTGAGGAGGCCTACAAGGCCCATATGGAGTATGCATATACTCCGGAAGGAAAGAACATTGTCAATGACATGAATCTTGCATCGCTATAAACTTGTAATAAGTATTACGCGAAACACCTATCTTGCGGCAGATCTTCGTAACAGGAAGACCTGCCGCAATCATTTTGTTGATGCGCTCCTCATTCTCGCTGATCAGCTGCATCTTCACATTGCTTCCCGGCCGACGGCCCAGCCGCACGCCCTCCGCCTTCTTCAGCGCCAGCGCCTCCTTCGTACGCATGGAAATGAGATTCCTTTCGATCTCGGCGACCAGGCCGAAAGCGAAGCACAGGACCTTGCTGTTGATGGAATTGTCGAAGGTGTAGCGTTCCTTCGTGGTGTAGATGTTGATCTGTCTGTCGAGACATTCGCCCATGATGGCCATTATCTCGGTCAGCGAGCGGCTCAGACGGGATATCTCCGTCACGATCAATGTGTCGCCCTTCTGCATTTTCCGGAGCAGACGTCCGAGCTTCCTTTTCTTGCGGGCAGTCTTTCCGCTTACGGTCTCGACCACCCATGAATCGATCTGAAAGACCTTTTCCTCCGCGAACCGCCGGATCTCGTCCCGCTGGTTCTCCGGGTTCTGCTTTTCGGTGCTTACTCTTAAATACCCGATAATCATGATACAATAGAATTTAATGGTTAACGGGTATAATTTAATAAAAATTGCTAAAGAAAAAGCCTTCGCCACAGCCCGAGAGGCCATTTTCTTACAGGCTTCAGGGCCATCCAGGCCCATGAGTACGCCCTCCATACGAAGCTTTCCGTCGATATGCTGCGGCCCTTTCTTTCGATAGAGCGGACTACCGCAATCACCTCGGACACAAGCGCTTTCTCGGTTGCGCGGAGATTGCCGTCGCCAAGCAGAATGACGGTATCTCCCTCACGGCCGATGATCCTGTGGACGAGATATTCCCCGCGCACATCACGAACCAGGGCGACGCATCCGCGCCTGAGCTCGCTCTCCTCGAAAGGTCCGAGGGTGATCTGGTCGCGGCCGTCCACGATGAAAGGGTTCATGCTGTTGCCCTTGACGGTGATGGTCACGCTCATGCCCTCGGAGACCATGCCTCTGATCTCCTCCATCATCACCGCCTTTTCTATCACCATTTTCTTTGCCATCCTGCTGTTTTCTAAAGTGTTGCAAAATTAGTCAAAAGTGCTGAATTTCCGTAAAATATTGTATCTTTGTATGTTCTTATAAGGAGAATTGAGTGTGTGTTGTAGTCTATGGGTGTGGGGAATGAGCACTCCTTTCTCAAAATCGATAATTCTAATTGATTGACATTCAAGCTATTGCAAGGATGTCAAAGCCGAGAAGGTATGTCTAACACTGAACCTATGGTCTGGTTCGCAATGCGCGCCACATATGGCAGGAATATGGAAGCCAAGAAAATGCTGGACGAAACCGGCGTGGAATCCTTCATTCCTATGCATCATGTGATCAGTCTTGGAAAGGGCGGCAGGAAGATAAAGAAATATGTTCCGGTCGTCCGGGATCTTGTGTTCATACGTACCACAAAGGAGGGCATGCTCCTTCTCAAGGAAGACATCGATTTCCTCAGAAACATATACATCCCGACAGCGGAAGGCAAGAAGCAGGCCGTGGTAGTGCCGGACGAGCAGATGGACAATTTCATCATGGTGTCCGGATCGCAGAACGAAGGCATCATGTACTTCCGTCCGGATGAGATCAACATAGCAAAAGGCACGAAGGTGCGCATCCATGGAGGCCAGTACGACGGTCTTGAAGGCACCTTCATCAAGGTCAAGGGCGCACGTGAAAAACGCGTCGTCGTCGAAATCTCCGGCGTCATCGTCGTGGCCACAGCCACCCTCGTCTGCGACCTTGTGGAAATACTGAACGAAAACCCTGAAAAATGACAATTGCAGTAGACTTCGACGGCACAATCGTCGAGCACCGTTACCCGAACATCGGCAAGGAACTACCTTTCGCCATCGAATCCCTCAAGAGAATCCAGGCCGAAGGCCACCGTCTCATCCTCTGGACCGCCCGTGAAGGCGACCTCCTGCAGGAAGCAATAGACTTCTGCGCCAAGCGAGGCCTCGAATTCTTTGCCATCAACTCCAACTACCCCGGCGAAGAAGTCGATGCAGCGGCCATCCACGCCCGCAAGCTCCACGCCGACCTCTTCATCGACGACCGCGCCGTCGGCGGCCTCCCCGACTGGGGCGCCATCTACGAAGTGGTCCGCCACCGCTGGAGCTGGAGGGAATATTACGAGTATCTGGGCACGATTCCGAAGGAAGAGAAGAAGGGCCTGCTGGGAAGGATTTTTGGGTAGAGGAAAAAACTAATACCAATCGTGATTAACCTTTTAAAGAGATTATTCAGCATTGAATTCATAAGATTCGGCATTGTTGGTGTCATTGCGACGGCGGTGCATTATGGTATTTATTATATTCTGCTGAATGTTATCAATCCCAATTTGGCTTTCACTATTGGATATCTGCTTAGTTTCTTCATGAACTTCTGGCTTAGTGCCAAGTTTACTTTCAAGGCTGAGGCGACGGCTAAAAGGGGAGTTGGTTTTGCTTTGAGCCATCTTGTGAATTATGGCTTGCAGATGATTGTCTTGAATGTCAGTTTGAAGCTTGGAGTTCCTGAAACATTGGCTCCTGTGCCTGTGTATCTGATCTGCATCCCTGTTAACTTTTTGTTGGTAAGATTTGTTTTTAAGAAGATATGAGTCTTTCACTTGGTATTGTTGTCCCTTGTTATAATGAGGCGGAAGTCTTGTCAGAGACGACAAGAAGATTGGTGCCCATTATTGATCGTATGATTGAAGATGGTCTGATCACTGATGGACATGTTTATTATGTAAATGACGGTTCCAAGGATGCAACGTGGTCATTGATTTCTGAGTTCCATGAAAATTGTGCATATGTTTGCGGAATCAATCTGGCAGGAAATGTGGGTCATCAAAATGCATTGGTAGCAGGATTGGAAACAGCGGCTGACCGAGACGATATCATAATCAGCATCGATGCTGATCTTCAGGATGATATAAATGTCATTCCAGAGATGGTGCAAAGCTACATTGAAGGCAATGACATAGTTTACGGAGTTCGTAAGGAGAGGAAGACTGATACCTTCTTCAAGCGTAATACAGCTCTGGCCTTTTATAAGCTGATGAATTCACTTGGCGTAAAGTCTGTTTACAATCATGCGGATTACCGCCTTATGAGCTGCCGTGCTGTTAAGCAGCTTCTCAAGTTCAGGGAGAGGAATCTTTTTCTGAGAGGTATTGTCCCATTGGTTGGCTATAAAAGTTCATGTGTCTATTATGACAGAGACAAAAGGTTTGCAGGTGAAAGCAAATACCCTTTGTCAAAGATGCTGAACTTCGCTGTTGATGGAATAACTTCATTCAGTGTCAAGCCGGTAAGAATGATTCTTCTTTTAGGCGTATTCTTTATATTGGTGGCTTTGGGCATACTAATCTATGTCTTGGTATCATATTTCTCGGGGAATGCTATGCCGGGTTGGTCATCTACAATCTTGTCTATCTGGTTTGTAGGGGGAAGCATTTTGATTGGACTAGGAGTCGTCGGTGAATATATTGGAAAGATTTATATTGAGGTAAAAGACAGGCCAAGATATAATGTCGAAGATAAATTGTTGAAATAACAAGAGTGTCAGGTAAACTATCACTTCGCTTAAATAATTTCATTCAGTCTCACAAGGAACTTTCGATATATTTGTTCTTTGCGCTTTTGTCTGTATTGGTCCTGTTCTTTTATTCACAGGATTCATACTTATATGATCTGTATAACAGGGTCGATTCTGCATGGTTCTTCATGTGTGGCAAGGCGTGGATGAACGGGATGGTTCCGTATGTGGATTTTGCTGATTCCAAGGGACCATTGCTGTGGCTGATATATGGCCTGGGATACCTAATCAGTCCGAGGGATTATACTGGGGTCTATTGGGTAACTTGTGTGTGGTATTCCTTTACTTACTATTTTACATATAAGCTTGCCGATATCTTTCTAAAGAATAAGAGGAAGTCTGTCTTGTGTGCGATTTTGATGACAGTGGCTTTCTTCAATCCTTTGTTTCATGTCGAGACTAGGGCTGAGGATTTCTGCCTGCTGTTCATTACGATATCATTGTATCGTATGTCGCTTTCGTTGTATGACGATGACCATCAGGATGATGGCTCAACATCCTTGTCTTTCTTCTGGTTTGGATGCTGTTTTTCAGCGCTGCTGTTGATTAAGTTCAATTATGCAGCGATGCAATGCATCTTCCCGTTTTGTACTGCTATATACGTGATTAAGAATAAAAGAAATATCATTCGACCTTGCCTTTATTGGATTTTGGGAGTTGGACTGACTGCTCTCCCATTTTTAATATATTTTCTGATTCAGGGGAATTTTGATGATTTTATTAATGAATATTTTATTAATACATCTTCAACCATACTAAACCTTAGGGATTATCTGATTCAACAATTGTTGTTGTTACATACAAAGAAAAAAGTGTTACTGCTTTTGATATGTACGATAGTATTTAATTTACTTATAACTAAGATTTTAGATAAGAGTAAATGGGTTCTTTTGTTTTGTGCTTTAAGCTTTCTGGCAATAAATATTGTTTTAGAAAGAGTTTACTATTATAATATTAATTCGATATTCTTGATTAGTGGTGTTATCTGTTTTTTGAAATATACACATTTCAAGATAAATCTAAATAATATACTGTTGTATCTAATTGTTGTCATATTACCGCACACCTATCATGTCTTTCAACCGACCTATGATAATAGGTTTATGCCATTTAAATTTAAGGGAGATACTTTGGAGGAAAGAAGATTCAATGATATAAATGGAATAATAGCAAAGAAAGAGTCATCTAGAATCATCAATTTGTTTTCTCATGAATATGGTTATGGCATATCCTCAGAGGCTTTACCTGGATGTAAATATTGGGCAAAGCAGAATGGGGCTACCCAATCTATGATTGAGGATCAGATAAAAGCGGTTGAATCATTATCTGCAGACTTTCTTTATATACATGATAAGTCATTACTTGAACAACATGGACTAACGGTACAGCAACTGTGGGATGCAGGCTATGTCAATTGTTATGAGCATAGTAATGTTTTATTGTTTAAAAAAACTACACATTAAAGAGATGATGATCTAATAATTATATAGTTATATTCATGATAATATTTGGAGTTATCAGGTTGAAATCTTTAATGCGTCCTTTCGTGATAGCGAATCCGATATCAGAACGGACATCGAAGGCGAGAGTGCGGGAGTCGATATTGGGTAATATAGATACATTGAGATATAAGGTCGCCATCGACATGACCCAGAGTCCGGGACATGCTACCGAGCTGGCGGCGAAGGCTTATTAAGGATTGGGAAGTGAGGGTATGCAAGATCACGCAGAAAACACCAAACGCATAGCAAAGAATACTTTGATGCTGTACGGCAGGATGCTGTTCAGCATGGTGGTTTCGTTGTATACGTCTAGGGTGGTGTTGAATACTTTGGGGGTGGTGGATTATGGTATATATAATGTCGTAGGTGGCTTTGTGGCGATGTTTTCGCTGATTTCCAGTTCATTGTCTTCGGCGGTGAGCCGCTTCTTAACGTATGAGTTAGGACGAGGTGATAAAGAAAGGTTGAAAGCCATATTTTCAACATCCTTACTGATACACATTGCCCTTGCTATTATAATATTTGTATTAATGGAAACCATAGGCGTTTGGTTTCTCAATAACAAGATGACAATTCCTACAGAACGTTTATATGCTGCTAATTGGGTTTTTCAAGGGTCTATCATCTCTTTTATGTTAGGTTTGTTGACTGTTCCATATAACGCCTCTATCGTTGCTCATGAACGAATGAGTGCCTTTGCGTATATAGGCATTTTAGATGTTGTGTTGAGGTTATTTGTTGTCTTGTTTATCGCCTATTCAAGATGGCAATTTGATAGATTGGTTATATACGCATTGCTTCTTGTAGTAGTTGGAATATTAATGCAATCTATTTATTGGAGTTATTGCCGTAGGCATTTTGAGGAATGCCGTTTTAAATTATCTTTTGACAAACATTGTTGGAAGGAGATGAGTTCATTTGCCGGGTGGAATTTTGTAGGATGTACGGCTGGTTTGATGAAAGATCAAGGTGTAAACGTATTGTTAAATCTGTTTATTGGTCCGGCTATAAATGCGGCTCGAGGAATTTCCGGTAATGTTATAAGTGCAGTGTCGGGTTTCGCGGGAAATTTTATGACTGCATTGAATCCTCAAATCACAAAATCGTATGCTGCGGGGGATTTGAATTATTGTCACTCATTAGTAGAGAGGGGCTCTCGATTCTCTTTTTTTATTTTATTTATATTTGAGTTACCTATATTCCTTGAAATTGAGTATGTGCTGGAATTATGGTTGGGGCAATACCCAGATCATACAGTAAGTTTTGTAAGGCTTGTTTTTATATTGGCGCTAGTTGATATCTTGTCATATACGCTAATTAATTTGCAAGCGGCAACTGGAAAAATAAGGAATTATCAATTGGCAGTTGGCGGCTTATTATTGCTGAACTTCCCTTTGTCATATTTGTGTCTATATTTTAATTACCCTCCAGAATCTACTTACATTGTTGCAATTTGTATTTCAATCGGTTGTTTGATTTTAAGACTGATATTTCTTAGAAAGATGGCAAAGTTATCGATGAGTAGTTTTATGAAGAATGTGTGTGCTAAAGTGTTGTTAGTAGTATTAACATCCTCAATTCTCCCTACAATTGTACATTATTATATGCCATATGGTTGGGTGCGTTTGTTGGTAGTGGGATTTATAAGCATCCTGTCTAGTTTGCTTGTTATTTATTATATGGGCTGTAATAAAGAAGAACGTCAATTCGTTGTTTCAAAGATAAGGGATATCAAAATCAAGGTCTTAAGGTGATAGAAATCAAAGATAAATATCAGTGCTCCGGTTGTTCTGCCTGTGAGCAACGTTGTCCAAAGCAGTGTATTTCCTTAAAAGAAGATCCTGAAGGGTTTATGTATCCCTTTGTTGATATAGAAAAATGTATCAATTGCGGGTTATGTGAGAGAGTTTGTCCTATAATCAATCAAGGGAAACCACGATCTCCATTAAAAGTCTTTGCGGCGAAAAATAAGAATGAAGAAATTCGTTTGAAAAGTTCTTCAGGTGGAATATTTACTCTCCTTGCAGAATCTATAATTCAAGAAGGCGGTGTTGTGTTTGGTGCTCGATTTGATGAATCCTGGAATGTCATTCACGATTATACAGAAGCAATAGAGGGACTAGAAGCTTTCCGGGGATCCAAATATGTGCAAAGTAGAATAGGGGAGTCTTTTCAACAGGTAGAATCATTTTTGAAGAAAGGAAGGTTATGTTTACAGGGACTCCTTGTCAAGTCTCAGGGTTAAAACAGTACTTACTAAATGATTACGAAAATCTTTTGACAGTTGATTTTGTGTGTCATGGTGTGCCTAGCCCTTTGGTATGGCGAGAGTACCTGCAAACGTTGTCCATACCAAAGAACATTGTCGGAGAAAGTATAGTTTTATCATCTCACACAGATAAGCCTGTGATATCAGACATAAACTTTAGGGATAAATTAGCCGGTTGGAAGAAATATGGATTTGTGGTTAGAACTAGGCCTATCCCGGACATGGATAGAAATAATAATTATATACCAGAAGATCAAGTGCTTTTACGTGAACCGTTTTATGAGAATATCTTCATGCGCGGTTTTTTAAATGATATATATTTGCGCCCTTCATGTTATGATTGTCAGGTAAAGTCTGGTAAAAGTGGAGCGGATATAACAATGGGAGATTTTTGGGGGATAGATAACTATTTACCTGAATTCGATGATGATAAAGGGGTGTCAATTGTGTTAGTTCAATCTGAAAAAGGAATAACACTTATTGATAATTGCTCAATGTCTATGTCGTCAATACCTGTTGGTTATCAACAGGTGTTGAATGGTAATCAAGCATTGGAACACAGTGCGTATTGCGCAAAGAAATATCGTGAATATTTTTGGAATAGAAGAGATGGCTTAAGTTCGATATCAAGAACTCTAAAAAAAATGAAGCCATCTTTGATACGAAGAACTCTGTCTTTCGTTAGAAGATCATTAAAAAAATAAGACAATGAGAATAGGAATTGTTACTCAACCATTACTTTCAAATTATGGAGGTATACTTCAGAATTATGCTTTACAGCAGGTATTAAAAGATTTGGGGCATGATCCTATTACGATAAATTACCGTCGTAAGATATCTCTAACTCGTTGGTTAGGCTCAACTATTCGTTCAACCATATTTTATTTTATTCCGCAAAAGAGACGCCAATTTGCTAAGTTTAAAGAAACCCTTATTGTCCCTAGGGAAAAAAGCATTCAAAGTTTTTTAGACCAAAACATAGAGTTAACTGAAGATGTAACGAGTTATCATCCTAAGCTTGTAAATCGTTATAAGTTGGATGTTGTTATAACTGGTAGTGACCAAGTATGGCGCCCGTATTATAATTTGTGTTTAGAAGAAATGTATTTACGTTTTGTAAAGCAAGCCGGAGTAAAAAAAATTGCATATGCTGCGTCATTTGGAACTGATGAATTTGAATACACTGAAAGACAAATCTTATGTTGTAAGAAATATGCACAAAGGATAGATGCGATATCGGTAAGAGAGTTATCGGGTGTAGATATTTGCCGTAGTTATTTCGGTGTTGACGCTGTTGCAGTTTTGGATCCGACTTTATTATTAGATAAAGCTTATTATGATGGTTTGTGTAAAGATGTTCCTAAAGAAACGAAGTCATCCATTGTTGCATATATATTAGATATGGATGAGAGTAAACAACGAATTATTGATGTCGTTTCGGGAGAACAGAACCTTAATGCGAATGTACTTTTGGCCGAAGGTAATTCAGAATCCGTGTCTGTGGAGTGCTGGTTAGCAATGTTTCGTGATGCAAAATATGTGATTACGGATTCTTTTCATGGTACTGTGTTTTCAATTATATTTCAAAAGCCTTTTTTGTGTATCGGAAATAAATTGAGGGGGATGGCTAGATTTAATTCATTATTATCTAAATTTGGATTGGAAGATAGACTAATCGAAGTAAATGAATTTTCGAGTTTTGAAGTTCCCCCTATAGATTGGCAACAAGTAAATGAAGTTTTGAAACTAGAACAACATAAATCATTGAGATTCTTAGTAAAGGCGTTGAGCCAGTAAATCTTATAGTCTCCAAGTATTTAATTTTGAGATGTAAAATAATACTTAATAAGTGTAGCCAAAGTATTTATGTAAGGATAATAAAAATGAAAATAGCAATTATAATTCCATATTTTGGACGCTTTCCTTTATGGTTTGACTTATATCTTTATTCCTGTTCAAAGAATCCACAAGTAGATTTTATATTCTTTACAGATTGTGAAGTCCCACAGAAAATATATGATAATACAATATTTTATAAGATAGGTTTTGAGTCATATTGTTGCAGAGTTTCAGAGTGCCTTTCAATTGAGTTCCATCCTGAAGATCCATATAAATTATGTGATCTTAAACCATTTTATGGGATTATTCATAAAGAGGAGCTTGAGGGATATGACTTTTGGGGATTCGGTGATATAGATTTAATATATGGGGATTTAAATTTAATAGTAAATCAAAACAATTTGGAAAAATATGATTTCATGACAGCTTTAAGTGATAGGATAGCTGGTCATTTTACTATTATGAGAAAAGAGTCCAAGTTTACAGAGTTATGTAAGCAAATCCCAAATTTCAAAGAACGTTTAGAAAGTCAAAAGAATTATGTCGTAGATGAGGTGGATTTATGTAAAATAGTGTATCCTCAACTGAAGAATGTTGGACGTGTTTTCAGGCATGTCGTTGACCCCCTACATTGGGTGTCTAGAGAAAATTATTTTAATTGGTGTGCCAAGCTTTTTTGTAATAGATTAACAAGACGCAAATTTTGGGATTACAAAACTACTCCTAAGCCAAAACAATGTGAGAAGTGGGAATATGATCTTGAAACCGGTATTGTGTCAGAACCGAGTGGGGAATCTATTCCGTATATTCATTTCTTCTTTTTTAGGGATAACAGATGGGAGAAACCTGAACTTTATTGGCAAGGTGAATATTATGATGTGTCTAATGAAGAATTGGTAAATGGTTTGGGTAAAGTTGCCATTGATATCAAAGGGATAAAAATGATTAAATAGGATCGGTTTCGACTGAGTATCAGATGAGAAAAGATTTTTGCTTGTGTTTTAATGAGGGGTATGTTCCCTACGCATGTGTTACCATAAGATCAATAATGGATAATGCAAAATCAGGTGACGATGTTGTAATTCATGTTGTTTCAGATTATCTGTCAAATGTCAGCCAAGAATTCTTGAAACAATGGAATGTCGTTTTTCATATCATAAATGATGATTCTATTTTTGATGGAATTGATTTGTCTGTGTGGGGGATATATGCATTATATCGTTTTTTTCTGCCGAAATGTTTAGGTTCTGATGTTCATAAAGTTCTGTACTTGGATTGTGATGTGATTGTAAACAGCAATCTGGATGAACTATTTGAAATGGATATGCATGGCAAGGCGATAGCAGGATGTATAGATCCTCAAACTTATAGCAAAGAAGTGTTTACTCGTCTTGACTATGATTTTGATAAGAAATATATCTGCTCGGGAGTATTAATTATGAATCTTGATTATTGGAGAGAGTTCAGAATTTCTGATAAAATTATAGATTTTATGAAAAAGGAAAGGGATAAATTAATGTTTCCAGATCAAGATGCCATTAATTGTCTCTGTTGCAGCAATAAGATAATTCTTCCTCCTGAATATGGCGTGCAGTGTTCTTTTCTTAGGGATAGTAGATTCCTTATTGAACATATTGATAACATTCACAGTATAGTAGATAATCCTAAGATCGTTCATTATGCTGGCTATGCTCCATGGGTATATTGTAAAAACAAATCATTGCATTCCTATATGTGGTGGAAAACATATAGGTCACTGAAAGCTTTTCCTATGGTAAAAGTTGATTATATGAGAAGTGCCATAAAGTATCTCGGAAGGTATTTATTGTCAAAATTTCATTTGATAGATAGTGGCAGCAAATTTCATATAAATCAATATTATAATCATCCAAAAGTTACTCGTAAGTCTGTGAAAAAGCGCATTCAAGAATTGAAGAAAAATGTTTAGATTGTTAAGAGTATTAAAAAGGTATGGTATCAGATCATTATTTGATGGACGAGTGAAGTTTCGTTTGAGAAACATTGATTCATACCTGTCTATGAAATCAAGATTTGATTATGATTATATTGAGGACATTCAGATAGGACATGGAGTTCTTATATCAGATTGGTGTTTAATAGGGGTATGTAACCGTGATAAAAAGATTAGAAATTCCCGGTTAATTATAGGAAACGGAACTTTTATTGGTGAATTTAATAATATACGCGCCACAGGTGGCGAAATAATAATCGGTAAATATTGTAATATCTCCCAGCATTGTTCTCTTGTAGCTTCAAATCATTCTATTGCTAAGGATAGATATATCTCGGAACAGCCTTGGGATGAGGTGAAAATAGGAATTAAACTTGGAGATGATGTGTGGATTGGGGCGAATAGTGTTGTCCTTCCTGGTGTGACAATCGGAAGAGGGGCCGTTGTCGGAGCAGGATCTGTCGTTACAAAAGATATTCCGGAATATGCAATTGCAGTAGGAAATCCGGCAAAAATAATAAAGTACAGAGAGTAACAATAACCATATAGATATGAATACAATACCTGTTATCTTAGCCTTTGATAATAACCTGATCCTTCCGGCTTGTGTGTGTATGTCGTCTTTGATGATGAATGCCAGGGAAGATACTTATTATGACATTTATATTTTACATGCAGGGAATGTTGACCTGAAAAAGGAGGATTTGAATAAGATTCCGCAGCATTATAAGAATTGTCAGATTAATTATGTCACTGTAGGGAGTGAGTTTGACGATGCTTTTGAAATAAGGCATGTGACAAAGGCAACGTATTATAGATTGCTTATACCAGATCTGATACCTGATTATGATAAAGTCATATACGCTGATGTGGATATCATCTTCAGAATGGACTTGTCAGATGTGTATAATCAGGATTATTCGGAATATTACGTGGCTGCGACATTGGATATGGGTTTAAGCCAGGACCAGAAGCATCTTGATTCGATTGGGGTAGAGCGATGGAAATATCTTCAGGCTGGTTTTGCTATCCTTAATCTGAAGAAGATGCGTGAAGATAATATGGTAAGTGTTTTTAAGGAGCTGGCGAAGAATAATTATAAGTATCAGGATCAGGATATCTTGAATATATCCTGCAAAGGAAAGATCAAATATCTTCCTCCGTGTTATAATGTTAATGACTGTGCTTTGATCTATATTTATTGGCATCCGGAAGTGCTGCCTTCGATATTTACTGAGGAAGATTATGAATATGCCAGGAAATGCGGTACGATTCATTATAGCGGATATAAGCCATGGAAAAGGTACAGTATTGCATTCGATATATGGTGGGAGTATTATCGCAGGTCTCCATTTTATGACGAGAAGTTCTACTTCAAGTTTTTCTTTGATAAGACGATGCTGCTGGATTCACTGACATTGTGGAAGAGAATAAAGATCCTGATTCGTTATTTTGTTTATGGCAGATATAAAGGTTAGTGTCATAGTCCCGATCTATAAGGTCGAGCACTTTATTGCCAGATGTGCTGAGTCGCTTCTTGCGCAGACGTTGCAGGAGGTGGAGTTTATTTTTGTGAATGATGCGACTCCGGACTCCAGTATTGCTGTATTGAAAGAGACGATAGCAAGATTCCCGTCACGAGCAGGGATGTGCCGTATAGTCGAGCATGAGGCAAATAAGGGATTGCCTTCTGCAAGAAATACAGGACTTGCAGTAGCCCGAGGCGAGTTTGTGTTTCATTGCGACAGTGATGATTTTGTTGAGCCGACGATGTTTGAAGACATGTATAAGGCAGCCTTAGAGAATACTGCCGATATTGTCTGGTGTGATTGGTTCCTTTCATTCGAGAAGAGTGAGAGGTATATGAGGCAGCCGGACTATGCGGATCCGATGGAGGCTCTTAAAGGCATGCTTAGCGGGGCTATGAAGTTTAATGTATGGAATAAACTAGTAAGAAGAGAACTGTATGAGCGATGGAATATAAGGTTCCCCGACGGGTACGGTATGGGAGAAGACATGACCATGATGATGCTGTTTGCTCATGCTGATAAGGTATGCTACCTTCCGAAGGCATATTATCATTATGTCAAATTGAATAACAACGCTTTCAGCCAGACATACTCTGAAAGACATCTGGCTGAATTACGATACAATGTGAGCAGGATAGAGGGATATATCCATAATTGCTTCGGGGAGTCGCTTGATAAGGAAATCTCGTTTCTGAAACTTGATGTAAAATTCCCTTTCTTGATCACAGATGATCCTAAAAAACATAAAATGTGGAAAGAATGGTATCCTGAAGCAAATGAGTATATCATGCATAACAAGAGGATATCATTGAGGAGCAGGTTGCTGCAGCTGGCGGCAAGATATAATATGTTCGTTTTTGTATCCCTGTATTATAAGATTGTCCATAAGCTGGTTTATGGTATTCTGTATAAATAGTGCGAGATGAGAGATAATATTATAGTTAGGACAATATCCGTTATACTATCGGTAATCATTACCAGTTTCTATTTTTTTACATTTAAATTCAGATTTTTTGCGGGTGCTAATACTAAAACAGTTCTTGCTGGAGTCGCTTTGCTTTTGTTATTGGTTCAAATGGCTAAAGGACGAAAATTGGGTGTGGCTAAGGATATAGTGGTGTTTACAGCTTATTCGTTATGTATATCATTGACTTGTCTTGTAGCCACTATTTATAACAATACGATAGACTATTCCTATGTTACCTATGTTATTTCAATGTGGGTTTGGATGGCTGCGGCATATACGGTACTTTTGACACTTCGTCAACTTAATGGCCGCATAACATTTGAAACGCTGTCGAACTATCTGATCATTGTATGTGTTGTTCAGTGTATCATAGCTGTCATGATCAGTAGAATACCGGCTTTTAAAAGTATTGTTGCTGGTATTATGCCTGGTATTTACGGCTTGGAAAAAATGGCTGATGGGCGTTTATATGGAATCGGTTGCGCATTTGATGTCGCAGGCATCCGTTTTTCATGTGTGCTTGTTCTGATCATAAGGATGATCCTTGTACAATTTGAGAAGAAAGAAATAAACAAGAAACTGGTGTATTCATATTGGTTCGCTTTTCTTGTTATAGTTGTCATCGGTAATATGATTGCTAGAACAACAACGGTTGGAGCGCTGATCGCGCTGGCATATTTTGCTTGTGCATCTATCTTTGATAAGAATGCTCATGGTGGCCAAATGTTAAAATCTCTTTTAAAAGTATTATTGGTAACTATTCCTGTTGCTGTTTATTTATATCAGAATGACGAGATGTTCAGAGAAGATTTCAGGTTTGGTTTCGAAGGCTTTGTTTCTTTGATTGAAACTGGTAGTTGGGAGGTGGATTCGAATGATATTTTAGTTACAATGTATCGTTTCCCTGAAACATTGAAAACTTGGTTGATAGGTGATGGATATATACTTACGGCAAATGATGACCCATATTATTTAGGAGAGTTGCATGGTGGATATTACTATATGGGTACCGATGTGGGGTATCTACGTTTTATTTATTATGCAGGCCTTCCGTTCCTTTTGTCTTTTTTTGCTTTCCTGATATATGTGACTAAAGTATGTATTCAAAAATATGATAGGGATAAATTGATGTTCTTATTCATTCTGCTAGTGCAAATTGCAGTTTGGTTTAAGGTCGCTACAGATATATTTATGTTCTTTGCATTATTTGTCGCATTTGGTAAGTTAGAGTATGATCAGGACATGGAGGATTCATCCCAAATGATAGAGAACAATGACGAATAATCAGAAGCGCCTACAGTGGATTGACTATCTGAAAGGATTTTGCATGATTGCGATTGTCATGACTCATTTGTCATGGCCCGAATGGTATGCGCGTTTTTTATCTCCTTTTGAATTGACCGGTTTTTTCTTTGTGTCTGGTTATACTTTCAATATTAAGTCATCCTTCAGGGAATTCTGTGCGATCAAGATAAAGACATTGCTGATCCCGATATTTGTATTTGGCTTGATAAACGCTCTGTTGACATATATATATCCGGGGACAATACTTAAGGACCGTTTGATCGGGATTATATGCCAGATACCAGGCAGATGGGATGACCTTTGGTTCGTGGCATGTCTGTTCACAATGAGCCTGATCTTTTATCCGATTGTGCGATATGTTAATTCGAATGTCGGAAAGGCTGTGGCTGTGACTTTGATTGTGTTTTGCGGAAGTATATATACATTTAACAATGGACCAGATCTGCCATGGCAATTCGAGAATGCCTGCATATTGCTGCCTTTTCTATACTTGGGTTATTTGGCAAGACGAACGGATGTCGGCAGCAGATTGCTGAACAGGTTGCGTGATGGAAAGGTCTTGATCTGTCTGTTGATTATGTATGTTTTGCTGATCTGCAGTTATGATAATTATCCGATAGATGTACACGTTCAGAACTATGGAGCACCAGTCTTCTTCGGAATCAGTGCTTTATTGGGAACACTTCTGATGACTTCTCTTTCTATGGGCTTGGAACGTTGGGCAAGCATGCGCCCTTTAAGATGGTTGCAGTATATTGGCCAGAATACATTGATATATTATGCATGCCAATCAAAAGTGATAACAATATTCGTCACTGTTCTCGCGATTGCCGATATACGGTGTTCTACATATGTTGCCAACATGTTGGTTGCTTTGCTAGTATGTGCCGTATTGGCGATTCCGACAGAGATTATTAATCGATGTTTTCCTGGTCTTGTCGGGCGTAAAAGAATGTGTAAAAACTAAATCAAGATGAGAGTTTTCGTAACATTATTATCCAATGAAGCATACCTGCCAGGGGTGATTGCTCTTAAGCGTGCGTTAACTGCTGTGGAAACACGGTATCCTTTTTATTGTATCTTATCAAAGTCAGTAGATAGAAATCTCCAACGGACTTTAGAAGACGAAGGGATACCTTGTATAAGATTGTCTCAGACTTCAGTTGGGGAACTGAATCAGGACGGAGAACAGTTTTCGCATTGGAGTTTTACATTCGATAAACTCCAGATATGGGGCCTGACGCAATTTGAAAAGATAATTTTTCTGGATTCGGACATGCTGATATTACGTAATGTTGATGGTCTGTTCGATTGTAAACCATTTTCTGCCGTGCCAGCAGGTTATTCCAGCTGCTTGCGCGAAGACTGGCTGTATTTGAATTCGGGTCTGATGGTAATAGAACCAGATAAACAGGTCGAGAAAGAAATGCTGTCTTTAGCACCAGGTGTTATCAGAGAATTCAGAGATAAAGGGCTGGCTGTCGGTGACCAGGATGTTATTAAAAGATATTGTGTCGGATGGAATAAGCAGACTGAACTGCATCTGGATGAGGGGTATAATCTGTTTGCTGATTACTTGACGTATTATATCAAAAAATGGGGCTATAGCTGGTCGGGCAAAAGCGGTAAACCAATCTATGTGGTTCATTTCATAGGAAAAAATAAGCCGTGGATGAAAAAGAGTCTTCGTAACTGGTTGTGGATCATTAAGACTACAATTGCAAACCCATATTATCTTAAGGCTTATTTGAAGTATATGTCCTATCTACGATAATCAAATGAAACTCATCTATTGCATCCATTCCATATATAACCCAGGGGGCATGGAACGCGTCCTTCTCAATAAGGTAAAGTATCTTGTTGAGAAGAAAGGGTGGGAAATAATGATAGTCACGACTGATCAGCATTCCCGTCCTCCATTCTATCCTTTCCCGGAGAGTGTCAGGCTTGTAGATCTCGGTGTGAATTACTCGGAGGATAATGTGAGGAATGTGTTTGCGAAGACAGCCGGTTATCTGCGTCGCAGGTGGAGACACAAAAAGAGACTGACAGATCTCCTTATGACGGAAAGGCCGGATATCGTGGTGTCTCTATATCCTTCGGAATCATCGTTTATCCCGGATATTAAGGATGGTAGCAAGAAGATCCTGGAGCTTCATTTCTGCAAATTCTTTCGTCTGCAGTATGGGCGAGGCGGGTTGATCGGTTTGATCGACCGTTTCCGTACATGGCAGGATGAAAGGATCGTCAGGCGCTTTGATAAGTTCGTTGTGTTGACAGAAGAAGACAAGGAAAATTGGGGAGATTTGCCAAATATCATAACTATCCCGAATGCTTCTTTGGCCATGTATGACAAGTTCAGCGACTTGACATCTAAAAGGGTAATAGCTGTCGGTCGTCTGGACTATCAGAAAGGTTTTGACCGGCTTGTAAAAGCATGGGACTTGATTTCGAAGACCGGACGTTTCAGTGATTGGAGGCTGGATATATTCGGACAAGGGGAGTGGCATGATATGCTACAGTCAATGATAGAAGAACGGGGATTGGAGAGTTCGTTGAAATTGAATAAGCCAACTAATGATATCGGTAAAGAGTACTCGGAAAGTTCGCTGATCGTGATGACATCAAATTATGAGGGATTCGGAATGGTACTGGTTGAGGCCATGTCTTGCGGAGTGCCGGCGGTGGCTTTTGATTGTCAGTGTGGTCCAAGAGATATAGTCCGTCATGGAGAAAGAGGACTGGTCGTGAAAAATGGGGATATCGAGGGGCTTGCGGAAGCGATGATGACGTTGATGGAGGATGAGGAGTTGAGGAAGAGGATGGGGGAGAATGCGAAGAGGGTGGTGGAGACGTATTCGGAAGAAAGGGTTATGAGGATGTGGGAAGATCTGTATGAAGAGATTCTTCGCTGACGCTCAGAATGACAAGTAAGACGCTTTGAATGACATTTCAATATGAAGAAACTATTGCAGATTAATCCTGTGATCAGGACAAATACTTCGACGGGAAGGATAATGCAGGAGATCGGCGAGCTGGCGATGGCGAACGGCTGGGAAAGCTATGTGGCGTATAGCGGGGGCCGTGATGGGGTGAAGCCGTGCAAGTCGAAGCTGATGCCTGTGGGAGGAAAGCTTGATGTGGCTTTTCATGGGCTCTGGACCAGACTTACGGACAGACATGGTCTTGCGTCGTGGTTTGCGACAAAGAGGTTCATCCGCGAGATCAAGGAGTTGAAACCTGATGTAATTCATATCCATAATATTCATGGCTATTTCTTGAATTATAAGATGCTTTTTGAGTATCTGAAAGAGGCAGATATACCTGTGATATGGACAGTCCATGACTGCTGGCTCTATACCGGACACTGCTATTATTATTCGAGTATAGGATGTGATAAATGGATGAGCGGTTGCGGGAATTGTCCGCAGAGAACAGCGTTTCCAACTAGCTGGTTCATAGACCGTTCAAAGCAGAATCTTAAGGACAAGTCGGAAGCCTTCAATTCGATAAAGGATAAACTTACGATAGTGCCGGTATCGGAATGGATACGCGGCGAAATGTCGAGATCGATCCTCAAGGACTGCCAATACCAGGTCATCCATAATGGCATAGACCTCAATGTCTTCGATGTGCAGCCGGACGACAAGGCGGTCAGAGAAAAGTACGGTCTCGGAGACAAGCATATCATCCTCGGCCTTGCAAGCATATGGAGCAAGGAGAAGGGCTGGGATGATTTCATGGAGATGTCGAAGATGCTGAACGAGGACGAGGTGATAGTGATGGTCGGTGTGACGGAAGAACAGCAGAAGCGCCTTCCGTACAATGTCGTCGGTATCAGACGGACAGAGAATGTACGTCAGCTTGCGGAGCTGTATTCTGCTGCTGTGGCTTTCGTGAATCCTACATGGCAGGACAATTATCCTACGGTCAATCTTGAGTCGATTGCCTGTGGTACTCCTGTGGTTACCTATCGTACCGGAGGAAGTATCGAGGCGGTGACGGAAAAGACCGGATATGTAGTGGAGCAGGGTGATGTAAAGGGACTGCTTGAAGCAGTAAGAGAAATAGAAAGGAAAGGAAATTTAGAATATAAGGCGGATTGCAGGGCTCATGCTCTTGCAAACTTCCGAAAGGAAGACCGCTACGCAGACTATCTGAAACTTTATGAAAATCTTACAACTAGGTAAATTCTACCCGATCAGGGGAGGGGTTGAGAAGGTCATGTATGACCTGATGACCGGACTGTCGGCGATGGGTGTGCATTGCGATATGCTGTGTGCTGCGTGTGAGAAGGAGGAGATTGGAGACAGGGATATCAATGAGAGGGCGAGACTGATGTGCATGAGGGCTTTCGCGAAAGTGAAGGCTACGATGATTTCGCCTGCCATGATATTCAGGATGAGGAGGATAAGGAAAGACTATGACATCGTGCATGTCCATCATCCCGATCCTATGGCGTGCCTGGCTTTGTGGCTTTCGGGATATAAGGGGAAGGTGGCCCTCCACTGGCACAGCGACATTCTGAAGCAGAAGAAGCTTCTGAAGCTTTACCAGCCTCTGCAGAGCTGGCTGATAAAGAGGGCTGATGCGATAATCGGCACTTCGCCTGTGTATCTGAAGGCCTCTCCATGGCTGAAGGATGTGCAGGACAAGACCGTGTGCCTTCCTATCGGCATCGTGCCGCTTGATGTGGACTATGAGGGAGCTGCGAAACTGAGGGAGGAGTATAAGGGAAAGAAGATCATATTTTCGCTTGGAAGGCTTGTGCCGTACAAGGGGTATAAGTATCTGATAGACAGTGCGAGGCATCTGGATGACAGCTATGTGATCCTGATTGGAGGCGGCGGCCCGCTGAAGGGAAATCTGAAGGAGCAGATAGAGGCATCAGGGCTTCAGGATAAAGTGAAGCTTCTCGGTTTTCTTGAGGATAGCGAGGTGTCGGCGTATTTCGGAGCATGCGACCTGTTCTGCATGAGCAGCGTGTATGCGACCGAGGCTTTCGGTATCGTCCAGATTGAGGCCATGTCGGCAGGAAAGCCGGTTGTGGCGACGAAGATCCCGGGATCGGGAGTGTCTTGGGTCAATGAACATAAGGGTTCCGGAGTCAATGTGAAGCCGAAGGATTCGGAGGCATTGGCGAAGGCCTTCAGACATATTCTGGAGAGTCCTGACACATATACCAGCTATTCGGAGCAGGCTTCGCAGAGGTATTGGACTATGTTTACCAAGACCAAGATGATTGAGAAATGTATTGAAATATATAAGAATCTATGAAGAAATTTATAAAAAGAACATTTGACCTTGTATGCGTGTTTTTCGCGTCAATTGTCTTTTCCCCGTTTTTCATTCTTGTGTATATCGCGATAAAGATGGAAGACGGCGGTCCTGCGATATTCCAGCAGGAGAGGATCGGATATAAGGGCAAGCCTTTCATGCTGTACAAGTTCCGTTCTATGAAGGTCGATGCTGAGAAAGGGGGCAAACCGCAGCTATGGGCAGGCGAGGAGGACGAGCGTCTTACGAAGGTCGGCAAGTTCATCAGGGAACACCATCTGGACGAGCTTCCTCAGTTCTGGAACATCTGGAAAGGAGATATGTCTTTTGTAGGGTATCGTCCTGAACGCCAGTATTTTATCGATAAGATAATGGCGGAGAACCCGGATTATACTAAGCTGTATGCGATGCGTCCCGGTGTTTTTTCGAACGCCACCCTCTATAACGGCTACACTGATACGATGGAGAAGATGCTGACGCGTTTGGATATGGACTTGGAGTATCTTGAGAATCATAGTCTTTGGACTGATATTGTGATTATCTTCAAGACGGGGGTTAGTATTCTTACCGGAAAGAAGTTTTAGATTTCTCGACAAGCTCGAAATGACAAAAGGGGACTCGAAATGACAAAGATGAAACTGAATCCCAAACTTAAACTAAGACAGGTAGGTAAGAAGTTCATGGTGGTGGATACCGACACGGGATCGGCGAAGATGACGAATGTGTTTACATTCAATGCTTCTGCGGCCATGCTGTGGCAGAGGATAGGTGCGAATTCTTTCGTGCCTGAGGACCTTGCGGTGTGGCTTTGCGAGTGTTATGATGTGGATATGGCTACGGCCAGGGCTGATGTGGCTGTGCTGCTGAAGTGCTGGATCGAGGGCGGACTTGTGATCAATGGATAGGACGTTGCATGCGCTTTTCGCTCTTTTGAGGGCAGGGCTTTGGGGCAGGGGTGACGAGGCTGTGGCTTCGGCATTCCCGCTGACTGCGCGGGAGTGGGAGCGTGTGTATGAGATGGCATGCCAGCAGACGGTTGCGGGCATTGCTTTTCGAGGACTGGACTGGCTGCCGGACGGTGCCGAGCCACCGATGGGTCTGATGGCGAAATGGATGGCCAGGGTGGACCGTATCGAAAGGGGCAACGAGGCCATGAATAAGGCTGTTGCGAGGCTGTATGGGCATTTTTCGGCTCATGGGATCGAGGCTGTGCTTCAGAAGGGGCAGGGGATCGCGATGATGTACCCCGATCCGCTCTTGAGGGAAAGCGGGGATATCGATCTTTATTTTCCGGGACATGACGGGATCTCTGATCCTTTGGAGGGGATTGCAGGGGCTGTGCGTGAGAGGCATCCGGACGGGAGCTGGGTGTATAACCTTGGGGGGATTGTGGTCGAGCATCATGAGGAACTGCTTGATATTCAGAGGCCGAGGTGCATGAAATACGCGGAGAAACTCATTGCTGAAAAGGGGTATGAGAAGGTCGCTTTGGGAAACGGGACGGAGGTGACTGTGCCGGCTCCGGAGGTGAATCTTCTGCTGCTCAGTTCGCATATCCTGAAGCATGCGATGGGAGTGGGGATCGGCTTGAGGCAGATATGTGATTATGCGGTGGCGAGGCGTCACTATGAGGGAAGGGTGAATGAGGAGGAGATTAGGGAGATATGGAAGATGACGGGGCTGGAGAAGTGGCAGGGGCTGCTGGAAGGGTTTGTGGAGACTTTCTTGGAGGAAAGATCCTTCGCTGACGCTCAGGATGACAAGACAGACGTTCTGGATGACAAGACAGACGTTCTGGATGACAAGAAAGACACTCAGGATGACAAGTGTCATTCTGAACATTATCCCTGTCATTCTGAACGAAGTGAAGAATCTCTCGATAAGAAAAAAACGGACGTTTTGTTGGATATTGTTTTGAAAGGTGGTAACTTTGGGGTTTATTCCAAAGACCGCGCAGAGGCCTCGCGCGCGAGGCGGTCGCGTAAGTGCCACACTTTCAGGTCTTTCGTGAATAATATGGGCTTTGCGTTGAGGTACGCTCCTGGGGAGTGGATCTTGACAACGTTGCAGCTTTTAAGGGGACAGGTAAGATGAAGAGGTCGTATACGGTAGCGGGTTTCCGCTTTGAGGTGTTGCTGGCAGGGGAGAGGGATCTGGAACGGTATCTCCGTTCGTTCGGTCCTTTCAGAAGCGGAGACGGCCCGGAAGAAGATAAGCTCTTTGAACTTATAGAGGACGAGACTTTGCCGGAATCGGTTGAGGCTGAGTTCCTTGAGGAGGACAGGAATGACATGGGTCATACAAGGCTTTACCGTACTTCTGAAGGATATCGCGTGGAACTGAGATATGCGGATGAGGGCAGACCTCATGTGGTCGAGATGGATAAGGAATTCGTTCGCGCAAGGGCTCTGATCCGATGGGACGACAGGTATGTCGCGACTGCGCTGACCTCGATGCTCCGGATCGTATTTGCACAGGCGATATTGCCTTATGATGCGGTTTCCGTCCATGCTTCGGCAGTGCTCAACGATGGTATGGCTTTCCTTTTCATGGGAAAGAGCGGGACTGGAAAGAGCACTCATTCGGCGCTCTGGCTCAGGCATATCGGGGGCACGGAACTGCTTAACGATGACAATCCGATAGTCCGGATCGTTGACGGGAAAGCAGTCGTTTACGGTTCTCCATGGAGTGGAAAGACTCCTTGCTACAGGAACGAATGCGCTCCGGTAGCGGCTATGGTAAGGCTGAAGCAAGGCCCTCGGAACAGATTCGAGTCAAAGGAAGATATCGCCGCGTTCGGCGCTCTGCTTCCGGGGTGTTCGGTCCTGAGGCAAGACAGAAGGCTGCATGACGCGCTTTGCGCGACCTTGACGGCCTTGACGGAAATAACATGTGTGGGAGAGATGGAATGCCTTCCCGATAAGGAAGCGGCGGAAATCTGCCGGGGAGAGGCATTGAAGGATGATAGACTAAATTTAACCCTTTAAGGATGAATAGATTAAGAAGAATTGTAAGTGTGTGTATGACAGCCGCAGCCCTTCTGCTGCTGGCGTCCTGTGCATCACCAAAGAAATTCGTGTACCTGAACGATATGGAGCCGGGCAAGCAGTATCCTGTGAACACCGAGACTGTGACCATCGTTCATGAGAATGACCGCCTCGACATCAAGGTCAGCTGCCGCAATCCCGAGCTGGCAGTTCCTTTCAACTCGCAGGTGGGAGCTTACAGGCTTTCTGCTGACGGAGGCGTGACTGCTGCGGGAGTTGAGACTGTAGAACAGGGATATCGCGTCGATGCTGACGGAAATATAATATTCCCGATTTTGGGTAAGATCAAGGTTGCAGGAAAGAGCCTTAAGCAGGTGTCGGATATGATTGCCGGAATGATCAGTGAGGGAGGATATATCAGAGATCCACAGGTTTCGATAGAGTTCTTGAATTTTAAGTATACCGTGCTTGGAGCTGTTGGAGGTAAGGGTACTTATTCCGTTGATGGCGACAGAATTACTATTTTGGAGGCGATTGCTAAATCAGGAGATCTTGCTAAAGAGGCTCGTCTTGATAGGATCGCTGTAATCAGAACCGTAGATGGGAAGCAGGAAATCTATTTTAATGATATCAGGACTGTTGATATATTCATGTCTCCGACATATTATCTTCAGCAGAATGATATTATTTATGTTGAACCAAAGCATAAACCTAGAAATGAGAATGCTTGGCAGACGGCTTCTTTTATTGTGTCTTTAGCAAGCTTGTTCAGTACGATTTTGTGGGCACTTACAGGTACTGGGGTGATCAGTGTTAATTAGAGAGATATGAATGATTCACGTAAAAATAATGATGGTGTAAATATATTGGACCTTTGCTTCTATTTGTTAAGTAAATGGAAGTGGTTCCTTTTGTTCGCTATCTTGGGCGTAGGTTTAGCATATCTGTGGTACTCTTCTACAGAATTCACGTATTACAGAAGTGCTACAATCTCAATTAAGGATCCTGAGAATAAGACATATTCCGCGGGATTGAACAGATATGATAATCTGATTAATAAGGTCAATGTGACTAACGAGATTTATCGTTTCAAGTCACATAAACTAATGAAAGAGGTTGTTGCCAGGACTAACGCAGATGTCAATTATAAGCAGGCTAATCGACTGCGTTATCTGGAACTTTATACTCAGGCTCCAGTAAAAGTGTCTTTTAGCGAGGACTTTGCGGAGAGGGGCTTGGCATTTGATCTTACGTTGAAAAAGGACTCAACTGTTGTAATCGCTTTAGGTGAAACTGAATCATATAAAGTTAATTTGAATGACACCCTCAATCTGGCGAATACTAGTGTAGTAGTCTCTCCAACCATGTATTATGGCAAGTCTTGGTTTGATAAGACTTTGTTGATTGAGAAAAGGCCGGTCAGTGCGGCAGCTGCATATTTTGTCAGCAGGCTTGCTGTGAGACAGGAGGAGGAAGAGGCTTCAATATTGAAGTTGTCTGTTCAGGACGCTTCGCCTGTAAGGGCTGCGGCAGTTCTGAATATGCTTATCCAGGCGTATAATGAAGATGTGATTCGTGAAAAAAATCAGGTCGCAATCAATACTGCAGACTTTATCAATGAACGACTGATTATCATCGAGAATGAACTTGGAGGAGTAGAGTCTGACATTGAGGCATTCAAGAGGAGCAATCAGATCTTGAGCATGGAGTCTGAGTCAGGCAGTACCATGGGAGATGCTCAGAAATATGGAGCTGATGCCATTGCTCTCGAGACCCAGATCAGTCTTGCAAAATATATCAAGGAGTATCTGAATGATCCGACTAAAGAGAGAGATCTGATTCCGGCAAATACCGGTCTTGAGAATCCAAGCGTTACCAGCCAGATTGACCAATATAATGCATTTAAACTTCGTAGAGATAAACTGATAGAGGAGGGAAGCGAGCAGAACCCGATTGTTCAGGAATTGAACAACTCGCTTATCGCGATGAAACAGTCGA
This sequence comes from Bacteroidales bacterium, assembly GCA_017465225.1. Taxonomy (GTDB): domain Bacteria; phylum Bacteroidota; class Bacteroidia; order Bacteroidales; family UBA932; genus Cryptobacteroides. Next base: position 132,927 of record JAFTWQ010000008.1, read on the forward strand.
TTATCCGCTCGGTAGACAATATGATTGTCGGTCTGGAAACAAGGTATAGTGATGCTGTGAGTCAGAAAGAGAGGGCGAGAAGCAGAGTTTTAGCAATTCCAACGAAGGAGAGGGAACTCCTTTCGATCGAGCGTCAGCAGCAGATCAAGGAGTCTCTGTATCTCTTCCTTTTGAACAAGCGAGAAGAGAATGCCTTGTCGCAGGCAATGGTGGATAATAATGCACAGATCATCAATGAAACATCCGGTAGCGACTGGCCGATTGCTCCTGATAGAACGAAAGTTCTTCTTCTTGGCCTCTTGCTTGGTGTTATGATACCGGCAGTATGGTTCATGTTGAAGTTGTTCCTCGATACAAGAGTTCATACAAGACGTGATATTAAGGAGGCTATATCGGTACCATTCCTTGGTGAGATTCCGCTAGACAAGGATGTTCAGAAGATGCAGGACGCTCCAATTGTGGTTTCGAATACTTTGACTACCCAGTCGGAAGCTTTTCGAGTTTTGCGTACTAACATGGCCTTCATGAAAAAGAAGGATCAGCAGCTGCAGGTCATAACATTTACTTCTTTTAATGAGAGTGCAGGAAAGACATTCGTTTCTTCAAATCTTGCCCTCAGTTTTGCGCTTGCAAAAAAGAAGACCGTGGTCGTCGATCTTGATATCAGAAAGGGTACCATGACCAAATATCTGGGAGGCAAACATGAGACAGGGGTGACAAGGTATCTATATGACATGGATGTGAAGGTTGATGATATCATAATTCGTTCTGAAAAATATCCGGAACTGGACTTTATTCCTGCCGGATCCAAGGCTCCGAATCCTTCCGAGCTCCTTATGGACGAACGCTTGGATCAGTTGATTGCAGAGCTTAGAACCAGATATGAGTATGTCGTCGTAGATAACGTGCCTGTCGGCATCATTGCAGATGCAACAGTATCGAACCGTATCGCCGACCTGACTATCTTCGTCGTCAGAGCAGGAAAGATGGACCGCCGTCAGCTTCCTGAACTTCAGGATCTTTACAATGAGAAGAAACTTGCCAATATGGCTGTCGTGCTGAATGGATCTGAACGCGGTGCGGGTGGCTACGGTTATGGTTATGGCTATGGCTATGGCTACGGTTATGGTTATGGCTATGGCTACGGTTATGGAAATGACGACAAGAAAAAGAAGAAATTTTGGAAGAAAAGAAAATAAGTGTGTTAAACTTGAAAAGTAATAATTCTAACTAATTTTAATATGAAACGTATTTCTTATTTGTTCGCCTCTATGGCTCTGTTCTTTGGAGCTATGGGTATGGCAGCCGCTCAGGAAAATGCTTCTACAGAAGTTATGACTAGCGAAGAGATCAGAAACTCACGTCGTTATGAGGTCGGTACCTTCAACGACAACTGGTCTATCGGCATTGGTGGTGGTGTGAACATGTTCATGGGTGAGCATGACCGTCAGATGAAGTTCAATCACAGATTGTCTCCTGCAGCTGATTTTTATGTTGCCAAGTGGTTTACTCCAGTCGTGGGTTTCAGATTCGGATATACTGGTGCGCAGTTCCTGGGTGCAACCAATATTGACACCGAGTTTCCACACAGCACAGGTACTCCTTATAATGATGACACTTATAAGACGCTTTATTGGCAGAAGTGGGGATTCTTCAACATCCACACAGACTTCATGCTTAACCTTGTGAATCTTATCGGTGGCTACAAGGAGAGGGTATTTAACACAAGCCTTTATTTTGGTGTCGGTCTTATCCGTGCTTACCAGACTCCTGTCGCTACAAAGCTTAGCGGTAACGTTGGTTTATTCAACACTTTCCGCCTTTGTGATGCTATTGACCTCAATATCGACATCCGCGGTACGTTGGTTCCAGAGGATTTTGATGGTGAAGGTGGTGTACGCCCAGGTGCAAACTATGGTGGAGTATATTCTTCAGACGGTTTCCTTACAGCGTCTATCGGACTTGCTTACAAGTTCAAGCCAAGAGGATGGGTTCAGGGTATGGACAGACATTTCTATAAGACCGAGACGAAGAAGGTTGTTGACGATGCTGCTCTTTCTGCACTCAAGGCTGACAACGCGGCTCTCCAGCAGGCACTTGCAAAGGCTCAGGCTGAAGCTGTTGTAGAGCACTTCCACCACATGCCAGGCTATCTCGTGACATTCAACATCAACTCTAGCAAGCTCCAGAACAAGGATAGGGTTAACCTCGGTAAGATCGCTGAGGCTCTTAAGAAGACTGATGATTCTGTTGTTCTCCTCCTTACTGGATATGCTGACGAGGGAACAGGTACAGTCAAGATCAACGACCGCCTCAGCCGCGAGCGTGCACAGGCTGTATACGACTGCCTCGTTAACGAGTTCGGTGTTAATCCAGAGAAGCTCGCTACCGACTTCAAGGGTGGTGTTGAGAACATGTTCTACGATGACGCTATCCTCAGCCGTTCAGTAGTTATCAGCCTCAAGTAAGCACCCGATAACTTTGATAAATTAGCAGCCGGTCAGGGTCTTCCTTGGCCGGCTGAATTGTTTATTCTCCATTATCGTATGTCGATGCTCTGAAAAATGCACGAAGGCTAGGCTTAAGGTTGTGTTTCAGCAATATTGTCGCCACGTCCGTTTCGCGGACTTGGCAGGTATAAGAACAGGGAAAGGTACAGTGGAAAAGGGAACGGAAATGTCTATGAGTCAGTTGCGTCTCGGACGGGAAATGCTGAACGAAGGTGAAAAAATGTATAAAAATCATTGTCATTTGGATAAATTTATCCTACCTTTGCAAATCAATGTTGTCTATTTAAACGGACAATTGAAATGACAGGATTTTCGGGGTGGGGAAACTATGCCCTGAAATGATGGTTTAGGATTGTTAATCGTGTGTGCTGAACTATGAAAAACGAAGCGGACTTGAGGGTAGGGCCGCTAAGACATGCTATTAACAAAC
>JAFTWQ010000009.1 GCA_017465225.1 Bacteroidales bacterium
GGCCGAAAAACTTATTTCTAAGATTCCTGAGGGTCCTTTGGCCGAGAAATGGACAAAGCACAAATCTCAGATCCGTGTTGTCAGCCCTGGCAACAAAAGAAAACTCGAAGTCATTGTTGTAGGAACAGGTCTCGGTGGAGCGTCTGCAGCTGCTTCACTCGGAGAGCTCGGATACAACGTGAAGGTGTTCTGCATCAGCGACTCACCTCGCCGTGCTCACTCAATCGCAGCACAGGGTGGTATCAATGCAGCAAAGAACTACCAGAACGACAACGACTCGATCTACCGTCTCTTCTATGACACAATCAAGGGAGGAGACTATCGTGCACGCGAGGCAAACGTTTACCGTCTTGCCGAGGTCAGCAACAACATCATCGACCAGTGCGTTGCACAGGGTGTTCCTTTTGCAAGGGAATACGGCGGACTTCTCGCCAACCGCTCTTTCGGAGGTGCGCAGGTTAGCCGTACCTTCTATGCCCGCGGTCAAACCGGACAGCAGCTCCTTCTCGGTGCTTATGCTGCCCTGAACCGTCAGATCGCAGCCGGCACAGTAAAGAGCTACCCTCGCTATGAGATGCTCGATGTAGTCCTCATCAACGGTGAGGCAAAGGGTATCATCGCAAGAAACCTCGTGACAGGCAAGATCGAGAGATTCGGAGCTCACGCAGTGGTTATCGCAACAGGTGGTTACGGAAACGCTTACTTCCTCTCTACCAATGCAATGAACTCTAACGGTTCAGCAGCATGGCAGTGCTACAAGAAGGGCGCATTCTTCGCAAACCCTTGCTTCGCACAGATCCATCCTACATGTATCCCTGTACACGGAACACAGCAGTCTAAGCTTACCCTCATGTCAGAGTCACTTCGTAACGACGGACGTATCTGGGTACCAAAGAAACTTGAGGATGCAAAGGCACTTCAGGCAGGTACAAAGAGGGGAGTGGACATCCCTGAAGAGGATCGTGACTACTATCTCGAGCGTCGTTACCCTGCATTCGGTAACCTCGTACCTCGTGACGTGGCTTCACGTGCAGCAAAGGAGCGTTGTGACGCAGGTTATGGTGTGAACAACACAGGTCTCGCAGTATTCCTTGATTTCAAGACAGCTATCGAGCGTCTCGGAAAGGATGTAATCGCTGCAAGATACGGTAACCTCTTCCAGATGTACGAGAAGATCACTGATACAGATCCATACAAGGAGCCTATGATGATCTATCCTGCTATCCACTATACAATGGGTGGTATCTGGGTAGACTACAACCTCCAGACAACTGTTCCTGGTCTCTACGCTATCGGTGAGGCTAACTTCTCTGACCATGGTGGAAACCGTCTCGGTGCATCTGCCCTCATGCAGGGTCTTGCTGACGGTTACTTCATCCTTCCTTACACTATCGGCGACTACCTTGCAGGCAAGTTCAAGGAGCCTAAGACTGACGTGAACGCACCAGAGTTCGCAGAGGCTGAAAAGGCTGTCACTGACAAGATTGCAAAGCTTTTCGCTGTCAAGGGAAAGAGGTCTGTAGATTCATATCACAAGGAACTTGGTCTCATCATGTGGGACAATGTAGGTATGGCTCGTAATGAGGCTGGTCTTAAGGTCGCTATCGAGAAGATCCAGGCTCTCAAGAAGGATTTCTGGAAGAATGTATATGTTGCTGGTGAGAACGGTGAGTTCAACCAGGAGCTCGAGAAGGCTCTCCGCCTTGTTGACTTCTTCGAAATCGGCGAGCTCATGGCACGTGACGCACTCAACAGAAACGAGTCTTGCGGAGGTCACTTCCGTGAGGAGATGCAGACTGAAGAGGGTGAGACAAAGCGTGACGACGAGAACTACATGTACGTTGCTGCATGGGAGTATAAGGGCGAAGGCGTTGAGCCAGAGCTTCATAAGGAGCCGCTCGTATACGAGAATATCAAGATTGCTACCAGAAACTATAAAGACTAATTGACATGGATTTGACATTGAAAGTATGGCGTCAGAAAAACGCCAAGGCAAAAGGACATTTTGAGACCTATCAGGTCAAGAATATTTCCTCTGACAGCTCATTCCTCGAGATGCTCGATATCCTCAATGAGCAGCTTATCGCTGAGGGTGCAGATCCGGTAGCTGTCGAGAAGGGATGCAAGAGCAGCGGTCCTGTATCATTCGATCACGACTGCCGCGAGGGTATCTGCGGTGCATGTTCACTCTACATCAACGGCCGTGCACACGGACCGGACGATGAGGTTACTACATGCCAGCTCCACATGCGTAAGTTCAAGGATGGCGATACAATCACTATCGAGCCTTGGAGAGCAAAGGGATTCCCTGTGATCAAGGACCTCGTTGTAGACCGTCAGGCTTATGACAAGATCCTCCAGGCAGGCGGATATGTATCAGTAGGTACAGGCGGAGTTCCGGACGGAAACGCTATTCCTATCCCTAACGAGAAGGCTGAGGAGTCTATGGACGGTGCTGCATGTATCGGTTGCGGTGCATGTGCAGCTACATGTAAGAACGGTTCAGCAATGCTCTTCGTTGCTGCCCGCGTAAGCTCACTCGCTCTCCTTCCACAGGGTAAGGTAGAGGGTGCAAAGCGTGCAAAGGCTATGGTTGCAAAGATGGACGAGCTCGGATTCGGTGCTTGTACCAACACCAAGGCTTGTGAGATGGAGTGCCCTAAGCACATCACAGTCACTCATATCGCACGTCTCAACCGTGAGTTCCTTTCAGCAAAGCTTCAGGACTAAAGATTACCGGTCAGGCCGGTAATGACGTAAATATAAAGGTGGTCATTCTTTTGAACGACCACCTTTATTATATATGTCATAATTATTTAATAATAAGTTTCTTAACTTATATTCTAAAATTACCAGAGGAAATTATCGAAAGGATAACGTCCGGCGTGGATTTCAGCTACCATCTTGTAGAGGTCTCCGCGAAGCTTGTCGATGCCTATCTTTTCGCGTGCTGAAATGAATATGCATGGAGTGTTTTCCTTGGCTATCCAGCTGTTCTTGAACTCTTCAAGAGTGTAATTCACCTGCTTTTTAGGCTCGAGAGAGAACTCGTCATATTCCTCATATCTGTATGCGTCGATCTTGTTGAAAACGACGAAAATAGGCTTGTCTATGGCCTTTATATCCTTGAGAGTCTCTTCCACAACCCTGATATGATCCTCGAAATTAGGGTGTGAAATATCCACTACATGCATGAGGATATCAGCCTCACGAACCTCATCGAGAGTGCTTTTGAATGCCTCCACCAGCTGGTGAGGGAGTTTCCTGATGAATCCTACAGTATCACTGAGAAGGAAAGGTACATTTTCAATGACTACCTTACGTACTGTAGTGTCAAGAGTGGCAAACAGCTTGTTTTCCGCAAAAACGTCGCTTTTAGCCAGTAAATTCATCAAGGTACTCTTACCTACGTTCGTGTATCCGACAAGCGAAATACGGACCAGAGAACCGCGATTTCCGCGCTGCGAAGCCATCTGCTTGTCTACCTTTTTCAGCTGTTCCTTAAGTTTTGAAATCTTGTCCTGGATTATTCGGCGGTCGGTCTCAATCTGTGTCTCACCAGGACCTCTCATACCGATACCTCCCTTCTGTCTTTCAAGGTGAGTCCACATCCTTGTAAGTCGAGGAAGAAGATACTGATACTGAGCTAGTTCCACCTGCATCTTCGCATATGCGGTCTTGGCTCTCTGAGCAAAGATATCCAGGATAAGGTTTGTCCTGTCCAGAATGCGGATATTAAGCTCTCGCTCGATGTTTCTGAGCTGGGTAGGGGAGAGCTCATCATCGAAGATAACAACCTCTATTTCGTTCTCTTCTATGTATTCCTTTATTTCCTGAAGCTTTCCGCTTCTGATATATGTCCTTGAATCCGGGCGGTCTACCTTCTGTATGAATTTCTTCACGCCAATGGCTCCTGCAGTCTCTGCAAGAAACTCAAGTTCGTCGAGGTATTCCATGATCTGGCGTTCATCGTCTCCCTGCTTGATGACGCCTACGAATACCGCTCTTTCATTGTGCTGTTCTTCTGTGATCTTTGCCATTTCTTTATAATAAGATCCTTCACTTCGTTCAGGATGACAATATAATATCAGAATATTATTTCAAAAAATCAGGCCGATCAAATCGTTTGGTCGGCCTGATAATGTATTTGTAATCAAATGATTATCTCAACTGGAATATAACAGGGAAGGTATAGGTTACAGGAACCGCACGGTCTCTCTGCTTTCCTGGCTTCCACTTTGGAGACATTGATACAACGCGTACAGCCTCCTTGTCGAGTGATGGGTCAACACCACGGAGAACCTTTACCTTTGTAACTGAACCGTCCTTCTCTACTGTAAACTGAAGAGTAACACGACCCTGAACACCATTCTCCTTTGCAATCTCAGGATAAACGAGTCTCTGGTTCACCCACTTTGAGAACTGGTTAGCGTCACCGCCCTGGAATGAAGGCTTCTCCTCAACCAACTGGAACGGAATAGCTTCCTCTTCCACTACTTCCTCTTCTACCTCTACATAGTCCATGATCTCAACTCCGAGGCTTGCATCATCCTCAAGGTTCATGAACATGTCGTCGTCAAGCTCAATCTCGTCATCAACGATGTCGATCTGGTCAGAAAGAATAGGAATCTTTGGGGCTGCTGGTGGAGGTGGAGGAGTTTCCTGTGTAATAGGAATGATCTCTTCTTCAAGAACTACTTCAGTTGTGTCTTCGAGAGTCGCAACATTGGTCTCTTTTGAAGTCCACTCAAAAGCCATGTAGGTAATGAGCAAGGAAACAACGAGTCCGATTTCTACAAACAGGAGCTTCTTATTCTCCAAGTTTGCCTTTTCTGATTTTTTGATTTCCATATTGATTGTCAGTTTTTATATTCCATTTTGCCCGGTAAAGTTAGAAATTATATTTTTTATTTCAAACTTTTTGTACATTTTGTAGATTTGCAGAAAATTATTTGACATGATTTCATACTATTTCGAAGATACAGACTTCGTTTTTAAAGGAAAGACCATCACAAACCGATGGCTTCGTCTTGTTGCGGAAAGTGAAATCCGTCGCATCGGTGATATATCCATAATCTTCTGTTCCGATAATTATATATTGGATGTAAATCAGAAATATCTCCAGCACGATTACTTTACAGATATAATCACTTTTGATTATTGCGAAGGAGACAGATTGTCCGGCGATCTTTTCATCAGTGTTGATTCTGTCCGTGAAAATGCTGTTGAATATGGAACTGAATTCAAGGACGAACTCAATAGGGTAATAGTGCATGGTATTCTTCATCTGATCGGTTACGATGATCATTGTGAGGAAGACATTGCCGAGATGAGAAGCAAGGAGAATTATTATCTTTCGTTGAGAGAACTTGTATAGTATGCAGAAAATGTATGATGTCATAGTTGTCGGAGGAGGACATGCCGGCTGTGAGGCTGCCATGGCTGCTTCACGCATGGGTTCGTCTGTGCTTCTCATATCAATGGATATGAACAAATTTGCTCAGATGTCATGTAATCCGGCAATAGGAGGAATAGCTAAAGGTCAGATAGTCAGAGAGATAGATGCTCTTGGAGGATATACGGGAATCATTACTGATGCATCAACATTGCAGTTCAGGATGCTGAACAGGTCCAAGGGACCGGCCATGTGGAGTCCTAGAGCTCAGTGTGATAAAATCCAGTTTTCTCTGTACTGGCGAAAAATACTCGAAAGTGCCTGTATATTAGACCTTTACCAAGATTCTGTGGTCGGTTTTCTTTTCGATGGTTCAAAAATTTCGGGCGTACGTACGACTACCGGAGCAATTTTCAATTCTCAGACGGTTATTCTGACTGCCGGAACCTTCCTTGACGGAAGAATGTTCATAGGCAGGACTATGTTTGAAGGCGGACGAATAGGAGAGCTTCCTTCTCATGGATTGACTCAGCAGCTTGTCGACATGGGAGTGCAGACTGCAAGAATGAAGACAGGTACTCCTCCTCGAATCGATATTTCTTCCGTTGATACTTCAAAGCTCCTTCATCAGTATGGTGATGATGCTCCGGAAAAATTTTCATATCTTCCGTTCCTCTCGACTGCACAGAACGGAACACCGCAGATGCCTTGCTTCGTGGTTCATACCAATCAGGAAGTTCATGACATATTGAGAAGCGGATTCGGTGACTCTCCTCTTTTCTCGGGTATGATCACTGGTATAGGTCCGCGTTACTGTCCGAGCATAGAAGACAAGCTTCGTACTTTTGCTGACAAGACAGAGCATCAGCTTTTCCTCGAACCGGAGGGTAGGGGAACGAATGAATATTATCTTCAGGGTTTCTCATCATCTCTTCCTCTGAATGTTCAGATGGAAGCTCTTCATCATATCAAGGGTCTTGAGGATGCCAAGATATTCCGTCCGGCATATGCTGTCGAATATGACTATTTCGATCCTACCCAGCTCAAGCCAACTCTTGAATTGAAGAATATAGACAATCTGTATTTTGCCGGTCAGATCAATGGTACCACGGGATATGAAGAAGCGGCTGCCCAGGGACTGATTGCCGGAATGAATGCCCATCTTAAAGTCCATGGAAAAGATCCGTTCATTCTTAAGAGAGACCAGGCATATATTGGCGTGCTTATAGATGATCTCATTACAAAGGGAGTTGATGAGCCGTATAGAATGTTTACGTCGAGAGCTGAATACAGAACTCTCTTGAGACAGGATAATGCGGATTTCAGGCTTACTCCTGTTTCGTATGAAGCTGGTCTGGCAGATAGATTCAGGTATGATTATACAATGAGAAAGTATGATTCCATATCTGATCTGGTAGAGTTTTTTGACAATACTTCGGTTAAACCTGATGTAGTAAATCAATATCTTGAATCTGTTTCTTCTGCTGTTGTAGACTGCAGAAAGCGCATTTCTGATCTTGTTTCGCGTCCTCAGGTCAAGTTGGATGATTTATTTGACTTAGTTCCACGTGGAACATTCGTCAAAGGAAATATAGATTTAAGCAAGACTTTTGAATCTCCTTTGAACGGACTTCTTGGAGAAGAAAAGCTATATTCAGATCTTCTGGAATATGGCGATCGCCAGTCTTTGAATTCAGATTTCGTCGAAGAATATGGCGATATTTCTTATAAGGATGCGGCCTATGTGCTTAAATTCAATACAGAATATCCGGTAAGCAGACTTGAAACATGCTCGCTTAATTCAAAGATTGATGGCAACTATAAGAAAGAAATATTGGATTCATGTGAGATTGCCATCAAATATAAAGGATATATACAGCGTGAGCAGCAGATGGCAGACAAGATAATGCGTCTTGAAAACCTTCTGATTCCAGAGGATTTTGATTTTGATAGGGTAGAGAGTCTGTCAATAGAGTGTCGTCAGAAGCTTAAAAGATATGCCCCTCGTACTATTGCCCAGGCTTCCAGGATATCCGGAGTGTCTCCGGCTGACATCTCAGTCTTGCTGGTTTATTTCGGTAGATAAAATAAAAAGTGTTCCACGTGGAACACTTTTATAGTTTCTTTAGTGCCAGTTTAATGATTTCTTCCAGACTGGCATTTTGTTTTTCTTTAAGGACAGCGCTTACAGCTTTATTTACGTTTGCCTTTGTGAAGCCAAGCATTACAAGGGCTGTAGTAGCTTCGTCTGCTGCAGGGTTTGATGATGGAGCGAATATTGTCGGATTATCGCTGCCGCCGCCTTTGAATACTTTATCCTTGAGTTCAAGAATAAGTCTCTGTGCGCTCTTCATTCCGATTCCCTTTATGCTCTTGATCTTGTTGATGTCTTCAGCAAGAATTGCGTTTCTGATTTCTTCAGATGTAAGGGATGAAAGCATCATTCTGGCGGTAGATGCACCTATGCCGGAAACTCCTATGAGAAGTCTGAAAAGTTCCCTTTCGTCTTTCGTTGCGAATCCGTAATAGAGTTCTTCGTCTTCCCTGAGATAATGATGTATGAAGATCTTGGCTTCGGATTTTCCATTGAGCCCTTCGTAGGTCTGTAGGGATATGAGTATATTGTATCCTATTCCATAGCATTCCAATATAACCTCGGTTGGAGTTATTTCGGCTATGTTTCCTTTGATGTATTCGATCATTTCGGTATGTTTTTTATCAGTCTTGCAAAATTATGATAATAATCTGTAAAAGAAAACATTGTTTTTGCTAAATTTGCAAGTTAAAAGTAATATTGGATATGGTCGTAAATGAAATAAGAAAACAGTTTCCTGCTCTTTCAAGAAAAGTGTATGGAAAGGATCTTGTGTATTTCGACAATGCTGCGACCAGCCATAGGACTCAATCTGTGATTGACGAATGGAACAGGATAAGTGCTGAGTCAAATGCGAATATCCATAGAGCTGTCCATAGGCTTGCTGACGAGGCTACACAGGCATATGAGCAGGCGAGGGATGCTGTGCAGGCTTTCCTCAATGCTGAAAGCAGACAGGAGATAGTCTTTACCAGCGGAACTACTGCGGCTGTGAATCTGGTCGCTTTCTGCTTTGGTGAGGCGTATGTGAAAGAGGGAGATCAAGTGATCGTTACCGAGGCTGAACATCATTCCAACATTGTTCCATGGCAGATGATGTGCAATCGCAAAGGTGCGGTTCTGAAAGTTCTTCCAGTAGATGATACTGGTCATCTCATGGTAGAGAACCTCGAAGAAATCCTCTCTGACAGGACAAGAATAATGGCAGTGACACATATCTCAAATGTGCTCGGACTTATAAATCCTGTTGAAGATATTATAAGGAAATGCCATGAAAGGGGAGTTCCAGTCCTTGTGGATGGAGCCCAGGGGGCTGTGCATTGCAAGGTGGATGTGCAGAAGATGGATTGCGATTTCTATGTCTTTTCAGGCCATAAGCTTTATGCCGCTACCGGTACCGGAGTACTTTATGGCAAGAGAAAATGGCTTGAATCCATGCCTCCGTACATGGGTGGTGGAGAGATGGTAGGAACTGTTACATTCGCTGAAACCACATATGCTCCTCTGCCGATGAAGTATGAGGCAGGTACTCAGAATTTTGCTTCAGCGGCTACTTTGAAACCAGCTTTAGAATTTATTAATTCATTGAATGATAATGAGTTAATAAATTATATGGATAAAATCAGAGACTATCTGCTTGATGTCTTTATGAATGATGAAAGAATTGATCTTTATGGTGTTCCTCGTGGAACAAATAAAGAAAAAATCCCGCTTTTTTCGTTTACCGTGAAAGGGGTTCATCATGAGGATCTGGCTTTGATCCTGGATAAGATGGGCATTGCAGTAAGGTCTGGGCAGATGTGTGCGGAGCCTGTGATGGACAGGTTCGGGGTGACGGGAATGCTCAGGGTTTCGCTTGCTCCTTACAATACCATGGAAGAGGCTGAATATTTTGTGAAATGCTTGAATAAAGCAATTGATATGTTGATATAAGATGCCCGATCAGGTCGGGCATGACGATAGTAAAGGAAATGACACTGATAGAAGCGGAAAACGCCATTGTCGAGGAGTTCTCGATGTATGATGAATGGCTGGACAAATATGAGTATCTGATCGAACTTGGAAAGTCATTGAAGGATTTTCCGGAGGAGTCGAAGACTGATGACAAGCTTATAAAGGGCTGTCAGTCAAGAGTTTGGCTTGATTATAAAGTAGAGGATGGAAGGATCATTTTCAATGCTGACAGTGATGCAATCATCACAAAAGGTATAATTTCCCTGCTGATAGGTCTTTATTCCGGCCGTACTCCGCAGGAGATTCTCTCGTCGGATTTCTCTGTTGTGGAGAAGATCGGTCTGAAGGAGAATCTTTCGCCTACCAGGGCGAACGGACTGGTATCGATGATAGCTAAAATAAGAGAGATAGCGGGAAATAATATGTAGAAGATCCCCGATCGGGTCGGGGATGACGTAATAACCGTCATTGCCGGCTTGACCGGCAATCTGTAGGATATATGGGACTGAAGGATTGGTTTAAAAAGAAGTCTGCAGAGATTGCAGAAGAAGATAAGGAAAGAAAGATGAGACTTGAAAGAGATATTATCATGGCTCTCAGGCAGGTTTATGACCCTGAGATACCGGTGAATGTATATGATCTCGGACTTATTTACGAGGTGAAGGTCGATGATGACCACAATGTATATATCCAGATGACTCTTACGGCTCCTAACTGCCCGATGGCTGATTATGTGGTTGATCAGGTGAAGACTGCTGTCGAGGATGTTCCCGGCGTTGTGAGCGCGAAGATCGACCTTGTTTTCGAACCGGTTTGGGACAAGAGCAGGATGTCGGAGGAGGCTCTTGTGGAGCTCGGACTTGATGACTGAACTTCCGAAGAGGAGAGGATAATGTGGGACGGAAGAAGAGAGACAAGACATCAGGAAAGGAAGAAGGTGGAGCTTTATCTGGGATTAGGCTCGAATCAAGGCAACAGGGAGCTTAATATAGAGCATGCGGTATCAATGCTCAATGTGGAACTGAAAACGCCTTACAAGGCCATTTCTTCGCTTATTGAGACGGAACCATGGGGTTTTGAATCGCAGCAGAAGTTCATGAATGCGGTCGTACTTTATGAGCTTGAACTGCCGGAAGGCTATAATGCGGAGGCCGAAGGCCTGATGATCCTTGAAATATGCAAGGACATCGAAAGGCGGATGGGACGAACCGGCGGGCCGCAGTATGATGAGAGGGGAGAGAGGATATATGCAGACCGTCCGATAGATATAGACATTTTGCTTTTCGGGGACAATAAGATAGATTGTCCGGAACTGACGGTTCCGCATAAGCTGATGTATGAGAGGGATTTTGTGATGATCCCGTTGCGGGAGATCGCCGTTCAAGCCGGCGATGACGTCATCCCCGACCTGATCGGGGATCAGTAATGACAATATTAAAACTAAAATAAGATTATGACACAGGAAGAACTTTTCAAAATTCTCGTAGCTCACTGCAAGGAGTATGGATTCATTTTCCCTTCAAGTGAGATCTACGACGGTCTTGGAGCCGTTTATGACTATGGTCAGCTCGGTTCGGAGCTTAAGAACAATATCAAGAGATATTGGTGGGAGGCCATGACAAGGCTTCATGAGAATATTGTCGGTATCGACGCAGCTATCTTCATGCATCCACGCACTTGGGAGGCATCAGGACACGTTGGAGCATTCAACGACCCTCTCATTGACAATAAGGATTCAAAGAAGAGATATCGCGCTGACGTTCTCATCGAAGACTACATCGGTAAGCTCGAGGAGAAGATCGAGAAGGATGTGGAGAAGGGAAAGAAGAAGTTCGGCGAGGCATTCGACGAGGTTCAGTTCAGGGCTACCAATCCTAATGTACTCAGAAATCAGACAAAGATCGATGCCGTACGCAAGAGAATGGCAGACGCTCTCAATGCAAATGACCTTGCGGAACTCCGTCAGATCATCATCGACTGCGAGATCGCATGTCCTATTTCAGGTACAAAGAACTGGACAGAAGTACGTCAGTTCAACCTTATGTTCAGTACCCAGATGGGTAGCGTGACAGAAGGCGCTAACGTGATCTATCTCCGTCCTGAGACTGCACAGGGTATCTTCGTTAACTATCTCAATGTACAGAAGACCGGCCGTATGAAGATTCCTTTCGGTATCGCTCAGATCGGTAAGGCATTCAGAAACGAGATCGTTGCACGTCAGTTCATCTTCCGTATGAGGGAGTTCGAGCAGATGGAGATGCAGTTCTTCATCAAGCCGGGCACAGAGCTCGACTGGTTCGCAAAGTGGAAGGAGAACCGTATGGCATGGCACAAGGCTCTCGGAATGGGTGATGAGAACTATCGTTTCCATGACCATGACAAGCTTGCGCACTATGCAAATGCGGCTACAGACATCGAGTTCCGCTTCCCATTCGGATTCAAGGAACTTGAGGGTATCCACTCACGTACCGATTTCGACCTCGGAAACCACCAGAAGTTCTCTGGAAAGAAGATCCAGTACTTCGATCCTGAACTTGGTGAGAACTATGTTCCATATGTTGTCGAGACTTCCATCGGAGTTGACCGTATGGTGCTCGCAGTGCTTTCGCACTCATACAAGGAAGAGCAGCTTGAGAATGGCGAGAGCCGCGTAGTCCTCAGTATTCCTGCGCCACTCGCACCGGTCAAGGTTGCAGTGCTTCCGCTCATCAAGAAGGACGGTCTTCCAGAGCTTGCAAGAGAGATCATGGACGAGCTCAAGTATGACTTCAACTGCCAGTATGACGAGAAAGACTCTATCGGCAAGAGATATCGCCGTCAGGACGCTATCGGTACTCCGTTCTGCGTTACAATCGACCACGATTCTCTTAACGACCGCTGCGTGACTATCCGTCATCGTGACTCTATGCAGCAGGAGCGCGTAAAGATCGAGGATCTTCACGCAATCATCGCTAAGGAGGTTAACCTCAGCAATATCCTCAAGAAACTCAAGTAATAACCAATAAAACTTAAAGTAACATGAGAATTTTATCTATCATCGCAGCTCTCACTCTTACAGTATTCGCTGCATCATCATGCGGTATCCTTGGCGGAACAGCTCCAGCTGCAGGTACCAATGCAACTACAAACGTGACTACAGGTTCTACTAACGGTCAGGCTGCAGGTGCCGCTCTCAAGGCTCTTTACACCCAGTACAAGGCTGACGGCAACAAGCTCAACATGACCAACCTTACAAATATCGTTAACCTTACAACCCTCGCAAACAACGTTCAGGGTCTTAAGGGAATGTCAAACAAGGCTGATTTCTACAAGGAGTTCGCATCAGGTCTCGTTCTCGGTTCCAACAACCTCGTGACCCAGAACAACTCTAACACTATCATGAACGGTCTTCAGAACCTCGTGAACAACGTTGACCTTTCCGGCCTCCAGAACAAGGCTAACAACGCTGCTACAAAGGGAGCAGAGGCTCTTGAGAATGCAACTACAATTGCAAATTCAGTTTCAAGCATCCTCGGTCTCTTCAAGTAGGATACATTCGAGTATTCATAATATAATAGTGTAGAAGGCGACTAAATCACTTATTAGTCGCCTTCTTGTGTTTAAGGTCACAAATTGTGACCTTAAACACTCTTCATGCGTCAGCTGAAACATAAAATCTTCAGGGAATCTCTTTATGTTTCTTTTTACTGCCTGATTCAACACTTTCGTTTCAACTCCATACAGTTTTGCCAGATCTCTATCCACCATGACCTTATATCCTCTGATCTCATATATTAATGACTGGATTCTAACAAGTTCAGATTCTTTTATATTCTCCATAATTTAAAGTTTTATTGCCGTATAGAAACAAAAAAACGCAATACGGGCTTATACGACTATACCCATATCGCGTTGTGGAACTCTACCGATCCACGGTGTTCAGACTTGGAAGCAAATATAGTAAATATTTCTATATCATTCCTCTTTCCATCCCTGTGCCTTTAATGGGAGCTCGACTCCGTCAGGAGTGACTATAGCTGCTCCGACTTCAGGTTTTGCAAGGTGGCCGATGACGTCGAAAGTCTGGAAATCATGGCGGAACTTCTCATGTTTTCCGATAGGAATTGTAAACAGCAGACGGTAATCCTCGCCGCCGTTGACAGCAGCTGAAACAGGATCGATGTTCAGCTCTCTGCCAAGCTCGAATGTCTTGCCGGCGAAAGGAAGCTTGTCGACATAGATCTTTGCTCCGAGCCCGCTGTCACGGACAAGCCTCTTTACCGCATCAGCCAGTCCTCTTGTAACCAGATAGCCATATGAAGGCATGATCTCCGAATCCTCCAGCTGACTGATTATCTGCGGATTGATCTGAGGCTTCAGATATGCTCCTACAAGATTCCTGTACTCGTCCAGCTTTGGCTGGGCCTTTACGTCTCCACTCTGCTCGAAAGCCCTTTTCTCTCTTTCGAGAACCTGGAATCCCATGTATGCTGCGCCGAGATTGTCGGATACGCAGATAAGATCCATGCTCTTTGCGGCAGGCCTTCTCTTTGCCATGAGAAGAGATGTCTCTCCGACAGAGGAAATGCTGATAGTGAGACCGTTAGGTGATGGAATCAGATCGAGTGTCACCTGCTTGTATCCATGTTCCTTGGCAGCGGCAGCAATGCCTTCCCATACCTCTTTTATATGCCTGAAATCAAGTTTTGCAGATATGCCTAACCTTACATCCATTGTTCGTGGATGGGACATTTCAGCATAGAGTTCACCTGTCACGGCTGTAACGCATTTGTATCCCAGATGCTTGAGAGGGAAATATACAAGATCGAAGTCTATGCCCTCGATGAATGTGCGTGAGTGGGATCCGACATAGCATTTGCCGGAGGTCTCGAACCAGCTGCTCTGGAACGGTCTGTATGGTGTGCCTTCGTAAAGCTTTGCGATTGCCTCGACTCTTCCGAGGTCTGAGAATGTTTCTTCTGCCATATTGATATGTATTTATGCAAAAATACTCATAATTTCTATAAGGCCAAAGTCTGTTTCCATATAGATTATAATTTACTATATTTGTAGAATCAACCGAAATAATCAATAGCACAGATATGAAAAAGACCATTATCATGGCAGCGGCAGCCCTTGCTCTTGCAGCCTGCTGCAGTCAGCCGAAATTTGACGGTCCTACCTATCTCAATCCGAATGCTCCGGTCGAGGAGAGGGTTGAGGATGCGCTTGTGCGTATGACCCTCGAAGAAAAGGTGGGCATGACCACAGCACAGTCAAAGTTCAGCTCACGCGGCGTTCCGCGCCTCGGCATTCCTGAAGTATGGCATACAGACGGTCCTCACGGCATCCGTCCTGAGGTGCTCTGGGACGAGTGGGACCAGGCAGGCTGGACAAATGACTCATGCACGGCATTCCCAGCGCTCATCAACCTCGCGGCGACATGGGACAAGGAAATGTCCCTTCTCTACGGCCGCAGCATAGGTGAAGAGGCCCGTTACCGCAAGAAGGACATCCTTCTGGGACCTGGCATCAACATCTGCCGCACTCCACTCAACGGCCGTAACTTCGAGTACATGGGCGAGGACCCATATCTCGCAGGCCAGATGGTCGTTCCATATGTAAAAGGTGTTCAGGAAAACGGTGTCGCTGCATGCGTAAAGCACTATGCAGTGAACAACCAGGAGTTCCAGCGCACACAGTCAAACTCTGTGGTTGACGACAGAACCCTCTATGAAATCTATCTCCCTGCCTTCAAGGCAGCCGTTCAGGAAGGAAATGCCTGGGCCATCATGGGATCATACAACCTCTACAACGGCCAGTTCAACTGCCACAACAAGAAGCTCCTTGTGGACATCCTCAAGGGAGAATGGGGCTTTGACGGCGTCGTAGTCAGCGACTGGGGCGGATGCCGCGACGACGAGGAAGCGGTCCTCAACGGCCTTGACATCGAGATGGGTACATGGACAAACGGCCTCACAGGAGCAGCAAGCGACGGCTATAGGAACTATCACATGGCAGACCCATATCTCGAGGGTCTCCGCAGCGGAAAATACACAACAAAGGAGCTTGACGACAAGGTGCGCCGTATCCTCCGCACAATCTTCCGCACAAGCATGCGTCCAGAGCCTAACTACGGCCGCTTCGTATGCCCTGAGCACTATCAGGCAGCGCGCGACATCTCTGCGGCAGGTGTGGTTCTCCTCAAGAACGACAACAACACTCTTCCTCTCAACGTGCCGGAAGGCGGCAAGATCCTCCTCGTGGGCGAGAACGTAGTGAAGAAGATGGTAGTGGGCGGAGGAAGCTCAAACCTCAAGACAGCATATGAGGTCAACCCTCTCGAGGGTATCCGGAATGCTTATGGAGACAAGGCTGAGGTGGTATGGGCACGCGGTTATGTGGGTGACACTTCAACATCATACAATGCGGTTGATACAGGTCAGGACCTCACTGACAACCGTTCTCCTGAAGTCCTCATCGCAGAGGCTGTGGAGGCGGCAAAGGACGCGGACTATGTTATCTTCGTCGGCGGTCTGAACAAGAGCGCGCACCAGGACAACGAGAGCACAGACCGTCTCCAGATCACTCTTCCATATGGTCAGGAAAAGGTCATAGAAGCTCTTGCAGAGGTTGCAAAGAACCTCGTGGTGGTAAACATTTCAGGTTCTGCAGTGGCTATGCCATGGGCTGACAAGGTCGGCGCTATCGTTCAGGGATGGTACGGCGGTACCGAGACCGGAAATGCCCTTGCAGACGTCCTCACAGGCAAGGTAAACCCTTCAGGCAGACTTCCGTTCTCTGTTCCTTTCTGCTATGAGGACGGCCCTATCAAGACAGAGCGTCAGTATCCTGGTATCAAGGAGGAAGGCGACGAGTACTGGCAGACACACTATGACGAAGGTGTTTATGTAGGTTACAGATGGTATGACACAAAGGAGATTCCTGTACAGTTCCCGTTCGGACATGGTCTCAGCTATACGACATTCGAGTACAGCAACGCAAAGGCGGCAAAACCGTCTATGACAGCAGCCGGAACTCTCAAGGTGTCTGTTGATGTGGCAAATACAGGTGACCGCGACGGATCCGAGATCGTTCAGCTCTATATCGCTGATCCGGAGGCTTCTATCGACCGTCCTGCAAAGGAACTCAAGGGATTTGAGAAGGTATTCCTCAAGGCTGGCGAGAAGAAGACCGTAACATTCGAGATCGACGCAGAGAACCTCAGCTGGTTCAATGCCGAGAAGCATGAGTGGACAGCCGAGCCAGGCGAGTTCAAGGCTCTCTTCGCAAGGTCTGCAGGCGACGTTCAGGCGGAAGCTTCATTCGAACTTAAATAACACTTCTCCGGAATAGACATTCACGGGCTGGTCTTCAATGAGGGCCAGCCCTTTTAGGGTCAGTCCTTTTGCCGCGAAACGGATGTCAGCAATACCACGTCCGTCTCGCGGCGGATTTTATGCCGTTTTCCGGTTTTTTCGTGCTGCGAAACGGTTGTGAAGACCCCTACGTCCGTTTCGCGAAATGGAGGAACTATTAATAGGGTGATAATACGGAATAAATTCAGTATTTTTGCAGTTCCATCAACTAAATGTAAAAATGAAAAGATTATCATTGATTATCCTCGCTGTGATGATGGTGTTTGACATCTGTGCGCAGGAAAAGGAAAATACACTTTCTGACGGTCTGAAGGTTATGTCATACAACATCAGGCTGGGATCGGCGGATGACAAGACGAATTCGTGGGCTTTGAGATATACGGCTACAGAAGAAATGCTGAAGGATCAGGCCCCGGATGTGTTCGGTGTGCAGGAAGCTCTTGAGTATCAGGTGCGTTACATCAAGGAAATGTGCGGATACGAGTGTGTCGGTGTCGGAAGGGAGAACGGAAAGAAGGCAGGTGAGCATATGTCCATCTTCTGGAACAAGAAGACCGTGAAGATGCTGAAATGGGGTACATTCTGGCTTTCGGAGACTCCGAAGAAGCCTTCGATGGGCTGGGATGCCGCATGTTTCAGGACTGCAACATGGGCTTTGATGAAGGATAAGGAGACCGGCGAAAAGTTTTATTTCGTGAACACCCATCTTGACCATGCCGGTGTCCAGGCGCAGAAGAACGGCCTCAAGCTCATAATGGACAGTATCGCGGAGATCAATCCCGATGGATACCCGATGGTGCTTGTGGGAGACTTCAACATGAGACCGGACAATGCTAATCTCGCTGATCTTGATTCCATGATGCAGAGTGCAAGAAAGATCGCGGCGAAGACCGACAGCCACGACACATACAACGGCTGGGGAAAAGGCACCGGAATCATCGACTACATCTATGTGTCGGGATTCAGCTCATGCCCTGAATATCAGACAGTAATAAAGAGGTATAAGGACAGGAAGTACGTTTCCGACCATTATCCGATCACAGCGACGCTTATTTTTTAAGCACGCTGTATCGGATCTGCATCTTCGTTAGCTCTTCAATGAAAGGTGCGGTCACGGAAACACGGAATTTCCTTGAGAGGAATTCGATATTCCACTTCTTTTCAGGATCATAGAGGAACATTGTCAGCGGAACGTTGCCTTTGTTCCTCTTTATCATTTTCACCAGGCTGTCGCGGAATTCAGGAGTCAGCATAGGAGTCGAGATGCTGATGGCGAATCCCTTGACATATGTGTCGGTCACATTGCCAAGAAGCATGATCTTCTTTACCTTGAATGCGTATGGCGATGTCTTGCCCTGCGCCTTGTCTTCTGGCTTGAGATAATATTTTTCTTCTATCTCGCCTTCGATGAATATCGCGCTATGGAGCTTCATGTAGCTCATGAAATTCTCATGATCCTTTCCGAACAGGGCGATCTCATAGCTTCCGCTGTAGTCTTCGATGACGGTCTTCGACCAAGGACGGCCGGTCTTGGTGGTCATCTGCTGGGTCGCAGTGATGAATCCGGCTATAGAAGCTTTTGTCTTGGCCTTCTTGCTTTCGCAATCGCTGATCAGGGCATCGAGTTCTGAGACGGGACATGTCGTAAAGTTCTCAAGCTCAAATGCATACTGATCCAGAGGATGTGAAGACAGGTACATTCCCACCAGTTCTTTTTCGAGCTGCAGTCTTTCCAGAATCTCGTCCTCTCCGATCATAGGCGGAACCTCCGGCCTTTCAGGCTTCAGTTCTTCAACCTCTCCGAAAAGAGACACGGAGCTTTCCATGCTGTCCTTCTTATAGAGTTCACCATATTTCAGGAGTGTGTCGATGAACGGATCCCCTGATTTTGAAGCAAGCGTGAACTGCTTGCGGCATATTCCGAAACTGTCGAATGCACCGGCATGCAGAAGCGACTCGAAAGCCTTTCTGTTGACTACTCCCGACATACGCTCCACGAAATCATAGATGTCCTCGAAAAGACCGTTCTCCTCACGCTCGGCAAGGATCGCGCGTACGATATTGTCTCCGAATCCCTTGATTCCTCCCAGTCCGAAACGGATCTCGCCCTGCTTGTTCACGGTGAACTTGGACTCCGACTCGTTGATGTCCGGATTCAGCACCTTTATGCCGTTCTTCTTGCAGTCGTCCATGATCTTCTTGATCTCGTCCATGTTGGAGAGATTCTTCGTGAGGTTGGCCGCCTGGAATTCGGCAGGGTAGTGGGCCTTGAGCCATCCGGTCTGGTAGCTCACCCATGCATAGCAGGTCGCGTGGGACTTGTTGAATGCGTATGATGCGAACTTCTCCCAGTCTGCCCATATCTTTTCGAGCATGTCCTGCGGATGTCCGTTCTTTGTTCCACCCTCGATGAAGAGGCCCTTGAGGCCGTCGAGAACGTCCTTGAGCTTCTTACCCATGGCCTTACGGAGGGTATCCGCCTGACCTCTTGTGAAATCGGCAAGCTTACGTGACAGAAGCATCACCTGCTCCTGATATACCGTGATGCCATATGTGTCCTGAAGGATTCCCTCCATCTCAGGAAGGTCATATACGATAGGCTGTCGTCCCTGCTTTCTTTCAACGAAATCAGGGATATAGTCCATCGGGCCCGGACGGTAAAGGGCGTTCATCGCGATGAGGTCCTCGAATCGGGTAGGCTGGAGCTTGATGAGCCATTCCTTCATGCCCGGAGATTCGAACTGGAACACACTCGTGGTGTCACCGCGGCTGTAGAGTTCGTATGTCTCCTTGTCATCGATTGGAATCTTCTCTATGTCGAATTCGATGCCGAAACGCTTCTTGATGTTGGTCTGGCATTCCTTGATGATGGACAGGGTCCTCAGGCCGAGGAAGTCCATCTTGAGCATTCCGACCTCTTCGATGTAATGGCCGTCATACTGTGATACCCAGACCTCTTCACCTGTGAGCTTGTCGTTCGCTATGGAGATAGGGATATATTCGGTGAGATTGCCTCGTCCGATGATCATGGCACATGCGTGCACACCCGTCTGACGGATACAGCCTTCGAGCTTTCCCGCATAGTTGAGCACTTCCTTGGTCTGCTCGTTTCCGTTCTCGACCTCGTCCTTGAGTTCTCCGTATTTCAGGCAGTTGGAAAGCTTCGGCTTGAACTCCTTGGTCACCTTCTTTCCGTCCTCCACGACAGTCGCTTCGAAAGGCCTGTCCGGAACCATCTTGGTAAGCCTGTTCGACTCTTCGATGGACATGCGGCTCACACGTGCGACGTCCTTGATGGCACTTTTGGCCGCCATCGTGCCGTATGTGATCACATGGGAGATATGGTCCTTTCCGTATTTCTCCTCGATGTACTGGAACACGCGGTAGCGTCCGTCGTCGTCGAAATCGATGTCGACATCGGGCATGTTGATACGGTCAGGATTGAGAAATCGCTCGAAGAGGAGGTCGTACTTGATAGGGTCTATGTTGGTGATCTTCAAGCAGTAAGCTACGGCCGATCCTGCTGCTGATCCACGTCCCGGGCCGACTGAAATGCCCTCAGAACGAGCTGCCGCGATGAAGTCCTGGACGATGAGGAAGTAGTCTGGGAATCCCATCTTGCAGATGGTCTTGAGCTCGAATTCGATACGCTCGGCCTGCTCGTCGGTCATCTGTTCTCCGTATCTCCATGCCGCTCCCTTGTATGTCAGGTGGCACAGGTATGCTACGGAATTGCAGAACTCTTCACCTCGTTCGTTTCCGTTCTTGTCGCAGCGTCCCTCGTCTATGATGTGCTTGTATTTTTCAAGATAAGTATCTATTTCGGCAAGGAATTCTTCCGGAAGGTCGAACTTAGGAAGGATAGGATCCTTGTCGATCTTGTAGCTCTGGATCTTTTCAGCAACCTCCAGAGTGTTGCTCAATGTCTCCGGATGCTTGTAGAAAAGGTCAAGCATCTCGTCCTCGCTCTTGAGATACTCCTGCTGGGTGTATCTCATTCGGTCGGGTTCGTCCACATATGTGTTTGTGGTAAGGCAGATAAGCTTGTCATGAGCCGGACCGTCATCCTTGCGGACGAAGTGGACGTCGTTGGTGGCCACTACCTTTGTGCCTGTCTTTGCAGCAAGTTCGAAGATGCCTTCATTGGCGACAAGCTGACGCTCATAGACTTCCTGGGACTGACCCGGAATCTCTGTC
Organism: Bacteroidales bacterium; assembly: GCA_017465225.1. Lineage (GTDB taxonomy): Bacteria > Bacteroidota > Bacteroidia > Bacteroidales > UBA932 > Cryptobacteroides. The sequence continues at coordinate 20,999 of JAFTWQ010000009.1, forward strand.
TTGTGGAGCTGCACTTCAAGGTAGAAATCGTCTCCGAACACCTTCTTATGCCACATGATTGCCTTCTCGGCTCCTTCCATGTCTCCGGCGATTATGGCTCTCGGGATCTCTCCTGCGATGCAGGCGGAGCAGCATACGAGGCCTTCGGCATATTTCTCGACGATCTCATGGCTGACCCTCGGCTTCTCGTAGTATTTGCCTTCGATATGGCCGGTAGAGACGATCTTCATGAGATTCTTGTAGCCGTTGTAGTCCTTGGCAAGGAGGATGAGGTGGTAATATCCTCTGTGGTCCTTGTCCTTCAGCTTATGGTCATAATGCCTGGTGACATAGATCTCACATCCGATGATCGGCTTGACCTCGGGGAATTTCTTCGCTACCTTCAGGAACTCCTTCACACCGTACATGTTTCCATGGTCGGTGATGGCGATGGCCGGCATTTCAAGCTCCTTTGCACGCGCAAAGAGGTCGCCTATGGCCGACTGGCCGTCAAGGATGGAATACTGTGTATGGACGTGAAGATGGACAAATGACATGGCTGCTGATTTTAAGGAAGACAAAGATATGCAAAAAGCCTATATCCGTCAAAAATAAAAATCCCCCTGAAATCAACTTGCTGATATTCAGGGGAAAAAGTTTTCAACGTCTAAACATTACTTCTTGACAAAATGGATCTTTACCGTCATGTCAGGTTCATCAAGGATGTCCCCGTCCATTATCATGCTCATCCTGTTTCCGTCTATTGTCACAGGAATGGATTCCGAGTCTCCTTCTATGGTCAGCGTCAGCAGACCGTCTGATAATGAATATTCGAAATCCACGGTCATTGCCGAGCCATCCACGGATTCACTCACCGATCCTGTACCGTCTGCCTTGAAGAGGAATGACATTCCGGCTCCCATTTCCGCTATGTCCATTTCCATCTTTATGCCTTCTATGGTCATTTCGATTGTTGTTGCCTCCCATTTACCTACGATGGCCTTTGATTCTTCTTTGTTACATGAAGCTAGTCCGAGTACTGCCATAATGGCTGAAATGATGAAAAACTTTTTCATGATATGTGATTTTAAGTTATTGCTTTATAGTAGATGCATATTCATTCCATAATGTTGCATAGATCAGAAAGAATATCCGATTGTGAACCGTAAAACGTTTCTGTGGTATGAATGATCATGTGTGTTCCTGAATCTGTTCATCAGACCATATCCATAGCCGATCTCCATGCCTATATTCTTCATTATCCTGAATCCGGCGCTTCCTCCGATGCTTATGTCAAACCTTTTATGAAGTATGTTGCTGTCCATGATCGCTTCGGTCACGGGGTCCATGATTTCCTGCTGGTAAGGGAAATATGTATATTCCAGATCTCCGTTATAATTGTCGGCCTTGAAGTTCATGTCAAGGGTCCCGAACATGGAAACATCTGTAGCAGAGTATATTCCGATGGCTATTGATGGTCCGGCTGCGACAAAGCAGCTGAGGATTTCAGGTATGATTTCGATTTCGTATCTCAGGTGCAGAGGAATGGTGATGCTGTGTTCCTTGAAATGCTCGTTGATGCTGAATCCTCCGTATTCCGTCGTCTGGTTTGAGGTTTCGCTGTACCACTCGAATCCGTACATAAGGCCCGGGCGAAGATAAAGATTCTTTGCCAGAGAGATGTCATATGTCACTCCGGCAGTCATTCCGTCCGCATGCACTTTCTCCACAGTCCCGTCCACTTCCAGCCTGTGCGTTGAGCCGGTATATCCGACCTTTACTCCGAGCTGGGCATGGGCGGAGAAGGCTGCTGCCAGCATCAGGATGATGATATGTATGATTCTGTCTCTCATGGCCTTATTCCTGATCTTTCATCTTTATGGTCATCCTGGTCTCCCAGTAGCTTCCTATCGTACCGATTCCGCCTATGACGTTTGAATATGTGAATGCAGGGGTGCTCATTCCGATCGATGCAAAGCCCGTAGTCTTCATGTAGCATCCTCTCAGATAGTTGAATGCTTCGGGCGACAGGCTTACAAGACTGATGTCGTAGCTGTCCTTGTCATGATCCGTGTCCAGATAAGTCGTCAATGTCCTCTTTCTTCCGTCCTTCTCGACCTTATGCTTGTCCCAGATCAGAATTTCCCTGTCCAAAGACGAATACGACACAACCATGTCATAACTTTCAGACATCTGGATACCAGGAGCTTCTGATATGTCCGTGTCATGGAATATGATTCCGTAGTATCCATCTTCCTCCTCTTCATAAGTGATCTCGAGGGTGATGAAGCTTTTTTTCCTTTCGAGTATGCAGGCGCTTTTCAGGTCCATAGGCTGCGGTACTGTGGTTTCTGCATAGACTTCCGGTACTCCGGCAGCTGAAGCTTCAATCCTGATCCTCTCTCCAGGACTTATTTCCGGAGTGTATTCATAAGTTCCCTGGCCGAAATTCGTACTGATGTCTTTAAATGTCATTACCCTGCCTGCGACCTGTCCGTTCAGATATACTCTGTTTGCTTCCAGACTTCTGTCTTCGCTGTTCATCGGCACAGCTGTCTTGACATAGATCCGGGACGGTTCCGCATTGCCTATAAGAGTGTTTGCCATGATGCATGGACTGCTGTCAATGCGGTTGAGGTCGAGAGGGGCCTCGCATGCACAGCAGAGCAGAATTACCGTCAGTATGTATATATGTTTCATCATGTCAGAATTTCAAGGTGTAGCTGAATGAAGGGATTATTGGTACTATTCCGTAGGTGATTCCTTTAGTTGTCTCAAAATCATTGTATTGCACGTTGGCGAATATTGTGTTCATCCTGCAGTATGCATTGTATACGCTGACGTTCCATATGCTTTCGTTGCCTTTGCGCGTGGTCTTCCTGAAGTTCATTCCGAGGTCCAGTCTGTGATAGTCCGGTAACGAAAGGTTATTAGGACGGCCGAACTGATGGGACTGGTATCCTTCTACGGTAGTCCTGTTGCCGCTGTGCCAGTTCCAGCCGGCGTAGACATCGAATCTTCCGCTGAACCTGTAGTTCGCCATCAAGGTCAACTTGTGCCTGTTGTCATTCCTGTCAGGATACCAGTCATACCAGAGTTCCTCGAATCTCCTTTCGTTCCATGAAAGGGTATAGTATGCCGTGAGATGCAGCTTTTCCCGATTGTATTCCGCTTCGATTTCAAGTCCGTATGAGCGCCCTTTGCCGGTGATCGATGATTCTCCCCAGTTGCGGATAGGAGGTACATATGAATAACTCGTCCACTGCTCCATCAGATTGTCCATCGTCTTGTACCAGCCTCCCAGTCCCAGATCAAGTCCGAAAGGCAGCCTCCAGGAGAATTCTGCGGCAACCTGACGTGAAAACAGCGGCTCCACTTCCTTTGTGGACGGCATCCAGAATTCGGTAGGAAGATCCAGATATGATGTCGACATCTGATGGGCAAACTGATTCATCTCTGTGTATGATATATCTAATCTTGCCTGCCTGCTGATATCGTATCTCATGGATATCCTAGGCTCCAATCTATGTCTGATCTTGCTCTGTGTGCCGAAAATGACGTATCTGAGGCCGATGTTCGAGCTTATCCTGTCGGTGAACCTGATGTTCCCGTCGGCATAGATCGCGGCTTCATGGCCGGACAGACGGCCTTTTTCAGTCAGTCTGGTGGTGTTGATGTTGCCGTCTTTCCTGAATGATGTGTTCTTCAGCTTCCTTTCCGGAGAAAATGCATGGATCTGATATATTCCTCCGAAGTCGAGACTTATCTTTCCGTTCCTTCTGTATTTGAAATCGGCCTTCAGAGCGGTCGTACCTGTGACTGATCTGTAGTACTCCTCATATGTACCCAGGATAGGGTCGTGGAGAGAACCGTCAGAAGCTGACTTTGCGTCCATCATGGAATGGCCTCTGGTATGCCATGCTGACGTCTGCATTGTCAAGGCAGGACTGAAGCGGTATTTCCAGATGATCGTTGCCAGAAGATTCCCCCATCTTATGTCCATGTCGGTAGATTCTATGTCGGTGATTTCCAAGTTCTCGTCCTGCATCTGTATGTAATAATGAAGGCGCAGGGCATCCTTTCCGTAATATGTCTTGAATTCCAGGATGTTATCGGGGGAAAAACGGTGGGTGATGCCGGCGTTGAGATCCTGGAATGCGTAGCTGAATCCATGCTTTGTTCCGTCGTCCCTGATGTTTATCATGGAGAATACAGGAAGGGTGACGGCATCGAGCCAGCTTCTTCTTAACGCAATGTTGAATGATGTCTTTCCCTGTTTCAGCGGGCCTTCGAACTGAAGCCTGCCGTCTATGAGGCCTATGGACATGGATCCGTGATACTCATACATGTCTCCGGTCTCTGTCCTTGCGTCCACGACTGATGAGAGTCTTCCTCCGAATCTTGCCGGGAATCCGCTCTTGTAGAAATCAACATTCTTCACGATGTCGGAATTGAAGGAGGAGAACAGGCCTCCGAGATGTCCTGCCTGGTAGAGCGGTGTGCCGTCCAGAAGGAACAGGTTGTCCGAACCGTCACCTCCATGGACATGGAGACCGGAAAGAAGTTCGGTGCCGGAAGCCACTCCGGGAAGGTTCTGGAGAGTCTTTATGATGTCCGGCGAGCTCATGAACGCATATCCTCGGTTGATGTCCCTTGCGTTGATTCTTTCCAGACCGGTCGAGGATCTCTGTTCTGCTTCATATGCCTGTGCGGTCACCATCGCTTCCTCCAGCGTGTCTACCTGCGAACGGATCAGGATGGTGTATCCGGAAGATTTTCCTCCCATGTTAAGGACTACATACCGCTTCCTTATGTCCCATTCTATTCCGGATCCGTCGAACAATGTATGCAGACACTCCTCCAGGCTGCCGCCTGACGGTGCGTCTGATTCCATATCCATGTCGAGCGAGGAGTCATATACGAAATTGACTCCGAATCTCTCGTGCAGGTTTGTCAGATGATCCTTCAAAGCCCTTGTCTGTGCATGGGACAGGACAGGCAGAATCATCAGCATGAATATGACAAGTCTTTTCATTTTAAGTTTCTTCTGCAGGTAAGACGCGTCATGCGGGAAAAAGTACCATGCGAATATAATAAAAAATCAGGGTGACTCTTCAGCCACCCTGATAATATCTATGTGTCATTCCGAGGAACGGAGTGACGTGGGAATCTACTTGTTCTCCTTCTTGGCCTCTGCCTTCTTTGTTACATCGTACATGATTGGTGTAGCGATGAAGATAGAAGCGTAAGTACCGATCACGATACCGAGGATGAGTGCTACAGCAAGACCTCTGATCACCTCACCACCGAAGATTGCGATTGCAAGCATTGTAACGAGAGTAGTGAGTGATGTATTCATTGTACGTGAGAGAGTGCTGTTGAGGGCCTCGTTCACGTTCTGACGGAAGTCTGCCTTCGGATGAAGCTCCTTGTACTCACGGATACGGTCGAAGATAACCACTGTATCGTTGATTGCGTAACCGATGATTGTCAGGATCGCAGCGATGAATGTCTGGTCGATATCAAGGCTGAATGGAAGGATTCCTGAGAAGAGTGAGAAGAAGCCGATCACGATGAGTGCTGTATGTGCAAGACCGGTCACACCACCGAGACCCCATGTCCATCCGCGGAAACGTACTGCGATGTAAGCGAAGATCACGAAGAGAGCGATGATCACAGCGATGATAGCATCTCTTGTAATGTCGTTTGCGATGGTAGGACCTACCTTGTCAGAGCTGATGATACCGTTAGGGTTATCGAGAGTAGATGTGAACTGCTCGAATGTGAGATCTTCAGCGAAGAAGCCCTTGAGTGCGTTGTAGAGCTTGTTCTCTACCTCTGCATCAGCATCGGTAGACTCGTCCTCTACAAGGTACTGTGTAGTGATCTTCATCTGGCTCTCGCCACCGAACTGCTTAACCTCTACTGCTCCGTCGAACTCAGCGATAGCTGCTGCACGTACATCCTCTGCTGTCACAGACTGGTCGAATCTTACAACGTAAGTACGTCCACCGGTGAAGTCAACACCATATGTGAAGCCCTTTGTGAAGATAGAAACGAGAGAGATGAGGATGAGCGCACCTGAAACGATGTAAGCGATCTTCTTCTTTCCGATGAAATCTACCTTTGTGTTCTGGAGGAAGTTGCGTGTAAGCTTGCTGTCGAACGAGATGTTCTTGCCCTTTGATACTCTGTCATCAAAGATGATTCTTGTGATGAAGATAGAAGTGAGGACTGATGTCACGATACCGATGATGAGGGTAGTCGCGAAGCCCTGTACTGGACCTGAACCGAAGATGAAGAGCACGATACCAGTGAGGAGGGTAGTGATCTGACCGTCGACGATAGCCGAGTAAGCGTTTGAGTAACCGTCAGCGATAGCCTTTCCAAGACCCTTTCCTGCGCGGAGCTCTTCCTTGACACGCTCATAGATGATCACGTTGGCATCCACTGCCATACCGAGGGTCAGCACGAGACCGGCGATACCAGGGAGTGTGAGCACTGCACCGAATGATACGAGTGTTCCGAAGAGAAGCACTACGTTGCAGAGAAGTGCGATGTCGGCAACGAGACCTGCTCCACGATAGAAGAAGAGCATGTAAAGAAGCACGAGGATGAACGCGATCACGAATGAGATGAGACCTGCGTTGATTGACTCTGCTCCGAGTGAAGGTCCTACAACCTGCTCCTGGATGATTGTTGCAGGTGCAGGGAGCTTACCTGACTTGAGGACGTTTGCAAGGTCCTCTGCCTCTTCAAGTGTGAAGTCACCTGTGATCTGTGAGCTACCGCCAGAGATCTCAGACTGTACGTTAGGATATGAATATACCATGCCGTCGAGAACAATAGCGATCTGACGTCCGATATTGTCCTTTGTAAGGCGTGCCCATACGTTTGCACCCTCTGCATTCATTGTCATTGATACCTCTGGTGATCCGCCTGAATTGCCATACTGTACGCGTGCGTCAGTTACAGCGCCACCGTCGAGAGGAGCCTTTCCGTCACGTGAAGGAGCCTTGATGGCAACGAGCTCGAAGATGTTCTCGTTAGGATCCATTGCAGATGCCTTCACAGTCCACATAGCCTTGAATTCAGGTGGGAAGAGCTGCTTGATCTGAGGCATTGCGAAGTACTTGTTGATCTGCGCTGTGTCTGCGTAGTGAGCATAACCGATGCATGCATGTCCTCTTGCGCCTGATGGCTGGAGAAGTGCGAAGAGCGGGTTCTGCTTGAGCATCTCTGCCTCTGAAGCAGCGTCGCCCTCTGCCTGCTTGAGCTCCTCTGCGAGAAGTGCATCCACTTCAGCTACAGTCTCTTCTGCAACCGGAGCGGCAACTTCCTCTGCTGCCTGGATCTCAGCAAGAAGTGCGTTTGCCTCGGCGAGGTAACGCTCGATCTCCTCGTTTGTGTATGTTGGCCAGAACTCGAGTGAAGCGGTTCCCTGGAGGAGCTTTCTTACACGCTCAGGCTCTTTTACGCCTGGGAGCTCCACGAGGATACGTCCGCTGTTTCCGAGCTTCTGGATGTTTGGAGATGTCACACCGAAACGGTCGATACGGTTTCTGAGGACGTTGAATGAGTTGGAGATTGCACTCTCTGACTCAGCTCTGATAACCTCGATGACCTCAGCGTCTGTTGACTCAGGTCCGATCTTGTCTCTCATCTCGTATGTACCGAAGATCTGAGCAAGATGCATTCCGTTTGAAGTCTCCTCCCAAGCCTCTGCGAAGAGAGTGATGAAGTCATTTCTTGAGTTGACGCTGCGCTCCTTTGCAAGAGCAAGAGCGTTTGTGAACTCAGGAGCGTCGTTTCCGCCAGCAAGAGCCTTCACGAGGTCCTCAAGCTGAACCTGAAGCATTACGTTCATACCTCCCTTGAGGTCGAGACCGAGGTTGATAGCCTTAGCCTGTACCTCCTTGAGTGTGTAACCACAGTAGATCTTCTCAGATGAGATAGAATCGATGTACCTTCTGTTCTCGACCTTTCTGATTGAGTCGAGGTAGAAAGCCTTGTCTGCCTCGGCAACCTTGCCGAATGCAGCTGCGTTCATTGCAGCCTCTGCCTTTGCCTCGGCGTACTTCTCTGCCTTCTTCTCCTGGCGGTTAGCCACGAGAGTGAATGAAAGCTGCCAAAGTGACGCAAGGAGAAGGAGAATCGCTACAAATCTGATAGCACCTTTACTTTGCATAATAATTTTATTGTTTTAATGATATTTGTATGCATCATTTGGGGATAGCATGGAACTTGCATTCCATACCATCCGCAAAATAGGGCACAAATTTACGATTTTTTTCTTATAAATGAAGTTTCTGCAAATATTTCTTATTTTTGTAGGCTGAAAATGAGGTAAAAACAAGTATGCAGAGGGTAAAATATACCTTTTATATAATAATGGCCGTCCTTTTCCTTTCGTCCGGAAAACTTTCGGCACAGAACCGTCAGGTGGACAGTCTCGTCCGTCTTGGCGACTCTCTGCGTATGGAATACCGTTTCGAGGAGGCATGCCGGGCATATGAAAAGGCAGTCGATATCCTCGAATATGACTTTGCTGACTCGCTCATGATCGAAGCTGTCTCGGGAAAGATCCTTCTTGCTGAAAACGGACTGAACATGACCGGATTCGCCTATACTCCCAAAGTCGTGGACAGAAGGAAATTCCCGCTTGAAGACTTCTTTCTTTATTTTCCTCTGGAAGACAGGTCGTGGCGTCTGGCTCCCAATCAGCTTGACAGCACCTCGAATGTGCTTTCAAAGGCCTTGTATGCCCCATCGGATGCCGGCAGGATATATTTTTCAGCTGAAGATCAGGAGGGGTTCCGCAATATCTTCATGACGGAACTGCAGGATACCGTATGGACATATCCGGTGACCCAGAACGAGTCTGTCACAATGCTCTCCAACGAGATCTATCCGATGATTTCCGCTGACGGAAGGTCCCTCTATTTCTCATCAGACGGCCTTTATGGCGTTGGCGGTTATGACCTTTATGTCTCAAGATGGGATGACGATCTACAGGGATGGTCCGAGCCGGTGAACATGGGATTCCCGTATTCTTCCCCATATGATGATTTCCTTTATGTGTCCGACGAGTCCGAAGGACATGTCTTCTTCGCTTCCAACAGGGAATGCTCATCTGACAGTGTCTGGGTGTATGTCCTTGAATATGACAGCATGCCCGTGAGACATTCTGTCGAAGATCCGGATGAACTGCTGAAGCTTTCGCGTCTTTCTGTACAGGAGGAGACTTCTGTGCCGGAGAAGAGTGACGATGCCATGCCGGAAAGCGCAGCGAAGGACAGGTATATGGACAAGATGGCCCAGGTGCGTGCGTTGAGGGATTCGGTGTCATATTATTCATCTCTTCTTGATGAGGAAAGAAGCCGTTTTGCCCTCAGCAATGATGATGCTGAACGAATGAGACTTGCAGAGGTCATACGTGAAAGGGAAGCGAAAGTTCCTGTGCTTCAGGAGGATCTGAACAGGACCATTTCCGAGCTTCACGAAATTGAGATGGAGTTTCTTTTCAGCGGAGTCGCCGTGGATCCGGACAAGATAATGGCTGCCGCTACGGAAGAGGCAGAGGCTCCGGAAGGATATGAATTCATCAGAAGAAGCCTTGGAGGTCCTCTGTGTCTTGATATCATGCGTCCTGAAAATGAGTTTGACTATACATTCATGATCTTGAAGGAGGGCCGTTTCGCGGAGGATAACACCATTCCGGACGGAATAGTCTATCAGATCCAGATATTCAGCGCTGGCGGAAAGGCCGATGTGGCTAGCCTCAGGGGCTTGAGTCCGGTGTTCGAGATCCGAAGCGACAGCGGAAGATATACATATCGCGTAGGTCTGTTCAATACATTCGATGATGTGCAGTCGAAGCTTGATGCTGTCAGGAGCCGTGGCTTCAGAAGCGCATTCATAGTGGCGTATGTGGATGGTGAGGAGACATCGGTAGCTACTGCAAGGAGTCTGGAGTCAGGAGGTGCCGCGGAGGAAGCCATGTATGAGGTAAGGATCGTTCCTTCGGAAGGCGTTCTCGATGAAGCGGTGACAGCCGGAATCCGTCAGCATGCAGCAGGAAAGGATATTGCCCGTACAGAGGCCGAGGACGGAACCATCACGTTTGTTGTAGGACCGTTTGATGTCAAGGCTGATGCCGATGCTCTGGCAGAATTCATAAATGCTTCCGGTTCGTCTGAAGTTTCGGCCGAGGTTGTTGCAATTGATGCTGTAAATCAGTAAATTTGCCCTCATGGGATTTATCATTACATTAATATTGGTCGGCCTCGTGCTGATCTTCGCTGAAATCCTGCTGATTCCGGGAGTCGGAGTTGCAGGTGTCCTCGGACTTCTGTCCATGGGAGGATCATGTTTCTATGCATTCTATGAATTCGGCAACACTGTCGGAGCCATAGTTACAGCCATTGTGGCTGTGCTGATAGTCGCTCTTACCGTATGGGTGCTCAGGGCAAAGACCTGGAAGAGAATGTCTCTTGAAACCAATATCGACTCCAAGGCAGTACCTTCGGAATCTTCGACCATCGCTGTCGGTGACCGTGGTAAGACCCTGACAAGGCTTGCTCCTATGGGTTCAGCGCGTTTCGGAGACTATGTGATCGAGGTTAAGTCTCTCGAGGGAATGCTTGATCCGGGAATCGATGTCGAGGTGGTGCTCATCGAGGACAACAGGATCACCGTCAAGCCTTTGATTTAGAAATTCAGATAAAACTATACTATTATGGACGCTATGATTATCGTATGGATCGCGGTCGCAATCGTCGGCCTCGTGATCTTCCTCTGGTTCTTCCCTGTGACCCTGTGGTTCCAGGCGCTCATTTCCGGAGTACGTATTTCGCTCATCCAGCTAGTGCTCATGCGCTGGAGAGGCGTGTCGCCTAACACAATCGTGATGGCGATGGTGACAGGAACAAAGGCAGGTCTCAAGCTCTATGCAAACGAGCTCGAGGCTCACTACCTTGCAAAGGGAAATGTTCCAAAGGTTGTAAATGCTTTGATATCAGCTGATAAAGCGAATATCTCCCTTGATTTCAAGATGGCTGCAGCCATCGACCTTGCAGGCCGTGACGTGTTCGAGGCGGTGCAGATGTCCGTTAACCCTAAGGTCATCAACACACCTCCTGTGACAGCCGTTGCAAAGGACGGTATCCAGCTCATCGCAAAGGCACGTGTGACCGTACGCGCAAACATCAAGCAGCTCGTCGGAGGAGCAGGCGAGGAGACAGTCCTTGCACGAGTAGGTGAGGGTATCGTGTCATCCATAGGTTCTGCAGAGAGCCACAAGCTCGTTCTCGAGAATCCTGACAGCATTTCAAAGGTCGTTCTTAACAAGGGACTCGACGCAGGTACTGCATTCGAGATCCTCTCCATCGACATCGCCGACATCGACATCGGAAAGAACATCGGTGCAGTCCTCCAGATGGACCAGGCAGAGGCTGACAAGAACATCGCCCAGGCACGCGCAGAGGAGCGTCGCGCCATGGCGGTAGCTCTCGAGCAGGAAATGAAGGCGAAGGCCCAGGAGGCACGCGCACGCGTGATCGAGGCTGAAGCGGAAGTTCCTCTCGCAATGGCGGAAGCATTCCGCACAGGAAACCTCGGCATCATGGACTACTACAAGATGAAGAACATCCAGGCCGATACAGAAATGAGAGAGAATATTGCAAAGCAGTAGTTCTGCTGTCTTGCCGGATGGCAATATTGATATATTTGAGGGCTGGTTTTTACCTGCCCTCTTTTGTATTATGAAAGAAAACATATCTGGTCTGCAACATTTGTGAGCATTCTTCCGTCTAATATTTGAAACCGCCTGGAAGTGCGGCAGGATGGAGTTTAATTTAAAGTTATTGATATTATGGAAGAAATAATTGCTTTGATGATACCTATTGGTGTCTGTGTCGTATTGCCCGTGATGATTGTATGGCTCGTCACACGTGCGAGAATCAAGAAAAATGAGCAGAAGATGGCTGTGCTGGTGAAGGCTATCGAGAATGGTGTGGAGATAGATCCCGAACTGCTGGTCAGCGAGACTGAAAGCAGCAGGAATACGAAGATGAAGCTCATAAAGAAACTGACAACCGGCATTGTCTGCTCAATGATCGGTATAGCTTTGCTTGTTTGCCCTTCGCTTGACGCTTTTGAAGGTGTTGCCGGGCTGGAGATGCTTTATATAATCGGAGGGGTGATGGTTGCGATAGGAGTTGCTTATATGGTGGCATTCTTTGTCGGCAGGAAATATCTGGCACCGGAGATAGAGGCGGAAGAAAGAAAGCTTAATGAATAGCTTCAACCGGAAATGCGCATAGTGTCATGAGATAAAGGTTGGTAGATGACCAGAAAGCAGTTCATAGAGTTGATAGCAGCCGAGCAGGAGTCTTTGAGGAGGTTCCTGCGAGGTCTGTGTGGAGGGGACGGCTTCAGGGCGGATGATATCGCTCAGGAAGCCCTGCTGAAGGCATACCTGTCTTATGAACGTTTTGAAGGGCGCTCGCGGTTTTCAACATGGCTGTTCAGGATTGCATACAACTGTTGGCATGTCATATGAAGAAGTCCGGAAAGGAAAGCGGGTGGATTTCGCTGGAGGAGCCGGATTCCTTTCAGGTCACGAAGATTGAGGATGACGGGACGGAGGCCGACAGGAAATATGAGCATCAGCAGCTTTATATGGCCATAAAGAGCCTGACGGCGCATGAACAGGCCGTAATCCTCCTTTTCTACATGGAGGAGAAATCGATCAAGGAGATAATGGATATCATGGAAATGCCTTCTGGCACGGTAAGGTCATGCCTCACACGTGGCAGGCAGCATCTGAAGCAATATCTGGAAAATGGCAACTGAAAAAGATATAAAGAGATTCATGCAGGATCATAGGATTCCTGTACCGAAGGATGACAGGTTCATGGACGAGCTTGTCAGGCAGATCGATCTTCTGCCGGTTCCGGCTTCTCTCAGCGGACGAGATGAGGAGAAACTTAATGAAAGTCTGCGCATCGTCGGACTTATCCGCGCGACCTTCAGAAGACGTTATCGCCGTCAGGCGCTCCTGCTTGTCCTGGCGGACATAGCCATATGCACCGCCATATTCCTTATAGGTCATCTCCTTCTTCCGGCAACAGCATCATCGCCGGTCCTTGAGCTCATCATCACATGGCGCTATCTTCTCATGGGCCTGATGAGCCTGTCGGTGGTCATTGCCTCTTCCCGCAGTGTCTGGCGCTCAAATATTTGATAATCAGCTAAATACAAAAACCTCGTGCTCCCTTTTGGCGGCACGAGGTTTTTGTATTCTATTGACTGACAGTCGGTTACCCGCCAGCGGTTTTACGCCAGTTTCAATGTCAAGGCTATGAAGTCCTCGACGCTGAGGCGTTCCGGGCGGAGTTCGAAGACAGGGTCGGATATGAATCCGGCGAGCTGCTCTTCTGTCCAGCCGCAGCGGTCCGCCTTGGCGCGTATGAGCGGCTTCAAGGAATTGCGAAGAGTCTTGCGGCGCTGGTTGAAGCCGGTCTTCACGACCGTCTTGAAGAGCGCTTCGTCGCAGCCGAGTTCAGTGCGTGAATTGCGGACGAGCCTGATGACAGCCGACTTGACCTTTGGCGGAGGGTTGAATGCGCCCTCGCCCACTGTGAAGAGGTATTCGATGTCGTACCATGCCTGGAGGAGCACCGAAAGTATTCCGTATGTCTTGGTGCCGGGCTTCTCGGCTATGCGCTCTGCAACCTCTTTCTGGATCATGCAGACCACCTGCGGCACCTGTTCCTTATAATCCAGGATCTTGAAGAATATCTGAGACGATATGTTGTACGGGAAGTTGCCTATGACGCAGAACCTGTCGGCGAAGAAGCTTTCAAGCTTGAGCTTCAGAAAGTCAGCCTCGATGAGCTTTCCGTTGACCTGCGGGAAATGCACAAGGAGGTAGTCAACTGATTCAGTATCAATCTCTACCATACGCAGGTCCACCTCCGGTCTCTGCAGGACATATTGAGTAAGGACTCCCATGCCCGGGCCGACCTCGAGTGCCGGCATCGGATTCTCCGCATTGTAGACGGTGTCGACGCCCGGACAAGGTACGGTCAATGCTTCAGCAATCCTCTGTGCGATGGACAGATCTGTCAAAAAATGCTGGCCCAGGGCCTTCTTTGCTCTAACTTCCATATAAGCTCAAAATTTCCACAAAGATAATTTCTTTCCGTTGAATTCCATTTCAAAAGCACAAATATCCGGTCAAAAGCATAAAAGGGTATGTTTTTGTGCTTTAAACCGCTAAAAAATATTATTTTTGTCAGTTTTTAATAGGAATCTTTTGGACAAGAATAATAAATACTGAATACATATGTACAGAACACACACCTGCGGAGAACTCCGCATTGAGAATGTAGGCCAGACAGTTACATTGGCCGGATGGGTGCAGAAGTCAAGAAAGCTCGGCGGCATGACCTTCGTCGACCTCAGAGACCGCTACGGCATCACCCAGCTCGTAGTTGACGCTCATGCTGCGGCAGAGCTCGTAGAGACAGCAGGCTCACTCGGTCGCGAGTGGGTGCTTCAGGTGACCGGTGAGGTCATCGAGCGTCAGAGCAAGAACCCGAAGATGCCTACAGGCGATATCGAGATCAGTCTCAGCGAGATAAAGGTCCTCAACAAGGCGAACACTCCTCCGTTCACAATCGAGGAGGAAAGCGACGGCGGTGAGGAACTCCGTGCAAAATACCGTTACCTCGACCTTCGTAGAGGCCCTCTCCAGAGAGCTCTCAAGATCCGTCACCAGATCGCTCACGAGGTGCGCAACTATCTTGATGCGCAGAACTTCCTCGAGATCGAGACTCCATATCTGATCAAATCGACTCCGGAGGGAGCGCGTGACTTCGTGGTTCCATCAAGAATGAACCCTGGTCAGTTCTACGCACTTCCGCAGTCTCCTCAGACATTCAAGCAGCTCCTGATGGTAGCCGGCTATGACCGCTACTTCCAGATCGTGCGCTGCTTCCGTGACGAGGACCTCCGTGCAGACCGTCAGCCTGAGTTCACCCAGATCGACTGCGAGATGTCGTTCGTGGAGCAGGAGGATGTGCTCAACACATTCGAGGGCATGATGAGGACCCTCTTCAAGAACGTTCTTAACGTCGAGATCGCAGAGCGCATCCCTCGCATGAGCTGGTATGATGCGATGGATTTCTACGGCAGCGACAAGCCGGACATCCGCTTCGACATGAAGATCCACGAGATCACAGACCTCGTGAAGGGCTACGGCTTCTCTGTATTCGACGGCGTTGACTATATCGGTGCAATCAACGTGGAGGGTGCTGCAGCATACACAAGAAAGCAGATCGACGAGCTCACAGAGTGGGTGAAGAGACCTCAGGTGGGCGCAAAGGGCCTCGTATACATCAAGCTCAACGAGGACGGCACCATCAAGTCTTCAGTCGACAAGTTCTATACACCTGAGCAGCTCCAGGCAGTTGCTGACCGCCTCGGCGCGAAGAAGGGCGACATGATGCTCGTCCTCTGCGGTGCGAAGAGAAAGACTCAGAACATGCTTGGTGTGCTCCGTATCGAGATGGGTAACCGCCTTGGTCTTCGTGATCCGTTCAATTTCGCACCTCTCTGGGTTGTGGATTTCCCTCTCGTGGAGTGGGACGACGAGACCCAGCGCTTCTATGCAATGCACCATCCGTTCACGGCTCCTAAGCCAGAGCATCTCGAACTCTTCTACAGCGACAAGAAGGAAGACCTCGAGAAGGTATGCGCAAACGCATATGACTTCGTGCTCAACGGCACAGAGCTCGGCGGCGGATCGATCCGTATCCATGAGGCTGAGATGCAGCAGCGTATGTTCGAGGTCCTCGGCATCAGCAAGGAGGACGCGGAGTACAAGTTCGGCTTCATCATCAACGCCTTCAAGTTCGGTGCTCCGCCTCACGGAGGTCTCGCATTCGGCTTCGACCGCGTATGCTCGCTCTTTGGCGGACAGGAGACAATCCGTGACTACATCGCATTCCCTAAGAACAACCAGGGCCGTGATGTGATGATCGATTCTCCATCATACATCGACCAGGAGCAGATGGACGAGCTTTTCCTTGAATCAAAGGCAGAAACCAAGGAATAATGAAAAAGCTTATTTTCTTGTTTATCGGCATGCTGATGGCTGTAGATGTGTTTTCACAGGATTACACACCTACAGTCAACTGGCCGTATCTTTATCCTGATTTCATGGAAGGTGAACTTGTCCGCGCCCGTAACAAGCGCAACAAGGCACAGTTCAACATCCATCTTGATCTTGGTGCATTGCACTATGTGGAGGATGGACGCATCAAGGAATCTGCTACCTTGGATGTGGTGACGCTTTTCATCGGCGAGGATGTCTTCCGTAACGTCGGGGGCAAGATGCTTAAGGTTATGGCAGAAACCGAAGGTGGATTCGTTGTCATGGAAACCAAAGGCAATTTCACCTCTGTGGTGAGGAATGACGGCGCATACGGTACCACATCGTTGAACAGTACCACCACCAAGACTTTCCTTCACAATCAGAATGTGGTCAACGCCTACAACGGATATCTCATGACGGATGTCTATGCGGACCTGCTTGCCATGAAGGATGACTCCGAGTCACTCCGCGTCATCGAAAACATGTATCTGGTCATCGGACATCAGCAGATTCCGGCAGACAAGAAGAGCGTTGCAGCTTTGGAAGGAATAGACAAGAAGGCCTTCAATGCTTTCCTGAAGGCTGAAAAGATCAGATGGACCAATCCTCAGGATCTTGTCAAGGTCATTGAGTATATCAACGCTTCGAACCAATAGACGGAAAAACATTGAATAAAGCTAGTCCAGCCGCTCAACGGTCATTGAAGTAAACCCGTTGAGCGGCTGGATTGTTTTATAAAGCGGATTTTCCGCTCAATGTGATTTATCTTCTGCGGGGCATCTGTGGGACGGTCTCCTTATACTCGAAATATTCGAAGTCTGCATAGCCCTTTCCTGCAGGGGATTCAGCCCAGAGGCCAAGCATGATGCCTGTGAAGTTGCCGAATGTCTCGCTGCTGAGGAAACGTGCGTCACCTGTGCCGGCAGCCTTGAATTCCTTGCCGTCCTTTGAGTACCAGAGCTGGTATCTGAATGGATTGCCGGTCAGCCTGAGCCATACCTTGCTGCCGCTGTAAGGGATTTCCTCGGTATGTGTCACTGAACCGAGTCTGTACTTTGTCTCGATGACTGTCTTGCCGCCCTTCTTTGCGAGGCAGATGTCATAATGTCCGTTAGAATCCATGTATATGCTCATTCCGGCCTTGTCTCCAGAACGTGCGTTGCCAAGTGTAAGGCATGTCTCTGCGATGAAGTTGTGGTCTTCCTGACGTACGCATACGAATGATGGTGAAACCACAGCCTCGTCTGTTCCTGCCGCTGTTCCGTAAATGCGGAGCTTGCCGTCTGCCACCTTGTATTTAGAAAGGTCAGGATTGCGGAGCCATGACCATTCGGCGCCGAGTTCCGAATCGAATT
Organism: Bacteroidales bacterium; assembly: GCA_017465225.1. Lineage (GTDB taxonomy): Bacteria > Bacteroidota > Bacteroidia > Bacteroidales > UBA932 > Cryptobacteroides. The sequence goes on from JAFTWQ010000009.1 coordinate 38,495, forward strand.
CATTGCGCTCAGGACGTGCCTCGAATGGCTGGAGCGGGAGGGTAGGCACATTCATTTCAATAGCGATGTCTCCTGTTGCATTCACTACCGGCCATGCGCCTTCATCCCAGCGTACCGGCGCAAGGAAGGTCTCGCGTCCGAGAAGGTGATGCATGCCGCTCTGGGTGCGGAATCCGAGGCATACGAGCCACCATGAACCGTCATGGGCCTGTACGAGATCTGCATGACCGACGCCCTGGATAGGGTTGTCCTGAGTAGCGGCCTTGTAGTGGGCGAGGATCGGGTTGTGTGGAGCTTCCTTGTATGGTCCGTCGATGTAACGGCTTCTTGCGATTGTCTCCATATGTCCGAATTCGGTACCGCCTTCTGCTATCATGAGGTAGTACCAGCCGTCCTTCTTGTAGATATGCGGTGCTTCAGGCCAGCGTCCGCCGGTTCCGTCCCATACGCGCTTTGGAGTCGAAAGGACCTCTCCTGTGTCAGGATTGATCTCGCAAAGGAGGATGCCTCCGTCGGCAGAGCCTGTGTACCAGCACTTTCCGTCCTCGTCCCAGAAGATTGAAGGGTCGATTCCGCCCACCTTCACAGGGATAGGGTCTGACCATTCTCCGCGGATGTCATCGGTGGTCACAATGAAATTGCCGACTGTAGATACATTGGTTGTGATCATGTAGAACCTGCCGTTGTGGTGGCGTATGGTAGGTGCATAGATACCTCCGTTTGAGTTTGCGCCTTTCAGGTAAAGCTGTGACTCTCGTGTGAGCACATGGCCAATCTGCTCCCAGTTCACAAGGTCCTTGCTGTGGTAGAGAGGAACTCCAGGGTAATACTGGAAGCTGCTGGTCACAAGATAATAGTCATCGCCTACGCGGCAGACGCTCGGGTCCGGATTGAAACCCTTTACGACAGGATTGGTATAGCCCTGTCCGAAAGATGATGCTGCAATCAGGACTGCCGCGATCGATAGAAGGATACGTTTCATAGTGTATAGTTTTAATGATTGACTCTTTCGATGATTTCCATGCACATGCGGCCGTTGTGATAAGGGCATTTCCAGAATCCGGCCTTGTCGTCATCGCGGTTGACGGTCCCGTCTTCGCGAAGGCTCCAGAACCATTCGCCGTTTTCCCTGTCTATCAGATTGACCTTTATGAAATCCCAGCATGTCAAGGCATTTTCCAGGCCTTCCTGGGTGCCGAAATGATCCCAGAGGTTGAGGTAGCCGACCACGGTCTCGGCCTGTACCCACCAATGGCGGTCCCTGTCGGTTTCCTCGGCGTTCTTCTCGTAGATCATGCCCCCTTCTGGAGAAAATCCCTCGCCGGCAGCTGCCGCTATGGCAGGAACAAGCTTCTCGATACGCCCGATGACCGCCTCGTCACCAAGAACCAGTGCGGCTTCATGGATGAGCCATGAGGCCTCGATGTCATGTCCGTATGAAACAATGTCATAGCCGCTGTTCCAGTCGTCGTCGAAGAAGAGGCGGAGGTGGCCGTCAGGTCCGAGAATGTGCTTCTCGAAGATGCCGATAAGTCCGCGCAGACGCTCTTCCAGACGGGAATTCTTCCATACCCTGTAAAGACAGGTATAAGCTTCGAGCACATGGAGATGGGTGTTCATCGTCTTGCTTTCGTTCGCGTCCTTGTCGCTCAGGCGCATGTCTTCGATAGTGTCCCATGTCCTTGTGAAGGCCTCGAAATATCCGTCTTTTTCAGTGTCGAAGCTATGGTCTTCGATGGAATTGAAAAGCTTGATGGCATATTCCAGAGCCTTGGCGTCTCCGGTCGCACGGTTGAGCTCAGCAAGTCCGTATATCGTGAATGCTATCGCATAGATCTGCTTTTTTGTGTCAAGCGGGGTTCCGTCCGGATTGAGCGACCAGTATGTTCCGCCGTATTCGGGATCATAGAACCTGCTGATGATCAGGTCTTTCGCCCTTGTTGCCATTGCCAGGTATCCTTCCGCTTCGGCGGAATCCTTGAACAGTCTGTATGCAGAGGAGAAAGTCCATAGCAGGCGCGCTGTCATGATGTTTCCGACAGGTGCGGAAAGGTCTGTCTCTTCATTTCCGGATATCCTTCCGTAGAAACCTCCTGCGGGATTGCACATTTTCGATGTCCAATATGGGAGAATGTTCTCTGTGAGTTCTTTCTTTGCTTGTGATGCAAGCGCCTGTACTGCAAACAGTTCGGCTGCTGTCTTCTGTGGTCTGGTCATTACTTTACGTGATTTTTACAAATATAGTGAAAAACATTGACATGACGGATGCCTCGAGATAAACATGTTTTATTATGTAGATAAATGTTAAAAAAGTATCAATTTTCATAAAATTGCATATCTTTGCGTCATGGGAAAGGTGTTTACAGAGATCACAAGGCTGTCCGACAAGGACTGCTTCTATATTGTCGAGCGTCATAAGACGGAATTCACGTATCCGCTCCATCGCCACAAGGAATTCGAGCTGAATTTCATTGAGAAGGGAAAGGGGGTCAGAAGGATCGTAGGTGACAGTGTTGAGGAGATCGGCGATTATGAGCTGGTGCTGATCGGCGGTGCTGATCTCGAACATGTCTGGGAGCAGGGGAAATGCAGATCCAAGGACATACGTGAAATCACCATCCAGTTTTCAGGAGACATATTCGGAACCGAGCTTCTTTCCAAGAATCAGTTCGCATCCATCAGGAGGATGCTCCGGCGTGCCGAGCATGGCCTTGCCTTCCCTCTGTCGTCGATCATGAGGGTCTATTCGACCTTGGACGACATCGCAAACGAAAACGAGCGTTTCGTGCAGTTCCTGAAATTCCTTTATGTCCTGTACGAACTTTCCATATCCGATGATGCCAGAGTCCTGGCTTCCAGCTCTTTCGCACATACTGCAAGGAGTAACGAAAGCCGCCGTGTGGAGAAGGTCAAGCAGTATATAAATGACCATTATGCGGAGCCGCTGAAGCTTGCCGACCTGGCCGATCTTGTGGGTATGAGCCCGGTCTCCTTCAGCCGCTTCTTCCGTCAGAGGACAGGGCGTACCTTGTCGGATTATATCGTAGATATACGTCTCGGATTTGCGGCGCGCATGCTGGTGGATTCCTCCAGGAACATATCTGAAATCTGTTATGAATGCGGGTTCAATAATCTTTCGAATTTCAACCGTACCTTCAAGGCGAAAAGGAACTATACGCCACGTGATTTCAGGGCAATGTTCAAGAAAAACAAGGTAATTGTTTAAATTTTATCATTATCGGATAATATTGTATTTGTTTGACTTTGGCGCTATGATTAAATTTGCATTATCATAATTATAGCGCTGAAATTTTTGATGAAACTAATCCGGATCTTTTCGATCCTGACTCTTGCCGCAGCTCTTCTGCTGTGCTCCTGTCAGGCTCAAAAACCGTCTTTCGTACATGTGGAAGACGGAAAATTCGTTTGTGAAGATTATCCTTCCCATTATGTCGGAACCAATTTCTGGTATGGAGCCATCCTTGGCAGCGAGGGTGTCGGCGGAGACCGTGCGCGTCTTGAGGCTGAGCTCGATACTCTCAAGGCATTGGGAATGACCAATCTTCGTGTTCTCGTCGGAGGCGATGGCCCTGACGGCATTCCTACCCGTGTCAGCCCTACGCTCCAGAAGGAGCCTGGCGTATATAACGACACAATCTTCCGCGGCCTGGACTATCTGCTTGCGGAAATGGCCGAAAGAAACATGAAGGCCGTACTCTACATCAACAATTCCTGGGAATGGTCAGGGGGATACGGAATGTATCTCGAATGGGCTGGTGCCGGCAAGGCCCTGATCCCTGCCGAGTCCGGATATGGCCCGTTCATGGAGTCTGTGTCTAGATTCGTGACGAACGAAAAGGCTAAAGAGCTGTTCTACAATCATGTGAAGCATGTGGTAAGCCGCACCAATACGGTTACAGGCAAGCCTTACAAGGATGATCCTGCTATCTTCTCTTGGCAGATCGGCAATGAACCTCGCTGCTTCAGGACCGATTCTCTCGGACAGGCGGCATTCGTTGACTTCATGTGGACCACCGCTTCGCTCATCAAGTCTATCGACCCGAACCATATGGTGTCTTCCGGCAGCGAAGGCAAGTGGGGATGTGAAGGCGACCTCGAACTTTTCGAGAAGATCCATTCGTGTCCGGATATAGATTATCTCAACATCCATATCTGGCCTTACAACTGGAGCTGGGTGCGTGAGAACACTCTCAAGACCAATCTTCCTATCGCGATTGAGAATACAGACAGGTATATCGACGAGCATCTCGTGATTGCCGGTAAATACGGCAAGCCGGTGGTCATGGAGGAGTTCGGTTTCCCTCGTGATGACTTCCAGTTCGCCAAGGGCAGCCCGACTACGGCACGTGACGAGTATTACAGACATGTCTTCGGCCGCATCGTCGAGTCTGCGCAGGAAGGAGGCCTTTTCGCAGGTCTCAATTTCTGGGGATGGGGCGGTCTTGCAGGACAGTCCGAGACCAACATCTACTGGCAGCCCGGCGATGATTATTGCGGCGATCCTGCACAGGAGCAGCAGGGTCTCAATTCCGTTTATGCAAGCGATGCTTCCACTATCGCTGTCATAAAAGAGGCCACACAGGCCATTGAGAAGGCACTTCTGCCTAAAGCTCGCTTTGTCCTTGAGGAGAACAGCGGCATCTTTACAGGTGAGGGTCCTCATGCCGTCGAAGTCGTCATGAATTCAGTAGACGCTGATAAGGCGGAAGTTGTTCTTGAGGTTTCGACTGATTTCGGCGAGCCTGCCGTGACCGTGACAAGGAATGTGGAATTCAATGAAGGCGAGGCTTCCGTGACATTCCCTCTCGACCTTGCTCCAGGTTTCTACAGTGCAGTTCTCTGCATCCTGAACGAGGACGGTTCAAAGACAGAGATCGACCGCACCAATCTCGGTTTCAATCCCGAGCAGATTGTTTCGGAGCAGGACAAGCAGCCTGATTTTGACGCGTTCTGGGAGCAGACTCTTGCAGAACTTGCAGCTGTCGCACCTGAATATAAGCTCATCCCTCTCAAGGAGCATTCCAATGATGTACGTGAGGCTTTCCGCGTGGAGATGAAATCTCTCGGAGGAGAGACTATCAGCGGACTTCTCTATATGCCTGTCGCGGAAGGAAAATATCCTGCGATGATTTCATACATGGGCTACGGCAGCGATGTATGGTATGCTGATCCTTCTTCAAATCCGCAGATGATCGAATTCATGCTCTGTGTACGCAATCAGGCGTTCAACAGGAAGCCGGGTGAAAAGGATGACTGGTGTGCAAGAGGCATTGAGAGCAAGGAGACATATTACTACAGGGGAGCGTTTGCGGATGCTGTAAGAGCCATCGATTTCGTATGTTCTCTCGAAAAGACCGATACTGACCGCGTATGTGCAAACGGTGAAAGTCAGGGAGGAGCGCTTACTTTTGCTGCAGCATCCCTTGACAACAGGCTCAAGGCCATCGCACCTTCAGCACCATTCCTCTGCGACTATCCTGACTATTTCGTTCTTGCCGGCTGGCCTGGAGATCCGATCGAGGCTGCCGCAAAGGAAGCCGGAATGTCTGAAGGGGAGATGTTCAAGGTGCTCAGCTATTTCGATATCAAGAATCTTACGGACAGGATACAGTGCCCTGTGCTTATGGCCATAGGCCTTCAGGACACCGTATGTCCTCCGCATACAAACTTTGCCGGATATAATCATATCACATCTGAAAAGTCGTGGATCTGCTATCCGGAGGCCGGACATAATGTATGGCAGCAGGAGGAATGGGAGCCTGCAAAACGTCAGTTTTTTGAGAAAATCAATAACTAATACATAATAATAACCAAAATTCAGTAACATGAAAAGTAAACTATTTACTTGCTTGGCGATGCTCCTTCTGAGCTTCTCGCTGATGGCACAGACCAGACAGGTCAGCGGTACAGTCGTTGACAATGTAGGTCCTGTGGCAGGTGCGAGCGTCATTGAGAAAGGTACCCAGAACGGTGCCGTTACAGATCTGGATGGAAAATGGACATTGTCAGTTCCTCAGGGAGCTACAATCGTCATCTCTTCCATCGGTTACAAGGATGTAGAGCTTCTCATAGGCAGCCAGAATGTCTACAATGCAACTCTGCAGGAAGACAGACAGCTTCTTGACGAAGTCGTAGTCGTAGGTTACGGTACGATGAAGAGAAGCGACCTTTCAGGTTCGTCTGTTTCGATGAACGAGGAGTCCCTCCGCGGATCAATCGTTTCATCACTCGACCAGACCCTCCAGGGCCGTGCAGCCGGTGTTACCGCTGTGCAGACTTCAGGAGCTCCTGGTTCATCATCATCAATCCGTGTCCGCGGACAGGCAACCATCAACGCCAACGCAGAACCTCTCTACGTCATTGACGGTGTGATCGTTCAGGGCGGCGGAAACTCAGGTGCTTCCTTCGGTCTGGGTGATGCACTCGGAAACGGTGCGGTTTCAACAATCTCACCTCTCTCAACCATCAACCCTGCCGACATCGTGAGCATGGAGATCCTCAAGGACGCTTCTGCAACAGCGATCTATGGTGCACAGGGCGCGAACGGTGTCATCCTCATCACAACCAAGCGTGGTAAGGCAGGTGAAGCCAAGTTCACTTATGACGGTATGTTCGCTGTTTCTCAGCAGAACAGACGCGTGGATATGATGAATCTTCGCGAATATGCAGAGTTCTACAATGAGATGATCAGAATCGGTGAGGAATATGAAGCAAATCCATATTACGCGGATCCTTCGCTTCTTGGTGTGGGAACAAACTGGCAGGATGCGGTCTTCCAGACAGCGCTCCAGCATCAGCATCAGATTTCTGCATCAGGCGGTACTGAAAAGGTACAGTACTATGTGTCAGGATCTTATATGGATCAGGAAGGTACCATCATAGGTTCTAACTTCGAGCGTTTCAGCGTACGTACAAACCTCGACGCCCAGCTCAAGAAGTGGCTCAAATTAGGTGTGAACGTTACATTCTCTAACACTGTCGACGATCTTAAGCTTGCAGACGGAGAGGCAGGTATAATCTTCACATCATTGACAGCGGTTCCTGATATTCCTATCTATGACGTTGACGGAAACTTCACAACAACAAGCCGTGAGGGTCTCGGTTCATTCACCAACCCTGTGGCTGTGGCAATGTCAAACGACATCATCCTCAAGCGTCAGAAACTCACAGGAAACATTTTCGCTGATGTTACCCCTATAAAGAATCTTGTATGGCATACAGAACTCGGTTTCGATATCGGCAGCAGCAAGTCTGAGGTATTCAAGCCGAAGGTTACTATAGGACAGTGGCAACAGCCGGATAACTCTTCAAGCGTTCAGAAGAACTCGAATCTTTTCTGGCAGCTCAAGAACTACCTTACTTATTCGAATACCTGGGGAAAGCATAATGTTTCCGCAATGGTCGGTCAGGAAATGTGGGAGTCAAGCTATGACTATATGTCATTGAACAATACAAGCCTTCCGCTCAATGACGTCCGCAACCCTATGCTCGGAACAGGAGAAAAGACTCCTACCTATGGTTTCGGAAGTTCAGCCATGGCTTCATTCTTCACCCGTGAGACTTATAATTACGACAACAGATACTATGCTACTTACACTTACCGTTACGATGGTTCGTCTAACTTCGGTCCGGACAACCGTTGGGCAGGTTTCCACTCGGCAGCAGTATCTTGGCGTTTCACCAATGAGAAATGGATGAAGAATCTTGACTGGTGGAGCAACGGTAAGCTCCGTCTCGGTTGGGGACAGACAGGTAACTCGAACATCGGAGGTTATGCCTGGGGATCATCCCTCAGCCAGATGAACTCATATCTCGGTATGGGATTCCGTCCTGCAAACTTCGCCAATACAGCAGTAAAGTGGGAGTCTCAGGAACAGTGGAATATCGGTCTCGACCTCGGATTCATCCAGGACAGGATCAATCTTACAGTAGATATCTATCAGAAGGTGTCTAATGACATGCTCATGTCAATGCAGCTCCCTTCTTATATGGGAACCCAGGGTAATGGATCTTCAAAGCTTCAGGCTCCGAAGGGTAACTATGGTAGCATCGAGAACAAGGGTATGGAGATTACCCTCGATGTTCATCCTTTCGTAGGTGATTTCCAGTGGGACAGCAACCTTCAGGTTTCGTTCAACCGCAACACCCTCAAGGCGCTCAGCGGAACGACTTCAGCAAGCATCATCGGCTACGGACAGTGGAATGATGTGGTCTGCGTGTCTGAGGTAGGCAAGCCTCTGTATAACTTCTATGGTTATGAGGTTGAAGGTGTATACGAGTCTCTCGAAGATATCGAAAATTCACCAAGGCCGGCCAAATATCCGGTTGACGGAGTCTACAACCGTTCAAATACTGTATGGGTAGGTGACCTCAAGTATAAGGATATTAATGTGGATGGAGTCATTGACGACAGGGACCGTACAGATATCGGAAGTCCGCTTCCTCTCTTCACTTTCGGCTGGAACAACACATTCCGCTACAAGGGATTTGATCTCAATATCTTCCTCAATGGATCATATGGCAACAAGGTTCTCAACTACAGCCTTATGCATGGTCCGAGCGGCGGTCTTGCTTCAATGAATTCTCTTTGGGTGAACCAGAATGCAGGAGCCATTAAGGATAGGGCACAGCTCGTTCCTATCGATCCTGACAAGGATTATTCACAGGGAGTAGAGGTTAATGGAGTAACTGTATGGAACTGGTTCGATGACATTACAAACGTAAAGGTAGCCAATGCAGACACAAAGACACCTCGTCCGACTCGTGCCGATCCTAACGACAATGACTATATGAGTTCACGTTATGTAGAGGATGGTTCATATCTCCGAATCAAGAACATAACTCTTGGTTATACCTTCCCTAAGAAGTGGATGAACAAGATCAAATTCGACAATATCCGAGTGTACTGCAACATTCAGAACCTCTATACTTTCACAAAGTACTCAGGATACGATCCGGAGGTCGGAGCTTCTACGCAGGACGCACAGGGATATGCATTTGGTGTGGATAACGGACGTTACCCTTCTCCTACAACATATTCATTCGGTGTCAGCCTTACATTCTAATCCCTAAAGAAAGAAGAATATGAAACTAAGAAATATAATTAAAGGTGCGTTGTTAGGAGTTCTCGCTCTGGGTACCGTCTCATGTGCCGACTTCCTTCACCGCCCTGTTGAGGATGGATACAATACTTCCATTTTCTACAAGACTGATGAGCAGGTGGAGATGGGTATAAACTCCCTTTACAATTCTCCTTGGTATGATTTCCAGCGTGCCTTCATCAAGATCGGTGAGGTGATGTCGGGAAATATGTATTGGGGAAGTTCTCCATATCTTACCTTCACAACAAATGGTTCAGATGAGGATCTGATGAACATGTCCTATTCTCTTTGGGCCGTGAATGCTCAGGCCAATACGATGATCAATAACATCGTGGCGTCTGAAGGACCTTCACAGGCTGCCAAGAACAAGGCTATAGGCGAGGCTCTCACCTGGAAAGCAATGGCTTATTTCTACATGGTAAGAACTTTCGGCGAAGTCCCAATCGTTCATGATAATAAGGAAACCCTCGATTCCGGCACTTATAATGATCTTTATAAGGTGACCAGAGCAGGAGTTTATGAGTACATCATCATGACTCTTGAAAAGGCAATGGAACTTCTTCCTAAGCAGACATCAGGCTGGAACGGCCGAATCGACTATTATGCTGCAGAAGGTCTCCTTGCCAAAGTATACCTTACCAAGGCTGGTGTTACCGGAACTTTGAATAATGATGATCTCAAGAAGGCTGCCGAGCTTGCTGAAGATGTCATCCTGAATTCAGGCCGAACCCTTACGCCTAAATATTCTGACATTTTCCGTATGAACCCTGAGCTTTACAACCAGACTGGTGAGCATCTCCTTGCATGGATGTGGCAGGCAAAAGACGGTGTGTGGACAGCCCAGAACACTCTTCAGTCAGACCTTGGTCTCAAGGGATTCAGCGGTTTCGACGATATGTGGGGAGACTGGGGCGGTCCTTCTTATGACCTTGCCCTGGCTTTCGGCGCAGATCCTCTTGCCGATCCTAAGACACGCGAAGGAGAGAAAGACAGCCGCCGTAAGGCGACTCTTATGATGGCAGGTGACCATTATGAGTATTTCTGGACTGCAAAGGGCGGATTCGACCCTCTGTATTTCTTCTATAGCGAAGATGCGGAATATGCAGAATGGGGAACAAACGCAGCATTCAACGGTCCTTGCGGCAGTCAGAATGTAAAGCATCTCTATGGAAACAAATTTGACCACGCGGATGCAGTAGGATATGAGTCAAAGAGAATGGCTTATACTCTTCCTACTCCTCTTCTCCGTATTTCAGACGTATATCTCGTCTGTGCAGAGGCGAATGTGCTTGCAGGCGATGCCGGAAAGGCTCTCACTTATACTAACGCAGTGCGTGAGCGCGCAGGTGCTGACGCTCTGACAGCAGTTACATTCGAAGACATTTGGAAAGAGCGTCGTCTCGAACTTGCTGGAGAAGGTGACCGTTGGTATGACTTCGTACGCAGATCATATTATGATATGCCTGCTGTGATTGCAGAACTCAAGGCTCAGCAGAGAAACGCTATCAGCGGTTATAATGATGTGGCCAAGAATTACTGGTACACAGGATGCGGTGGAACAATTGATACACCACCATCTGACCTTAAAGCATTCAATAAAGACAATGCAGTATGGGAACTTGGTGAATGCAAGTATGACACAACAGTGCCGCTTCCAAACATCAACGAGACAATCTTTACACTTCCTTTCCCAACAGAGGACGTAGTGTTCAACCCTCACCTGCTTGATCCTGCTCAGGAAGTGGATGTGCGTGCTACATATGTTTATAATTTTTAATGACAAGAATATATGAAACGATATATTAAAAGCATAATGCTGTTTGCGGCAGCTGCACTGGGCTTCGCTTCATGCGAGGATTACCCTGATGCATTCGTGCTTGCGGATGGAGTGCCTTCTGTTGATTATGTAAGGTACGCAGACCGTGAGGTGCTTATAGAGCAGGCATATATGGGAGAGATCGTATGCTTTGTCGGTGAGAATCTCTGCAGCGTGCGTGAACTCTACTTCAATGAACATCCTGCAGTTCTCAATACAAGTTACATGACTGCCAATACCCTTATTGCAGCCGTTCCGGGCAAAATCCCACAGGTCAAGACAGACAAGGTATATATGATCACTAAGAACAAGGATACAGTGACTGTAGACTTCAAGGTCATGATGCCTGCTCCTCAGATCAAATCTATGTCTTGCGAGTTCCAGAAGCCTGGTACAGACGTTACCGTATATGGTAACTACTTTGCCGAGCCTATGACCCTGACATTTGAGGATGGTGCCGGAGTTGAGGTGACTTCATTCAAGAGTGTTTCAATGACTGAGGCTACTTTCACCATTCCTGCTGAAGCAAAACCTGGTAGGATCAAGATCGAGACTGAGTCAGGTCTGGCACGTTCTCCGTTCTCATATATGGATGCAAGCGGCTTGCTGTTTGACTTCGATGATGACGGTGATGCTGCTTTGGCAACAAATGCGTCTAACTGCTGGCATGCACGTGAAATCAAGACAGATGACACTGCAATTGATGGCAACTATCTCCAGTTGGGTGACGGAAGTACGATGCTTAACGCTACTGCTGACTGGAACGATGCTCTATATGCATTCGAGTATTGGTGCGGTACATGGGATACTCCTCAGAACATCACGTCCGGTGCTGGTATCGCATTGTTCAATCTTGTAGATTTCTCTGACTATGCGAATATGGCTCTGAAGTTCGAGATGTGCATCCCTGCATCAAATCCTTGGATGGCGGGAGCAATGCAGATTGCCTTCCAGCCGGTAAGCCAGGTGACAGTTTCCGGAAATCCTATTGAAGGATTCGATGCTGTTGCAGGTGCAAATGCAAGTGCATTCAACGGAAATGATGGCCTTGGAGATTGGGGACGTGCAATGTATCGTCCATGGGCAGCTACAGGCTCTTATGACACAGGTGGAAAGTGGGTGACAGTAACTGTTCCTGTTTCGGAATTCACATTCAACAAAGATGGTAACGGAGCAACAAAGCAGCTGTCTTCAGAATACGACTTCGCCAGCTTGACAATGTTTGTCGTTGGTGGTGGCGTTGCAGGTAAGGAGTGTGCTCCTGTCATCAAGATCGACAACATCCGTGCGGTTCCTGTTAAATAATTTAAATGGAAACAATGATGAAAAAGATATTTAAACTTGCGGCACTGTTTGCCATTTCAAGTCTTGTCGGACTGACGGCATGTACAGAGGAGCTGTCTACTGACCAGTTCTCTGACGATGCAGTGGTATTGAGTGCATTTGCTCCGAATCCTGTGGTTCGTGGAGCAGAGCTTCGCATTATGGGAAGTAATCTTGACAGGATTGTCGAGGTGCAGATTCCTGGCGCAGAGCCAATCACTGAAATCGAAGTGGTATCTGCCGGCAGAGTCAGTGAGATCAGGGTTGTCACACCTAAGGCCGGTGCTGAGGATGCTTCAGTAGCAGGACCACTTGTGATTATAGATGCTTCAGGTAACACATACAAGAGTAAGTCAGATCTTTCATTTACAGAAGGTATCGTCTTGGAATCATTCTCTCCGGCAACAGCAATGCCTGGTGACGAGATCACTGTAAAGGGAGACTATCTCTACAATGTGCAGCAGATTGTTCTCAACAATGGTGTATATGTGACAGGCGATCAGATCACAGCAAAGAGCCGTCGTGAACTCAAGTTCATCGTGCCTTCAAATGCTGTTACAGGTCCTGTGACTATCGGTGATGTTGACGAGAACAACAATCCTGACGGTCTCATCCCTAACAACATTCCTTCAGAAGAAGTCCTTACTATCGGTGATCCTACAGTAAAGGCAGCTGACAGAGGTATGCTCAAGGCTGGTGCTGAGATTACAATTCAGGGTTCATATCTTGATATGATCCAGAAGGCTGCTTTCAGAGTTGGAGAATCTGACACTCAGGTTGATTTCGCTCTTGCTGAGGATAACAAGTCAGTGAAGGTCATTCTTCCTGCAACCGTGGCTGAGGGAGAGGTTGTCCTCACTTCATATGCAGGCAAGGAGTTCAAGGCCGGTGCCTACACTACTGTTATCCCTACTGAGGTTGCAATCGCTGCCGAGACCCGCTACAAGGCTGGTCTGAACGCTGTGGTTACAGGAAAGGACCTTGACCTCGTTACAGGTGCCACTCTTGCCGGTACTGCTCTTGAGTTCGCTTACGCTGACGACAAGATCACATTCGCCATCCCTGCAGCTGCAGTGGACGGAACTGTTGTCCTCACCCTTGCAAACGGCAAGACCGTCGAGACTGCAGCAATCGAGCTTGTGAAGCCTGTGGTCAGCGCAATTTCTCCGCTGGAACTTTATGCAGGAGATGAGCCTGTGGTTGTTACCGGTGAGGATCTCGATCTCGTGGTTTCTGCTACTCTCGGTGGCAGGGCAGCGGAAATCGAGGTTGCTGCAGACGGAAAGAGCATCAATGTTGTTACGACAGTATCATCTGTTTCCGGTAAGGTAACTCTTGCTCTTGCAAACGGTATCGTTATAGAGCCGGCTGACGAAATCAAGGTTAATTATCATTCTCTCGTGATTGTGAACGAGATGCCTGCAATGCAGCATATCGGACAGGAAGTTGTCCTCAAGGGTTCTAACTTCAGCCTCGTTGAGAACATCTTTATCGGTGATGAGAAGGTAACTCAGTACAGCCTCCGCACAGATGAAGAGGTGCGTTTCCTTATGCCTTGGATGAAGGTGGGCATGTATAATGTTCAATTCAATCTCTTCAGCGGTGATGTAGAGACATTGGCTACTCAGATCGAGGTAGGTCTCGAACTTGATATCAAGACTATCTGGGAAGGTGAAGTTGCTCTCAACTGGAGTGGTATGCAGGATCTTGCATGGGGCGGTTATGACTGGTCGACTGTCAAGCCAGGTACAGTCCTTACAGCGTACTTCACACTTGCTGAAGCTGACTACTGGCAGGTTCGTTTCGGAAACGGTAGTTGGGGATCACTCCCAACCGGTATTGAAATAGCAGGCGGCGAGGGAAACATCCCTATGACAGCAGGCGCTACATATTATGCTATCAAGCTGACTGCTGCTGATATCGATATGCTCGTTAATCAGGGCGGTCTCGTGATGACAGGTGCAAACTACACCCTCACCAAGCTGACCCTCACCTCTGAGATTTCTCAGGAGGTTACTCTTTGGGAAGGTGAGGTGATTTCTGATGGCTGGTCAGGTCAGGGCTTGCTATCCGATGCCGGCCTAGAGCTTCAGGAGGCAGGAGCCACTGCAGGTCAGATTGTTTACTTCTATATCGAACCTCTTGTAGCTGATTGGCAGCTCAAGATAGTTGAAGGCCATTGGGGCCCAACATATCTGGCAGTCTGCGCTTCAGCAGAAAATACGGGAGACGGTGAATTTACACCATATGATCTTGCAGCTAACGGTGGTAAGGTCGCTCTTACTCTAACTCAGGAAATGCTTGATACAGCCCTTACTCAGCAGTGGTGGGGTAACACTTTCCTCATCCAGGGAAACAATGTAAAATGTACAAAGATTACACTCCTGTAATCCCTATATTTTCCCAGGGAGGCCTGACCGCCTCCTTGGGATCCAAATAAATCAAAAACTTCGCGCTAACTATAAAGACTGAAGGTATGATTAAAAGAGTTTTTTGGGTTTTATTAGCTATTGTCTTGCTTATGGCAGGATGTCAGGAAAAGGAGGATGAACCTGCACAGACGGTGGCAGGGCCGAAACTCGTTGCCTGCGAGCCGGCAGACGGAACGCAGGGCCTGACCGGAAGCAATCTTACGGTCAAGATGACATTCGACCAGAACATCAAATGCCCTTCTGACAAGAAGGCCTTGATTTCGATAGATGGAGCAGCGTCGATTGACAATGTCAATGCCTATATGGCGGACCTTACCATAAAGGTAACCGGTCTTGAAGATGGAGAGTCTTATATCCTGACCGTTCCGGCTGGAGCCGTGCAGGGGTATCGTCCGAATCAGGAAGGTTCCGAAGAAGTTAAGTTCACATTCTCCATGAAGAAGGTTGAGCCATATGTGCCTTCCGACCTGAATCCGGTCAAGACCCTCGTCAATCCTAAGGCTTCCAAGGAGGCTCAGAATGTATACAACTTCCTGCTGGAGCAGAGCGGAAAGAAGACCCTTTCTGGAGTGCAGTCAAGCCATTCGCACAAGAATGACTTCATAGATGCAGTCTATAAGCATACAGGCAAACATCCGGCACTTGCTGGCTATGACTTTCTCTTCCTTCAGTTCTCACCTACCCCTGACAACTGGAGTTGGGTGCAGAACTACAATGACATTTCGGCACCGAAGGAACAGTGGGCGGCCAATGGTCTTGTGAACTATATGTGGCATTGGAATGTTCCGAACAGCAAGGCTGACTGGGACAATGGTGTCAACAATTACAATTTCGACGGGTATAATTTCTATTGCGACAAGACTTCATTCGACATCAGGGAGGCTGTAAAGGAAGGAACATGGCAGCATGACTTCATCATGAAGGATATTGAGGAGGTTGCAGGTTATCTGCAGCTTCTTGAGAATGAGAATATCCCTGTGATCTGGCGTCCTCTCCATGAGGCTGCAGGAAACTATGACCTTTACGGGCCGAACGGAGCGTGGTTCTGGTGGGGAAGGCATGGAGCCGAGCCTTGCAAGCAGCTCTGGAGGCTTCTCTATGACCAGCTGGTCAATGTATATGGCCTGGACAACCTCATCTGGGTGTGGACCGTGGATGTGACCAGAGGTGCCGAGGACCAGTATCTTGACTGGTATCCAGGTGACGAATATGTGGATATTCTCGGAGTGGACATATACGAGACAAATACAGATGCGAAGACCCGTCAGTATCAGGCTATGGTAGACCTTACAAAGGGAAAGAAGCTTGTGACAGTCAGCGAGTGCGGAAATATTCCTGATCCTGCCAAGTGTATGGATGCCGGCAACAAGTGGTCTTGGTTCATGGTATGGTGCAATGCGGATTCTAACGGAAACATCGTCCTGACCCCATCTGACGGTAACTTTAACCTCAATACAGGCGAGTATTGGAAGCAGGTCATGTCCAGTCCATATGTAATCAACCGCGAATCAATGCCTTCACTCAAATAGACTATGAAAAGAATATTATTCATGCTTTCGGCCATTTTTATGGCCATGTCATGCGGTCCGGATGACCCTCAGGCTGAACAGGCCGTAAAACTTTCCGTTGACAAGACTTCCTTGGCATTTACGGCTGAAGGAGGCGAGCAGACATTTACCGTAACTGCATCTGAGCAACTGTACCTGGTTCCTGGTGACGGATGGGTGTCTACAAGAAAAGGCGTGAAAGGTGCAGACCATAAGACAGTGGTCACAGTGATTGTTCAGAGCAATACAGTGGCGCAGGAGCGTCAGACAAGACTATCTGTTGTCGCAGGAGAGGAGAAGATATATGTAGACATATCGCAGGAGGCCGGAAAAGGCAATAGTGGCAGTGGCGGTGGAAATCAGGGAAGTGGCGGTAATGTTCCTGAGAATGACGGCAATCTTGCGTGGCAGATGGCTGAACGCCTGGGAATAGGCTGGAATATGGGAAATCACTTCGATGCGCAGAACAACGGTGTGTCGGGAGAGACTCTTTGGGGCAATCCGAAGGCAACCCAGACTACTTTCACAAAGGTCAAGGCGGCGGGATTCAATACTGTGCGCATACCTGTGACCTGGATGGGACATATCGGAGAGGCTCCTGAATATAAGATAGAGGACGCCTGGCTTGACAGGGTCGCGGAAGTCGTAGGATATGCAGAGGCGGCAGGACTGAATGCCATCATCAATATGCATCATGACGGCGCGGACAGCAAGTTCTGGCTGAATATAAAGGGTGCAGCGACAAATCCGTCAGTCCATCAGCAGATCCTCGAGCAGGTGAGCGCCATGTGGGGACAGATCGCAGAAAAGTTCAAGGACAAGGGCGATTTCCTCATCTTTGAGGCTTTCAACGAGATCCATGACGGAGGCTGGGGCTGGGGAGCCAACAGGAATGACGGCGGCAAGCAGTACAAGTGTCTGAATGAGTGGAACCAGGCTTTTGTTGATGCTGTACGTGCAGCCGGAGGAGAAAATGAAGACCGTATTCTCGGTATCCCTGCATACTGCACGAATGTGGATATCTCTCTGGAGTCTTTCGTCATGCCTGAAGATACCGCAAAGGACCGTCTTATGATGGCTGTTCATTGCTATGATCCGTATGATTATACTCTTGCTGCAAAGAAATCTGAATGGGGTCACACGGCTGAGTCTTCAAAGAAAGTGAGTGGAGATAATGAATCAGACCTTAGGAAAGTCTTTGAAAAAATCTATAAAAATTATATATCCAAGGGCATTCCTGTATATATGGGCGAATTCGGCTGCGTGAACCGTGCGACTGCACGTGAGCAGGCCTTCCAGCAGTATTACCTTAAATATTATGCTAAGCTGTCCAAGACCTACGGAGTTCCTTCCATCATCTGGGACAACGGTGCGAAGGGTGCCGGAGAAGAACGCCACGCCTTCATAAACCATGGTACCGGCGCATACTGCTCGACAGAGGCCAAGGCGGCAATAGAGGCCTTGATCTCGTCTTACACCAACTCATTTACCCTTGAAGATGTTTACAACAATGCTCCAAAGAACTAACTACATTATTATGAAAGCTATACTTAAACCTATTGCCATGATTGCGTCAGCAATCGCAATCATTTCATGCGGCTCAGCCGAGTCTGCACCTGTTACACCTGCCGATGCTCTTCTCGACCGTCTTGAGGCTCTGGTTGAGCAGGGCAAGATCATGTACGGCCATCAGGACACTTATATGTACGGCCATACATGGAAGCTGGAGGATGACGCAACTGATTTCTCCCAGTCTGATGTATATGCCGTAAGCGGCAGATATCCGGCAGTCTTCGGAATGGACCTCGGTGGCATCGAGATGGGCTGGTCACACAATCTTGACAAGAATGATTTCGACAACATGCGCGCATCTGCTGTCGCTCATCACGAGCGTGGCGGTATCGTGACATTCTCATGGCATCCACGCAATCCGCTTACAGGCGGAGACGCATGGGATGTGACTTCTGACCAGGTGGTCGCTTCGATCCTCCCTGGCGGAGAAAAGCATGAATATTTCATGGGCTGGCTTTCCAATGCCGCTGATTTCCTCGGCTCGATCAAGACTGCCGACGGCGAGACCGTGCCTGTAATCTGGAGACCTTGGCACGAGCATACAGGAAGCTGGTTCTGGTGGGGTCAGAAGCTCTGCACAACCGAGCAGTACAAGGCCCTCTGGCAGATGACATACGACTATATGGTGAACGAGCGTGGCCTCGACAATCTCGTGTGGTCATATTCTCCAGGTGCCGGTGAACTTTCTTCAGCGGAAGTCTATGGTGAGAGATATCCTGGCGATGAGATTGTCGATATGGTAGGTTTCGACTGCTACCATTCAAGAAGCAAGGAGGGATATATGGCGTCAATGAAGAATGCCCTTGACATTTCTTCAACATTTGCAGCCGAGCACGGAAAGATCCTCGCTGTGACTGAAACAGGACATGAGACTCTGAAAGATCCGAAGTGGTGGACAGAAGTGCTCTATCCGGCAGTGAAGGATTATCCTGTATCATACGTGCTTACATGGAGAAATGCCTGCGATCAGCCTAACCACTATTACGCTCCTTTCCCAGGACAGGAGTCGGCTGAAGATTTCAAGGCTTTTGCAGAGCTTGAAGATATTATTGTGTTGTAAAGATTCAAAACAGAAGGATATGACTTTCAATGAAAGATTGGAGTGGCTTAAGGCGCAGCACGAGGCACTCATCACGAAAAAGAATGAACCTATAGAAGGAAACGGCGTTTATGAACGCTATACGAACCCTATCCTTACCGGAGCGCACGCTCCACTTTTCTGGCGTTATGACCTCAATGAGGAGACCAATCCTTATCTTATGGAGCGCTTTGAAGTCCATGCGGCTTTCAATTCCGGCGCCATCAAGTGGAACGGAAAGTATGTCCTCGTAGTACGTGTCGAGGGAGCGGACCGCAAATCGTTCTTTGCAGTGGCGGAGAGTCCGAACGGAGTGGATAATTTCCGCTTCTGGGACCGTCCGATCACCATGCCGGAATATGGTGAGCCTGCGACAAATGTATATGACATGCGTCTGACCGCCCATGAGGATGGCTGGATCTATGGTATCTTCTGCGTGGAGCGCAAGGACCCTGCGGCAGCTCCCGGCGATCTTTCATCAGCTGTGGCGGCGGCAGGTGTGGCACGTACAAAGGATCTCGTGAACTGGGAGCGTCTTCCTGATATGGAGTCGTCATCACAGCAGCGTAATGTGGTGCTTCATCCTGAGTTTGTTGACGGCAAATATGCACTCTACACACGTCCGCAGGACGGTTTCATCGATGCGGGCAACGGCGGTGGCATCGGCTGGGCCCTTGTCGACAGCATGGAGAAGGTCGTGATCACCGAGGAGAAGATCATCAACCACCGTTTCTACCATACCATCAAGGAAGTGAAGAACGGAGAAGGTCCTCATCCGATCAGGACCGACCGCGGCTGGCTGCATCTTGCACATGGAGTGCGCGGATGTGCATCCGGCCTCCG
The DNA here is from genome assembly GCA_017465225.1 of Bacteroidales bacterium. Taxonomy (GTDB): domain Bacteria; phylum Bacteroidota; class Bacteroidia; order Bacteroidales; family UBA932; genus Cryptobacteroides. The sequence goes on from JAFTWQ010000009.1 coordinate 58,228, forward strand.
CTATGTCCTTTACATGTATATGACATCGCTCGAGGATCCGTCGAAGGTGATAGCCGAGCCTGCAGGATATTTCATGGTGCCAGAAGGCGGCGAATATATAGGTGATGTGATGAATGTACTCTTCGCCAACGGCTGGATCGCCGATGAGGATGGAAAGGTGTTCATCTACTACGCTTCAAGCGACACCCGCATGCATGTGGCCACGTCGACGGTCGACCGTCTCGTGGATTACTGCATGAATACGGAGCCTGACGCATTCACCACCGGTGAAACTGTAAAACGACTCAACAGACTGATTGACAGGAATATAATGTAAAGATTCTTCACTTCGTTCAGAATGACAAGAAAAAGTTCAGAATGACAATAGTGAAATTGTCATCCTGAGCGTCAGCGAAGGATCTTAAAAATTAAGAAATAACCAGATATTATATGACACTAAAAGAAAAAATAGGTTACGGCTTCGGTGACATGTCGTCATCGATGTTCTGGAAGCTCTTCTCTTACTTCCTTCCGTTCTTCTACTCGAATGTATTCGGACTCAGCCTTGCTGACGCCGGTATCCTTATGCTCGTTACGCGTATATGGGATGCGGTATCGGATCCGATGATGGGTATCATAGCTGACCGTACCAAGACCCGCTGGGGCAAGTATCGTCCATATCTGCTTTTCTTTGCCCTTCCGTTCGCGGTCTGCGGTATCCTGCTGTTCACTACCCCTGAAAATGGAAAGACTCTCTGGGCTTATGTCACATACATCATGATGATGACCGTATATACAGGTATCAATGTGCCTTACGGCTCTCTCCTTAATGTGATGACTGCCGATTCGGATGAGAAGTCGGTGCTTTCTTCATACAGAATGTTCTTTGCATACGGCGGCAGCTTCATCGCCCTCTTCGCGTGGGAGCCTCTCTGCAACATGTTCGACAAGGCAAGGGTAGCTGTTGAGGGTGCAAGCGGACTTGCGTCCATCTCTACCAGCCCTGAAGCATGGCAGAAAGCAATGATCGTAATCGCATCATGCTGCTTCGTTCTCTTCATCCTCAGCTTCCTTCTTACCAAGGAGCATGTGAAGAGCGAGTCTACGGTATCCGTAGGCAAGGACCTCAGCCTTCTTGTACGCAACAAGCCATGGTGGCTTCTTATCGGTGCTGCTCTCGCATCGAACCTCTTCAATACAGTGCGCGGTACTACAGTGGCATATTTCTTTGCAGACTACATCCAGAAGAGCGTGGAGATGGCTCCGCAGTGGGCGTTCCTCGTTTCTGCCGGTATCTTCCTTTCAATCGGTGAGATAGCAAACATGGTCGGAGTGGTTCTGGCTGTGCCTATGTCGAAGAATCTCGGAAAGAAGACCACATACATCGTATCAATGGCAGTACTTATCGGCTTGAGCATCCTCTTCTTCTTCCTGCCTGCAACTACAGGCGGATACTGGGCAATGCTCGTGATGCAGGTGATTATCTCGATCTTCACAGGTATCATTTCTCCTCTCGTATGGAGCATGTATGCCGATGTCGCCGACTACTCCGAGCTCAAGGATGGTACAGCCTCTACAGGCCTCATCTTCTCTTCAGCTTCAATGGCTCAGAAGTTCGGTGGTGCATTCGGCGGATCTGCCGTGATGTGGATGCTTGCCGCATTCGGATACAATACAGTTGCCGGCGCCGTGCAGACTGAAACCGCAATCCTCGGCCTCCGTATCCTCATGAGCTGGGTGCCTGCAGCCGTTGCGGCCCTCTCTATCCTTGTAGTATGGTTCTATCCTCTGACAAAGAAGAAGATGGAAGGCGTCCAGGTGGAGCTTGCTGCAAAGCGTGCGGAAACGCGTGACGCTTAAGTGCTTGCCGGTCAAGACCTTACATAAGTCTCCTGCTCCCTTTTGGCGGCAGGAGGTTTCTATAAGTTGTTGATTTGTAATGTTTTATTGGACACGGAATGAGAAATATATTATATCTGATGGCCGTATTGATGCTTTTCGCATCATGCGCCCGGCAGGCTCCGAAGGTGGAGCGTCTGCATGTTGAGGGAACCGTCCTTATGAATGAAAAAGGCGATACCGTAGAGTTGAAGGGCATGAGCTTTGGCTGGAACGTCCTCTGGCCACGTTTCTATAATGCTTCGGCAGTGAAGCATGTAGTCGAGGATTGGGAGGCGGAGATCGTGCGTGCCGCGATCGGAGTAGAGATCGACGACGATGAATGCCAGGTGCAGAATTACCTCAAGAATCCGGATTTCGGAAAGCAGTGTGCCTGCACCATTGTCGATGCGGCCATTGGGAACGGAGTCTATGTATTGGTGGACTGGCATGCGCATGGCCTTCATACCGAGGCCGCCGTGGAGTTCTTCACATATATGGCCACAAAGTATCAGGGGGTTCCGAATGTGATCTATGAGATCTGGAACGAGCCTTCATACAAGGACCATGTAAACCAGATCGACTATACATGGGCTGAAATCAAGGAGTATTCCGAGACCGTAATCGCCGCTATCCGTGCAATCGAGAAGGATGCGGTCATCATAGTAGGTACACCTAGATGGTCACAGAATGTGGATGATGCTGCGAATGATCCGATCGTGGGATATGACAATCTCATGTATACGCTTCATTTCTATGCGGGAACACATAAGGAGTGGCTCCGCCAGAAGGGAGACTATGCCATATCGAAGGGACTTGCGCTCTTTGTTACAGAGTGCGGAGGCATGAATGCCGACGGCCAGGGTCCGGTCGATGTGGAGTCGAGCAAGGCTTGGATAGAGTGGATGGATGACAATGACATAAGCTATCTGTTCTGGTCGATTTCAGACAAGAAGGAGACTTGTTCGATGCTTTATCCGTCGGCCGCGTCCGAAGGTCCATGGAACGACGAGGATATCAGTCCTTGGGGAAAGTTTGTAAAAGAAATGTTGTAAAGATATGAAAAGAATAATCACTGTCATTCTATCGCTGGCGGCATCGCTTGTTGTGATGGCGCAGGTGCGTATTACCACACCGGAAACGGAGCTCATCATCAAGGCGGATAAGGGGGCCGATCTTCAGATCCTGTATTTCGGTGCACGTCTTTCAGATGCGGATGCTGCAAATATCGAGGCGGCCGGAGTCCCTGGCCACAGCGCATACCGCGCATATGGCCTTTGGTGTGCTTCAGAGGCATCTTTAGGTGTGACACACGCAGACGGGAACTTATCTACATCTCTCAAGGTTGAGAGTGTCATGCAGTCTGATGTGATTGATAATTCGATAGTTACGAAGGTTGTGATGAAGGACGCTGTCTATCCGTTCTATGTGACTGTATGCTACCGTGCATATCAGGACGTGGATATGATCGAGACATGGACAGAGATAGCGAACCTCGGAAAGAAGCCTGTTACATTGACCAGATTCGATTCAGGATATCTTCCTGTTCGTGTAGGAGATGTATGGCTCAGCCATCTCCATGGCACATGGGCGGCTGAAGGGCTTCTGGTACAGGAGCCGCTTCAGCGTGGGATGAAGGTGATCAAGAACAAGGATGGCTCTCGCAACTCCCACACCGACCATGCCGAGGTGATGTTTTCTCTTGACGGCAAGCCGCAGGAGAATACCGGACGCGTCATCGGAGCCGCACTCTGTTACAGCGGCAATTACGAATTGCGCATCGACACGAGGGATACCGATTATCACGAATTCTATGCAGGAATCAATCCGGACAACTCATCCTATAAGCTTGAGTCAAAAGAGGTGTTCATGACTCCTGAACTTGCTTTCACATATTCAGATGAAGGCCTCAGCGGAGCCAGCCGTAATTTCCACAAATGGGGACGTACATATAAGCTTGCCCACGGTGACAAGCTCCGCAAGATACTTCTCAACAGCTGGGAAGGAGTATATTTCGACATCAACGAGCCGGGAATGGACCAGATGATGGCAGACATCGCATCCATGGGCGGAGAACTCTTCGTGATGGATGACGGCTGGTTTGGCGTGAAGTATCCTCGTCTGACTGACAACTGCGCCCTCGGTGACTGGGAAGTTGACAGGAAAAAGCTCCCTAACGGCATAGGCTGGCTCGTGGAGCAGGCCCACAAGCACGGAATCAAGTTCGGTATATGGATCGAGCCGGAGATGACCAACACTACCAGCGAATTGTATGAAAAGCATCCTGACTGGGTGATAAAGGCTCCAGAACGTGACCTCGTACTCGGACGTGGAGGTACACAGCTCGTTCTTGACCTTGCAAACCCTCAGGTGCAGGACTTCATCTTCGACATTGTGGATGACCTGATGACAGAGAATCCTGAGATAGATTACATCAAGTGGGATGCGAATATGCCTATATCGAATCATGGCTCGCAATATCTGTCCAAGGACAAGCAGAGCCATCTCTATATCGAGTATCATCGAGGCTTTGCCGCAGTGTGTGACAGGATACGCGCGAAATATCCGGATCTTACCATCCAGGCCTGCGCTTCCGGCGGCGGACGTGCCAACTGGGGCGTGCTCCCTTGGTTCGACGAGTTCTGGGTGAGCGACAACACCGATGCCCTTCAGCGTATATACATGCAGTGGGGAACATCATATTTCTTCCCTGCAATCGCGATGGCTTCTCATATCAGCGCCACTCCGAACCATACCGTGTTCCGCACGACATCGTTGAAATACCGTATCGACGTGGCAATGAGCGGACGTCTGGGAATGGAGATCCAGCCGAAGAACATGACGGAGGAGGAAAAGGCCCTCTGCCGCAAGGCGATTGCCGAGTATAAGGAAATCCGTCCGGTAGTGCAGCTTGGAGATATCTACAGGCTTGTTTCTCCATATGACGGACACAATATGGCTTCGATGATGTATGTATCACCGGAAAAGTCAGAGGCAGTGTTCTACTGGTGGAAGACCGAGACATTATATGACGACCATCTCCCACGCGTGAAGATGGCCGGTCTGGACCCTTCGAAGACATACAAGGTGCGTGAACTCAACCGTATCGACAATGTGCCGCTTCCGTACGAAGGTCTGGCCTTCACCGGAAAGTTCCTGATGGAGAACGGTCTTGAGATCCCGCTCAAGCATAACGTGGACTATCATAAGCAGGACGACTGGAGCAGCCGTGTCCTTTATCTTACAGCAGAATAATCATGAAGACATTCGGATATTTTGATGACGCGCATCGCGAATATGTGATCACCGACCCCAGGACCCCTTGGCCTTGGATCAATTATCTCGGCAACGAGGACTTCTTCTCTCTGATTTCCAACACAGCGGGCGGATATACATTCTGCAAGGACGCCAAGTTCCGCAGGATCACCCGTTACCGTTATAACAATGTCCCTATGGACAATGGAGGAAGGTATTTCTATATCAATGATGCTGGCACTGTGTGGTCGCCGGGCTGGAAGCCTTGCAAGACCCCTCTCGACTTCTATGAGTGCCGTCATGGTATGAGCTACACCCGCATCATCGGAGCAAAGGACGGTCTCGAGGCAAGTGTGCTCTTCTTCGTTCCGCTCGGAGTGTGGGGAGAGGTGCAGAAGATGACTCTCCGCAACACATCCGGAGCAAAAAAGAGCTTCAAGCTGTATTCATTCACTGAGTGGTGTCTCTGGAATGCAGCTACAGACATGGAGAATTTCCAGCGTAACTTCTCGACAGGAGAGGTTGAGGTGGACGGTTCTGTAATATATCACAAGACCGAATACAAGGAGCGCCGCAACCACTATGCGTTCTATAGCGTGAACGCTCCTGTGGACGGATTCGACACCGACAGGGAGACATTCATAGGTCTTTACAACGAGTTCCGTGACCCTCAGAATGTCATGGAAGGCGTGTCGACTTGCAGCATAGCCCACGGCTGGAGCCCGATAGCTTCGCATTATATCGAGGTGGAGCTCGAACCGGGCGAGAGCAGGGACTATATATTCCTCCTTGGATATGTAGAGAACGGGCAGGACGAGAAGTTCCTGCTTGACGAAGAGGGCAGGCTGGTGTATGACGTGCCGGGCCTGCTGCACAGCGGCAGTTCGCCTGTGATCAACAAGGCGAAGGCTCGCGCAATGATAGCTTCGCTTGATACCGTAGAAAAGGTAGATGCGGCATTCGCCCAGCTCAAGGCATATTGGGACGCTCTGCTTGACATTTTCTCAGTGAAGAGTCCGGAAGAGAAGCTTGACAGGATGGTGAACATATGGAACCAGTACCAGTGCATGGTGACATTCAATATGTCCCGTTCAGCCTCGTTCTTCGAGAGCGGCATCGGCCGCGGAATGGGCTTCCGCGATTCCAACCAGGACCTCGTGGGATTTGTACACCAGATACCTGAAAGGGCACGCGAGCGTATCATAGACATAGCATCTACACAGTTCCCTGACGGAGGTTGTTACCACCAGTACCAGCCGCTTACAAAGCGTGGAAACAACGATATCGGAGGCGGTTTCAACGACGATCCGATGTGGCTGATCTTCGGAACCGTTGCATATGTAAAGGAGACAGGCGACTTCAGCATACTCGACGAGATGGTGCCGTTCGACAACGAACCCGGCTCGGAAGTGTCGCTGATGGAGCACCTGCGCATTTCGTTCGACCATGTAGTGAACAACCTCGGTCCTCATATGCTTCCGCTCATTGGCCGTGCCGACTGGAACGACTGCCTCAACCTGAACTGCTTCTCATGGGATCCTAACGAGTCCTTCCAGACCACGGAGAACAAGACTGAAGGCTCGCAGGCCGAGTCTCTGATGATCGCCGGCCTCTTCGTCGTATGCGGCCGCGATTATGTGGAGCTGTGCCGCGAGAGAGGCCTCCAGGCCGAGGCTGACAGGGCGCAGAGGCTTGTGGACAATATGGTTGAGGCCGTGAAGAAGCATGGATGGGACGGCGAATGGTATCTCCGTGCATATGACTATTTCGGCCGCAAGATCGGCTCGCACGAGAACGAGGAAGGCCAGATATTCATCGAGTCGCAGGGCTGGTGCACTATGGCGGGCATCGGACTCGAGGAGGGAATGGTGCAGAAGGCGCTTGACTCTGTCAAGGAGCGCCTGGACTGCGAGCACGGCATAGTGCTGAACAACCCTGCCTTCACAAGATATTTCGTGGAGTATGGAGAGATTTCTTCATATCCGGCAGGCTATAAGGAGAATGCCGGCATCTTCTGCCACAACAACCCTTGGGTCATCATAGGCGAGACCGTCCTCGGACGCGGCGACTATGCATGGGAATATTTCAGGAAGATATGTCCTTCATACACAGAGGAGAACAGCGCTCTGCACAAGGTCGAGCCTTATGTATATTCACAGATGATCGCTGGCAAGGATGCAGCAAAGCCAGGCGAAGCCAAGAACAGCTGGCTCACTGGTACTGCAGCATGGAACTGGTATGCGATCACCCAGTATATTCTGGGAATAAAGCCTGCGTACAACGGCCTTGAAATAGATCCGTGCATCTGCTCACAGTGGAAGGAATACACCGTGAGACGCCGTTTCCGTGGTTCCGTTTATGAAATCACGGTCAAGAATCCTGACGGAGTCTGCAAGGGCGTCCGCGAGATGTATCTCGATGGTCAGAAGATAGAGGGATACATTGTCCCATGCGTTTCAGGCGAGCATAAAGTGACAGTCGTTTTAGGATAATGCTGAAAAGGATATTCATATGTATGCTGGCGATGACCGTCAGCTTAGCTTTTGTCTCTTGTGACGGACGGCTTTACAGGCCTGAAGATATGAAGGAGCCTGTAAAGCCGGAACCTGCACCAGATCCGAAGCCCGAGCCCGGACCTGGGCCTGCGCCGGTGTTTGAAACCTCATTCGAAGCCATCATCAACATGGGCGTAGGATGGAATCTGGGCAACACTCTGGAGCCTGTCTGGACCGGTGACACCGACGGAAGGGACTGGCGAAGGTGGGAGACCGGTTGGGGACAGTCAGTCACAACCCAGAGCCTGATGAACATGATGAAGAATGCGGGATTTGGCGCCATCCGCGTGCCGGTCTCATGGGGCGTGCATATGGATACGGACGGCAAAGTGTATGAAGAGTGGATGAACCGCGTCAACGAGGTTGTGGACTATGTCCTTAATGCCGGAATGTATTGCATCATCAACATCCACCACGACACAGGAGCCGACGAGGAGCTTGCATGGCTGGTGGCATCTCCTGAAGGATACTCCAGAGAAAGGCAGAAATATGAGAATCTTTGGAAACAGATAGCCCTGAGGTTCAGGGATTATGGCCCACGGCTTCTCTTCGAGTCATATAATGAAATGCTTGACGAAAGCCGCTCTTGGTGCTTTGCTTCTTATGCTCTGGGATATGATGCGGATGCCGCGGCAGGGGCATATCAGGCGATAAATGACTATGCCCAGAGTTTTGTTGATGTGGTTCGTGCGACCGGAGGCAACAATGCGGTCAGAAATCTCGTTGTGAATACATATGGAGCCTGCAATGGTGCGGGAGACTGGAATCCCCATCTGCAGGACCCTCTCAAGAATATGAAGATGCCTTCAGACAAGGTTGAAGACCATATTTTGTTTCAGGTACATTCATACCCAATGATCGATGACCTTGCGGCAATGGAAAGAGAAGTTACGCTGATGCTTGACGACCTGGAGGCATATCTGGTGTCACAAGGCGGTCCTGTCATAGTGGGAGAATGGGGAACATTCAGCGAGAATCCTACGCTGGAAAACTACTGCCATTATGCCAAATGGTTCGCAGGTGAATGCAAGCGTCGCGGTATAGGCACATTCCATTGGATGAACCTGTCAGACGGCATGTTCAGGTCTATTCCATGCTTCAGCTCTCCAGAGATCGCAGAGGCTATAGTCAAAGGCTATCATGGAGATGGATTTACACCGGTGATACCTGTCATCGAGGATTTTGATATTGATTACAAGGTGACTTACCGTGACCTCTGGTCTGAACTGAACCTGATATCATCGCCGGTGGAGCTTAATGATTATCAGGGGATTACATTTAAGCTGGACCAGGCTCCAGCTGAAGGCCAGCTTCATGTGAAGGTCTATGGTGATGAAGATGGAAAGGAACAGTATGGCAAGTTTTCAGGTGTTTCTGCAACTATTTCTTTTGATCCTTCCGTACTTGGTGACGAAGCAAAAAGAATCACCCTCCAGCTATTGCAGGAGGGTGGTCTTACAATCACGGTGAAAAATGTGCATCTGATCAGAAAGGACGGCACTCTCGAATCATGTACTCCATCCCCATTCTGGGGCTGCTCGGTTGAGATTGTGACCAGACGCTAAACCTGTTCCTTCCAGGTTCTGTACGGATGCTTCATGAGCATCGAATTGTAATATCTGCGGTCTCCGGTGACCTCCTTGCCGAGCCAGGAGGGTCTGATGAAGTTCTCATCTTCGGATGAGAGTTCTATTTCCGCCATGACAAGTCCCTCGTTTTCTCCATGGAAGACATCGACTTCATATGTATGCTTTCCTGCGTCAATGAGATGACGGGTCTTGTCTATTATTCCCTCTTCGCAGAGCTTTATGAGTTCCTTCGCTTCTGAAACCGGGATTTCCTTTTCCCATTCGTAGCGGCTAGCTCCACTTTCGCTGCATGGCCCTTTGATTGTCAGAAACCCTTTATCCCCTTTTATGCGCACACGAACGGTACGCCCAGGGGTGGTATTGAGATACCCCTGGGCGATATGGACCGACTCCTTTACAAACGGCATGAAATCGCCGTCCACAAGGAATTTCCGTTCTATTTCCAATGTCTTTCTATAATCCGAGCTCATCGATGATTCTGGTCATTCCTGCGTATCTGTCGAGCGTCCAGAGGACGAAACGGATGTCGACGCAGACACATTTGTTATAGCCCGGCGTGCAGTATACATCGCTGGCGAGCGACTCCTTGTTTCCGTCGAATGCGAGACCGATCAGTTCGCCTTTTGAGTTGAGGACAGGGCTGCCAGAATTTCCGCCGGTGATGTCATTGTCGGTAAGGAAATTCACATACATCAGTGAATTTCCTGTTCCGAATCCCCATTTCCCCCAGTCTCCCTTCCGGTAAAGAAGATACTGACGGTCGTTGAGGTGGAAGTCATAGTCAGCAGGATTGTACTTTTCAAGGATTCCTGCCGGAGTAGTCTTCCAGTCGCATACCATGCCGTCGCGAGGCTCATATCCGCCTACGGTTCCGTATGTGATACGCATTGTCGAATTCGCGTCAGGATACTGCGGGATGCCTTTTTCAAGCCTCATCTGATAGAGGGCATGAGTGAATTCCCTGTTCAGTTCAGTACGGGATACTTCTCCTTCTGCCTCCTTGACAGCATCGTTGAATACTGTCACTTTGAGCGTCTGGAGAAAACGGAAAAGCGGGTCTCCGAGATACTCATCAAGAGTATGCTCTTCCGAAATGAACTTCTCCATCCTCTCCTTGTCGGTCATGAAACTGTTATTCCAGACATAGTCGGCAAGCTTGTCATAGTTGACACGGAAACCTCCGTCAGCTCCCGAAAGGAAATAAGAATGCTCGTTATAGAGTTCATTATGATAATCTGCCCAGAATTCTCTATCCACATTCGAGTAGAACTGCTCTACGGCATAACGGAACAGGTCTTTTTCCACTCTGAGGTCGAATGTCTCATATTCCTTGATGAAGGCATCGAGCTGCTTGAAGTCCTTGCCTATAAACTTGAATGTCCTGCTGAATTCTGTTTCAGCCGGATCTGGGCCGTCCTTAAGTTCAAATGGCTTCTTCGGGGTGATGCCCTGACTTGTGAACACGGCTGTGCGGAACGCATTGAGCTTCGAGCAAGGCCTTGCTATACGCGTGCCTCTGATCAGGGATTCGCGGAAGAAATTGATGTCCTTTTCTGGCTCGACAACAGCAAGATATTTTGTCTTGAGGTCTGACAGGAGGTTGCCCCAGCGCTCCTTGCGCTGATCGTCTGCCTCGATCCATGCCTGAACTTCCTTCTCGAGAGCCTCCTTCTTCTCCACTACATCAAATCTTCCGAGACACTCAACCTCGCCGCTGTAAAGCTCCTGTACGTTGCTGAGCGAGAAGAAGTAATCCGAATATTTGAGGCGGATTTCAGGGTCCGCATCCATCCATCTCTTTATGATGTCCATCTGCGCCCCTCTGAGGGTATTGCATATCGGATGTCTGAGAGTCTCGTAGAAATTGACCTCGTAAGAGTTGCTGTATCGGTTTGTGCTTCCCGGGAAGCCGATGACCATTGTATAGTCGCCGGCCTTATAGCCCTCAAGCGATATGTTGAGCTTCGCCTTTGGCTTCATAGGGATATTATCCTTCGAATATGCGGCCGGTGATCCGTCAGGTGCGGTATACACGCGGTACATCGCGAAGTCGCATTTGTGCTGTGGCCATTCCCAATTGTCGATGTCGCCCCCGAATGCGGCGGATGACACAGGAGGGGCTGCAACAAGACGTACGTCGCTGTATACCTCATAAAGGGCCATATAATACTTGGAACCGTCCCACATCGATGCAAGCCATGCCTCGAGACCGGTATTCTCCTTGTACCTGGTCTCAAGAAGGTAGCTGAGCTTCCTCATGCCCATCGGCCTGCTCTCATAGTCAGCCTTAGCCTTCATCTCGTTCACCTCGTCGGTGACATCGAGCACCCTCTTGAGGAAGTATACTCTCTTGCCTTTGATGTTCACCTCTTCATCGGAATGCATCGCCCAGAATCCCTCCTCGAGATAATTGTGTTCAGGGGTGCTGAGGCCATGTACATCGCTGTATGCACAATGATGGTTGGTGATAAGGAGACCCTTGTCGGAAATGATGCTTCCGGTGCATCCGAACTCCAGGGAAACCACTGCGTCGGAAATGCTTGCCCCCGGAGCATCTGCATTGTAGATCTCTCCTGCAGACAGTTCCAGTCCACGATCCTGCATCTTCTTCTCAAGAGCAGCATCGATCGCATGGATCATCCACATTCCCTCGTCCGCCTTAGCGCTAAAGCCACCCATCAACGCGACTGCTGCTATAATGATGATCTGTTTGAAAATAACTTTCATAGTATTCAAATGTAATTGCTACTATTCATTATATTCGTATGATGCACCAGGAGTCTTGAAACTGATCTTCGCTCCCTCCTCTCTGACATCATCAGCCTTGTAAGTGATGGTCCATGTCTCCATAGTCATGAGCTCCCAAAGCTTTGCCTCAGTCATAGGCTCGGCATACCTGATCTGGATAGCAGGCTGAAGATCCTTGTTGAGATCGAGATATACTCCGACCACACCCTCATGCCTTGAAAGATGATTGCTCAGGAACGGCATGTTGCGCAGAATGATAGGCTTCTCGTAATTCTTGTCCACGATCTCATAGATGTACTGCTGCTTGCCCTCGGCAGCCTCGATGCGGCTCTTCCACTGCACTCTGAACGGTGAGAACATGTTCCTGATGAACTGCTCTGTGCTGATCCTTCCGGTCTCACCCTCGTAATCCTCGAACTTGTAGTTGACTTCGATCTCCTTTGTTCCGCCACCATGAACAGGCATCTGGAGAACTTCCATCTCTACAACCTCCTCGAACCAGTCCTCGTCAAGATCCTCTTCCGGATGCATGAATACACGCACGATCAGAGGACAAGCGAACTCGGTCTCGAGTCCATAGATCTTCTTTCCTGTCAGACGCATCTGCATGCCGAGATAGTTGATGTCCATCTTGTCATACATGCCTTCTGTCCTGATAGTCACCACCTTGAGTGTGTCGACCTCTGCTGGGTCAGGAGTCTGTACCCTGAATTTTGAAGGCACATAGATGGCCTCCTGGATCTTGTCAGGATTTGTCTTAGCCGGGTCATAAAGAATGTCAGCTGAATGTCTCTTGACATATGTCTTTACTCCATATACTCCAGGAATCTTTTCAAGCTTCGCCTTGAATGACATCGAACTTCCGTAGCACTTCACCGAACGGAGACCCTCGATGGTGACAGTCTGGAGAGTGTTCTGGTCTACAAGTTTTGTAACGGTTCCGTCTTCTGCAACATTCTCGATACCCCATTTCATGTCGATGGTAGGGAGCTCGAACTTGCCGCCAGCCCACATTCCGAATGCGATAAGCACTATTGTAAGCACAGCAGGAACATATTTCCATACCTTGCTCTTCGACTGTCTGCCGACTCCGATGTTGAGGGCTCCTGTCGAACATGCAGCAACGCACTCACCGCAGAGAGTACAGTCCACATGTGAAAGCTTGCCGTCATGGACAGACTTGATATCGATATGATACGGACACTTCTTTACGCAGAGTCCGCAGTTGTTGCACATGTTGTCGTCCTTAGTGACATGCAGGATCTGGAGCTTCGGCTTTGAATGCAGAATCTCGAGGAGATAGCCTGTAATGCAGAACCCGCCAAGGAGAACAGCCCATGGAATGTCGGCACCGAGCACGCCGGCAACATAATATACTCCGAAAAGCACGCCGATCCACAGCCAGAACTTGAGCGAATTGGAAATAGCTCCGAGCGGGCAGAGATAGCGGCACCAGAACATGTCGACAAGGAAGCTGCCAAGAATAACGACGCTGATGGATACGATTGACATCCAGAGTGTTATCTCGCCCTTGAAGCCTGTTGCTATTGCATAGTATGGGTCAAGGTTCTTGCAGAAAAGCTCGCTTGCATTGACCGTCATGTAGAAGATCCAGAATACGAGAACATACTTCACGATACGGAGAACCTTGTCCGCTGCAGATCCGTTACGTACCTTGATGCTCTTGATCTTCATTGCATTCCGGGCCTTTGCAATAAGGTCCTGCACGGTGCCCAGAGGGCAGATGTATGCGCAGAAGAGCTTGCTGAAAAGCACTACCGCAGCCACGAGGGCGATACCCATCATCACCTGCAGCGACGACATGCTGCAAGGAAGACTGTTGTTTGCGAGATATGTCGCAAGCGCCTGCAGACCTCCCATCGGGCAATATGCCTCAGGATCCACAGCTTCTTCCGAAGGAATGATACCAGTTATGAAAACGATCAAAGCTATAAGCACTCCCCACTGAAGGAGGTACTTAGGCCAGTTTCTGATTATTGTTGATCTCTTTGCCATGATATGATAGTTTTAATCCTCGAAGATACGTAATTCCCTCGGCATTAGCAATTTTCTTTACCGGGTCTGGCGGGAATCCTGACCACCCTCTGATTGCGTGTCGCGCAAGTTGCTGATTTTCAATTGCATGAAAAAGCCTCCTGCCGCCGAAAGGGGGCAGGAGGCTTTTATAAGTTATTGACCTGTAGAAATATAATGGTCACGGTGTCTGTTACTTGTTCTTCACGCAGCGTACTGATGCACCGGAAAGGAAGTTTCCGTATGCAACAGAGATCTTCTCGTTCGATGAGTTGTAGAGAGGCATGAAGTAGTGGTACTGGATATTCTTGAGACTGCCGTCTTCATTGGTTGTGGCCTGATGCAATGTCGAGCCGATGACGTATGACATTATGCCATAGATGCCGTTGTAGTTGGTCACAGTGTAACTGCCTTTGCCTGTCACTGAAGTCTTGTTCCTCATACTTGCGAACTGCCATGGCCAGCCTGCCTCGGCGAGAGCTGCGATGCTTGCGCCTTTGATTGTGGCGTCATAATATGGTGCGGCTGTGTTGACCAATGCACTGTTCGAGCTATGTCCGACGAGACCTGTCATCTCGGCAACGGTAGGGATGTGCCAGCCTGTAGGGCAGATACCCTGGCAACCTTCGAATGTGCCGGCATTTTCAGCTGTAATCGACTCTACGCCGAATGCTGTTGCTGCATCATAAAGAAGTCCGAGAGTCTCGACGAGTGCAGGATCTGCAACCTTCTCTGCATTCGCAGCCGGATACCAGATGCCGGCATCCTCTGCAGGATCGCTCGACACTGTACGTCCGCGTGGGATGAAGCGGAGGTTCTCTGCCATCCATGTGTTGCCGTCAGCGAGAGTAACAGTCTTATACTCAATACCGTCATATACGAAATATCCGTCGTGCTCAGTGAATTCTACAGGAAGTTCTTCTGTGGTTCCTTCGCCTTCGAAACCGATCTCGCCCTCGTCAGTCCAGTTCTCGATCTCGCCTGAAGCGCTTACGATCATATTATCCTGAAGGAGACGGGCATTGATAGTATATTGGCCGCCGGACTTGAGGGTCATCTCTGCGAGAGGCTGGGTGATCTTCTTGCCGTTTGAAAGGCTAACCTCGACTGAAAGCTTTGCAGTCTGAGGAATGACGATAGCCTGCCATACCTTTCCGGCAGTAGCTTCATATGCTGTGATTTCAGTAAGCTCAGTTGACATACCGCCACTTGCCGGCAGGACTGCGAGATTAGGAAGGTCAATGTCACAAGCTGCATCTCCGCCAAGAATCTTCACTGTATTTACTTCTGCACCTGACTGATTGTCAATATTGATCACAAGCTTGGTCATCATATGCTTGAAGACCATTGTGATGGCATTAGGAGTAGGGAGCACGCCTTTCTTTGCGGCAGCCATGAAGTCTGCCTGGGCTATGCCGGCTGTCTGGTCAAGGACAGCAGCATAATAAGCAGGGGTGCCTGTAGCTTCATATGGATAATATGCATATACATCAGCCTCCGAATATGCATCTGCATACCACATGAGGTCGCCTGAGAATACAGATCCATCGAAGGTGAGGATGGCGTTGTCTGCATATGCCTCTGCTCCGTTCACCTTGGTCATTGTGAATCCAATCTGGTCGCCATTCTCGAAGTTCACTTCTGTAGCACGGGTGATGACCGGCTCGACCTGAACCTTTCCGGGAGCCATGTCAGGCTGTACCGGCTGCTGGCAGGCTGCGATTGCAAGCGCTGCGAGCGTGATTGAAAAATAACGTTTCATAGTTCTATAAATGTTAATAAATAATTTCATATAAAGATCCTTCGCTACGCTCAGGATGACAATCAGAAATTATATCCGATTCTGAATGCGGCTCCAAAGCGGTCTGCTCCGGCTATATGCTTGAGTCCGAAGCCATGAGCCCATGAGCCTTCGGCCTGAAGATAAATGCCTTTTCTGAAATTGTATCTCAATGACAGTCCAGCATCAACGCGCGAAGCTGTCATATATTCCATCTGACGGTCGTACCATTCCTGAAGCCTGAAAGGTTCTGTCTGTACTCCGGAAACCTCATTGACCATCTCGAGTCCTTCACTGACATTTCCGCTTCCGGCTCCCGCATTCAGACCAAGATCGAATTGGCCAAGATGCATCAGCACATCAGCACCAGCCTTCCATGTCATCAGAGACTGATAACAAGCATACGGATACATCTGCGAAGAAACGCTGTTCTTCCAGTCAAGAGACGCGCCGGCATGCACTTCAACCAGTCTTGAAACATATTCATACTCAGGAGCCAATGTCAAGGTCTCTTCTGCCAGGATCCTGTTGCTTCCGTGGTTGTAAACGGTTGTGACGCCGTTTTCCGACACTTTCTCAAGGATGCTCTCATCAAGTTTCAGGTCTTTTCGCTTCAATGCTATCCTTGCCTGATGTCCCTTATGGCTGTATCCCAGAGTCAGTCCTGCCTCATTGCCAGGGAAACGGAACCAGATGTATTCCTTTTCACCTATAGTGCCTTGTGTGTGCAGATATTCGAACTCTGCGAAAATGCCCTTATACTGCATCTGGAGGGCTCCTCCGTTGCTTAAATCCTTTACCGGGAATCCTTTCACTCCGGCCTCGCTGAGGTGGAGTCCGCTGCCGCTCCATACGGAATATGTTCCGTACATCAGTCCCTTGTCCAGAAAGGCATAGTATGATGATTCTGCCGTACCGATCTGCTCGGCCTCTACGGTTTCGCTGGTCTTTCTCAACAGGTAGTTCGCGCCGATAGCAAAATCTCCATTATGGTACATGAATCCCGGGGCTACTGTCATGTCAAGCCTCCAGTTCGTATGTCTCAGGTCTTTTCTCTTGGCCATGTTCGCCGACTCGAAATCCATCTTCGCACCGATCCTCCAGAATGGTGAAAGGTCATATGAAACACCTCCGTCGAAAGAATAGGTCTGCATGGTCTTGCGTCCTGGGGTGAACTCCAAAAGGTCAACAGGATAGAATCCCGGATGAATGAACATCGAGCCGCACATGTCATAACCTTCGGTCTGGTCAAATGAGAATGAACCAGCCAGAGTCATATGTTCCATATGCTGTATGCTGGCGGTCACGGCTCCTGCACTCCATCCTTCGGAGGCCTGCCATGTGTCGCGAAAGTCTCCGCCGGAGTATTTTCCGTACGCCTCTGCATATGAGCGTGAAACGGTGTCCTGACGCACTCCGTTGATGTTTTCAGACCTGTTCCAGAGATTGTTTCTGAAAACCCTTTCATATGTCTGCGCCGAAACAGCCAGCCCGAGGAACATCAGGCTGACGGCCAATATGTATCCTCTCTTATTCATGGAGCGACTGTTTTTCGGTTTCATAAAAATCATTCAGCGAATTGTTGGTATCCGCAAGTATCTCATAGCCGGAAGCAGTGCTGGCTGTCTCGTCAACATGTCTCATGAGGCTTCGGCCTAGATAGATGTCCGTCTGCATGATATATCCCGCATCAAGCTCCGGAGGAAGTCTCTTCGAGTTGTTCGCAGAACGTGCATCAAATACTTCCACCGCATCATATACCCATTCGAAAGGCACCTTCACCACATCGTCAACGCTGCTTCCCGGTACAGGAGTAATGTTGTTGATGTCATTCACGAACTCATGCATGCTCATGCCTTCCGGCTTCCATACCACGAGGGTAGGCGAACTGATGGACATGGTATAGGCATTTGCCTGACCGGTCTTGATCACGACGTCGATGATCCTGTCATTGGAAATCTGGTCGCCCGGTGCAGGATGGTAGGCCGTGTTCCAGAAATATGTGATGTTGTAGCATACGAAATATCCGGGTCTGTTGAGATTGACCGACAACGGGTACTGTGCCGAATGGTCGATTGCTCCGCGAAGACATACGACGGCGTCTTCTCCCGGCTGGAGAGGGAAATCGTCGCCATCTCCCGGGAACTGCCATACTGCCTGGATTATCGGAAGGAAGTCTGGGAAAATAGTCTCTCCGGTCGCGGCATCCTTCGATACCCATGGGTTGGCTCCGGTCGCATTGTTAGGAGACAATGTGCCGAAGCAGAGGCTGTCAAGGTACTGTACTTCATAATGGTTGTTATGCAGGATGAAATACTGGTCGCCCTGATAGTTTCCTTCCTCCGGAAGTTTCTTGCACCCTCCGCAGTAGATTTCCTTTATGATGATCGAGCCGGCCTTTGAATACAGCAGGTTGAGGTCCAGGGCCATGTCTGCGCCTGAAAGCACTACCTTGTCGGCTGCGCCGTTGAATATGCCTTCTTCAGACTTTCCGCTCATGTTGATGCGGTAAAGGCCGTTCGGCAGGCTGAATGCAACTTTACCTTCGGTGTCGGAAGTCTGTGAATATCTGCTTCCGGTGTTCATGTCCTCTATGACAGCTTCTATTCCGTCTTTTGGCGTATTTTCGAATCCGTCAGGAAATACTGCGTTGATACTCAGGATGTTCAGACCCTCCTTGTAAGGGTCTTCATTCCTGATTTCAGCGCAGGACGCTGCGAAGATGATGACGGTCAATATGTAGAAAATCTTCTTCATTCTTTTGTTGTAAGGATCCTTTGCTTCGCTCAGGATGACAGGGTTAGAATTTCAATCTGCAGGTCAGGCCGTAGTAGAAGGCTGGGGTGAAGATCGCCCCGATGCCTGTTGCCATCGACTTGACATATGGTCTTGAATTGGTAAAGTTGTTTGCAAAGAAAGACAGTGACACATGGTCGCCGATTTCCTTTGTGATGCTGAGGTTTGCAGACATGTACGGGCCGTATCCGTCCTGTGCGAATGTATATGCGTTCGCTGATTTGAGGATGAGGTTCGCGAATGCAGGATCGGCAGCTTCAGCCTCGGTGAAAGGATGTACATTTCCGTCAAGGTCCATATATGAAACAGGATATACGGCGGTATATGACTTGCCTGCATATATGTCTTCTCCGGTCGGAGTCTTGCCTGTGTCGGAGACTGTGAATGCGTACGGATTGCCGTTGTACATAGACAGGATGCGGCTTCTGCGGAGCACCGACATCTCGAGACGGCATGTGATGATAAGACGGGCCTGCGGGATATGTGTGATCGTAGTCAGGTTCGCATCGAGATTGTGCGTGATCTTTCCGTTGGCCACATGGTTGGTGGCACCACCACCGTTTGCGTAGATTCCCACATATTGATATGAGCGGTCCGGAAGGGATGTGTGTGACCATCCGTTCTGATAATAAGCCGACAACTGCTCGTTCAGATAACGGGTGTGGGTGTATGACGCGTCGAAGCGGACAGTCGTACGGATCGGAGCTATTTCTGGGAATTCCACGACAAGCTCGGCACCTGCCCTCTTTATGTCCGCGCCATTATTCTGCTTGCTTGATTTGGCAAATGTGCGGTCAGTGACCTTAACATCCATAGGAGTCCAGTATTCATCCTCGTTTCCTCTGACATAGAGCATTCCGGTCTGGCTGTCGACCTTTATGCTCGGATCCGAAGGCATGGTGAAGCCCTCCGGACGCTGGAGGATGTTGTATGAATATGGCTCATATACCGAAAGGAAGTTGTACGGACCTTTGGTGACGTTGTAGAATCCTACGAGAGACAGCTTCATACCGCCGAACGATGCATCGATTCCGAACTCGGAATTGCTGTTGCGCTGCCACCTTAACTCAGGATTGTATGTTACCGTATATGGCTGGGTATAATAGATATAGCTTGTCTGTTCTCCGTGCGAGAATCCGTATGTCTGAATGTCGCGGTATTCCTGCTTCGGATAGAGGATATGATACGAAGGAAGCTTTTCCGTGATGCCCCAGCCTCCTCTTATTGCGAGGCCTTCCGCAATCTCCCACTTTGCATTGAAACGAGGGGAGAGGGTGGTCTTGTTGTTATAGAGCGAGTTCTTTATGAACACATTTTCGAGTCGCAGGCCGGCTGTCACCTCAAGCTTTGTCTTTCCTACAGGAAGGGTGATATGTTCCTCTGCATAGACGGAAAGATTGTGCATGAAAGGATACTGTGAATAAGGTCTTGGCCTGTAACCGTTCGCCGCGAGTGAAGGATCCTGATAATATTCTCCTTCTCCGACATTTCCGTTCGCCTTCCACTGCACTCCGGCCTTGAGCGAGCTCTTCATGTCATCCCATCTCTTGTGCCAGTTGTATTTGAGCGATGCCGCGAAATCCAGCTCCTTCGAATCGATGATCTGATCCGAGAAATATGTCATCGGAAGCCTGTCGGCAAGGAAATATCCTTCCTGCTCGGCATGTACCGACGGCTGGTTGGAGGCATATGACTCGTATTTGTGGTAATGATGGAGGTTGTCGTTGAAATTGACCGAGGCGTCGAGCTTCAGATTGGTGACCCATGACTTGTTGAGCAGCCATGTAAGCGAGGTGTTGCCACGGAATACATTGTCTCTTTCCTTTTCAAATTCACCTGAAAATGCGTCCGGATCGTCCTTTGAGTTCATTCCTCCGATGTTTCCGGTGAATCCGGCCTCGAAACGGAGAACTTTTGCGAAGGTATTGCTGTATCCGAGGGTGATGCCAGATCTTGTGTATGATTCATATGGGGAAATGATCTTCTTTACGGCTCTTGCCCATTCTGCGCTGATGTTCAGGACTCCGTTATCTTCCTGAAGATCAATGCCTTTCGATACCGATGCCTGATATGTGCGAGGGTTTACGGAGAATGTGACGTTGACAGGTGTGCGTCCTTTGCGGGTGTTTATCTTCACGACTCCGCTGTTGAGGTCGCCGTACTCTGCAGACGGCACTCCGGTGATGACCTCTATGGATTCGATGTTCTCCACAGCTACGCTTCTGGTATCGACTCCGTTCATTTCACCGAATGAGGCGTTGTTGCCGATCCTGACTCCATCGACCTCCACAGCCGTTCCGAAAGCGGAGTTGCCGAGGTCCGATCCTCCTTCTCGCAGCGAGAACTGATTCTCTGCCGTCAGATCCGGGTTGACAGTCTTTCCTCCGGGAAGAAGGGCGGCTACATCGGTCATGTTTGAAAGCTGGAGGTGATTGAGGGCGTCTCTTCCAAGGCTGTGTGACGTGCCGAGTCCGTCCTTTGCCTTCTGCGCGGTCACCACTACCTCGTCAAGGGCGAGGGAATTCTCATGAAGGGTGATCGTCAGACCCTCGATGTCCTTGGAGGCATCGATCTCCATGGCTACGCTTACATAGCCGAGGCACGTAACCTCGAGCACATAATCTCCTTTCTGCACCTTGTCGAACGCGAAAAGTCCGTCAAGGTCTGAAGTTGTCCATAGGTAGTCCTCTCCAAGCTTTACGACAGCTCCTATGACAGGGGCACCTGTACCTGCTTCAACTATCTTTCCCGACACTTCGCGCCCTCGTTCTGATACAACATCTGCCGGGAGTCCTGCATGAACTTCCGGCAGATATATTGCCATTGCGGCCGCGAAGGCCAGTATATATGTAATAAACCTGTTAATCATAGTGCAGTTCCGTCAGCTTTTCAGCTTTATGTTCTGCAAATATAGATATTTATCAGTTGTTTACATATCACTATTTATAGGTATTTTTACTTATAATGTTCTTCAAGTCTTCTGGCCTCTTCTTTCGATATGCGGATCACGGCTCCATGTTTAGGCGATGTGAAGTTCACTGTCTTCATCACGCCCTCGTTGAACCTGCCGAGACTTGTGAATGACTTAAAGTCTTCTGTCTCAACGAATCCGAAATTATGAGGGTCGATTCCGTAGATGTCATACATGAGAACCCACTTGTCCCCTCTCTTCCATACGTTCGGAGCTTCGCATGCAGTAGCCTCATAGTCGATCCAGCGGTCGCTGTACTCGTATCCCTCGTTGATCTTGTCCGAGAAGGCCATCTTGATGCCGATGCCGTTGTCGTGTGCCACATACATCATGCAGTAGCGTCCGTCAGGAAGCTGTGTGATGTCTGCGTCGAGGACTGTCACGGCTGGGTCCGGATGCTCGAAAAGGAGCTTCGGCTCCGTGACGATCTTTGTGAAATCCTTGTTTGTGTATGCATAGTAAAGCTTGTTCGGACCATTGCCGATACGCATCGTGAAGTAGATCATCATCCTGTCCTTCTTTGTGTCATAAACGGTCTCCGGAGCCCATGCGCAGCCGATATTGCCGAATTTCTTCCTGAAAGCCTTATCGATGCGGACGTTGCTTCTTGTCCAGTTGACAAGGTCATATGACTTCATCAGCACGAGGCCGCGGTTGTTGCCCCATCCGTACTGTGCGCCGTCACGCTCCCACTCTGTCTCGCGAAGGCCTTCTCTCTGTGCGAAGATATGGAGGTCGGTCATGGCAAGGTAGAACGCTCCGTCAGGTCCGCGGGTGATGTGCGGGTCACGGATTCCCTGCTGCTCCGCCACGTCTCTTCCGTTGATGACCGGCTTTCCTCCGTTCACGGCCTTGAATGTGTATCCGTCATAGCTTGTTGCCATGAAGAGGCTGTGGGTAGGGTCGGTGAAGTATACGAAGAGGTATGCATCGTCGTTCGCCAGAGGACAGCTCTCGCCGCAGCTGCTGCAGGTGTCGAAGCCTCCGTTGATGCCATCGGTGGTCATGTCGCATTTCTGCATTGTGCCGTCAGGATTGTATTTCACTTCCTCCACGGTCACGGAGCGGCTGTAGCTTGTACCCTGAGGGAGTGTGCCGTTGTGTGTGAACATGTATGTCCTGCCCTTATGCTCGACGATTGCAGGATGGGTGGTGTTGCAGTTGCTTGCGCACTCGGAAACAAGGCCCTTGAACTCCCACGGGCCGTTGATGTCGTCGGCCATGGCATAAGCCATCTTCTCCGGCCATCCTGTAGCATATGTGAGGTAATACTTTCCGTTTGCCTTATGCACCCATGCGGCCTCTGTGAACGGCCAGCGCTGGTCGAATTCGAGCTTTGTGATCTCTCCGTCGATCTCGATCATGTTCTCCTTCAGCTTGGCATAGTAGCAGTATCTGTTGCCCCAGAAAATGTATGCCTGGCCGTCGTCGTCGATGAATACCGCCGGGTCGATGCATACCCATCCGTGGTCTGCTCCCTCGCAGTCATCCTTGGTGAGGAGCGGCTTGCCGAGGGCATCCTTGTACGGACCTTCAGGGCGGTCGCTGACAGCTACGCCGATTCCGGCTCCGCTGGTGCTTATGTAATAGTAGTATTTTCCGTTGCGCTCGGCTACATGCGCGGCCCATGCGTCATTGGTCACGTTCCATGAGAAATCCGTGCTCTTGAGCGGAGTCGGATGCTCTGTCCATGTCTGCATGTCGGTGGTCGAGAATGCGCACCAGTCGGTCAGGTGGTAGCCCATCTGATTGCCGGCTACATCCTGTCCGGTGAACAGCCAGAGAGTGTCACCCTTCACCATCGCTGCAGGGTCGCAGGTGTATTTGTGGGTGAAGATCGGGTTTCCGTGAGCCCTGTATCTAGGGAGCGGATCCTGTGCATTCATGCCTATGGCAAGGCAGAATGCAAGGACAGTAAGGCAGGTCTTCTTGATCATATCAGTGTCCGGTTGTGGTTAAGCTTATTTCACTTCGATTGTCTTTCCATGGTCCTTTGCGACGGCTTCTTTCCACTTGTCGGTGTAACCCGGCTGTGTGATTCCGTCTGGAATGCAGTCTGTGTGCTCGTTTGTAACGAAGCTTCCGTCCTCGTTCTGCGCCTTTACGTTACCATCGATAAACTTCACGAGAAGAAGCTGCTCGAGCTCAACCCATCTGTCGAAGATCTTCTGTGCGTTTTCTGTCGAGAAAGCTGTGAGGTAGTTGCGTACATCCTGATATGGATCGGCTGTCTTGCGGCATTTGTCGTTCCTGCGGATCTTTTTGCGAGGCTTGTCCTGGGCCGCATTGTAGAGCTTGAGAGCCTCTTCATCAGCCTTGGCAACAGCCTCGGCCATCTCCGCCTCCCATGCGTCGATCGCTGCGTCAACGGTAGGGAACATGATGTTGTATGCCTTGTAGCATGCGTTTGCAACGCGGTTTGTCATCCAGAATGCAGATGTAGGGGAATATGTGATCATGTTGCCGTTTCCTACGCGGAAGCACTCAGGAACCTCGTATGTCGATGTGTAGATAGGGGTGAGGTATGATGTCGCGGCATCGTCGCATCCGAACCAGTTCACACCTCCGATCTCATCAGGAAGCCATCCTCGGGACTGGCCCACGAACCAGAATCCTGTCTGCTGGGTTGCGATCGCTCTCTCGTTGACATATTCCTTGCCCTCGTACTCGAAGCCCATAGGTCTCCAGCGGTATGGAAGGGCGTTTCCGCCTGCTCCAACATCTACGGTCATGTCCATAGGAGTGCCCTCATAATGGTCACGCATTACATCAGCAACGTCCTTTACGCTGATCTTGCGTGAAGGCTTCACGAAGAGTGGGAACCTCTTGCTCTTGTCCCATCCCATCGCGTAGTCGATATAGTCATATGCATCCTTGGTCACGACGTTGCCGTTCTCATCCTCGAAGGTGAACTTGCCGTCGCAGAGGATGTTGAACGCTGCCCATGCACGTGCCTCACAGCCGCGCATTCCGCTGAAATCGAGCGGTGCATATGCGTCGCAGAAGCTGAAATCCTTGTCAGCGCCGCTGAAGTATCCCTTTTCGCGTGCGAATGTGATCACGTCAGGGGCGTACATGCAGTTTTCAGGGTCATTGAGAGGGAAGGTGCTGATGCGGGCCTGGTTGGCGTGCGAGCAGATATATCCGTCAGGAACTCTTCTTGCAACCCATACGATGCCCTTGTTATCCGGTCCCTTTCCGATGAGGTCCATGACCCATACTTCTTCAGTATCAGCGATAGAGAAGGACTCTCCGCTTGAATAGTATCCGTATGTGTTTGCGAGGTCTACGATCACAGCGATGGCTTCGCGCGCTGTCTTCGCCCTCTCGAGAGCGACATAGATGAGCGAGCCATAGTCCATGATTCCTTTAGGGTCCTCGAGCTCAGGGCGTCCGCCGTATGTGGTCTCGGCGATGATGAGCTGGTGCTCGTTCATGTTGCCGACCCTCTGGTATGTCCTTGCCGGCTGCGGGATGTATCCGAGGAACTTTCCAGTGTCCCACTCGTTTATCTGACGCATGTCACCTGCATTCCAGATGCCTGCAGGGGCGAAATAAAGTTCTCCGTAAAGCTGGTGTGAATCGGCAGCATACGAAATCATGTTCGATCCGTCGGTGCTGGCACCTTTTGTCACGAGGACATTCGTGCATGCCTGGCTTTCAATGTTGAGCGAAAGCGTCGCCGCTGCTGAAAGCAGAAGGGTGGTTAAAAGTCTTCTCATTTTGTACTTTTGTTATTATTATTTACTTTTGTGCAGTTTTTTATGCTCTCTGTATGACAACGGAGCATATCTTTGCAAAACTATAAAAAAAATCGATAGTTATGAAATTGAACGTGCGCCTTCTGGCGGCTTTCATCATGCTTTTTGTGGGAATGGAAGCATTTGCCCAGCAGCAGGAACAGCCGGACATATACGAGCAGGCCGAAATGGAGGCTGACAGGCTTCAGAGGGTTCTTGACCTTGAGGACTGGCAGGCTTTCTATGTGGATTCGACCCTGAAGCATGATTTCGCAGGCATGATGGCGGAATATGAAGAATTAAGGAAGGGAAAGGTGGCCAATGCATCCATGTACGTAGCCGTGCAGGACAAATGGATGGAGAAGATAGATGCCGCTTACCGCAGGTTCTTTACTGACGAACAGTGGGCTGCATATCTCAAGCAGGGTGCGGCAAAGGCGCAGAAGGCAAGGGCTAAGCGTAAAGCGAAGGCCGAGGGTAAGTAATTGTCATCCTGAGTGAAACGAAGGATCTAAATCAGATATAATGGATTTTTTAGAAGTAATTGAGAAAAGGCACAGTGTCAGGAAATATTCCGACAGACCTGTGGAAAGGGAAGTGCTGGATGCGATAGTAAGGGTTGCGGAGACAGCTCCGTCTTCAAGGAACAGCCACAGTTCGGCTTTCATGATCATCGAGGACAGGGATACCCTCGATGCATTGTCGCAGATGCGTGATTATGGTTCCGCTCTTCTCAGCGGTGCTCAGGCGGCGGTCGTCGTGCTAGGCGATGAGACAAAGACCGATCTCTGGGTGGATAACTGCGCCATTTCGGCTACATTCGTTCAGCTTGCGGTGACAGCGATGGATCTCTGCAGCTGCTGGGTGCATTGCAACGGCCGTCCGCGTCTCAAGAATGAGCCGGAGGGTGCCAAGGCGGAGGATTATGTGCGCGATCTTCTCGGTATCAAGGACGGTCTCCGTCCGTACTGCGTTGTCGCTATCGGATATCCTGCTGAAGAATAACCTGTCCGTAAAAAGGCCGAATTTACGGATGAGAGATGCTAAATTACTACTTTTGTCCGCAAATTGCCCCGAATTACGGATGCGAAATTGATATAGAAGTATAAAGTTAAAAAATATGAAAGAAAAAATTGAGGCCTTGATGGCCGAAATTGCAGCTTTGACATGCAAGAATGAGCAGGAAGTAGAGGAGGCACGTGTGCGTCTTCTCGGAAAGAAGGGTTCGATCACCGCTCTTTTCGATGAGTTCAGGACAGTTGCTCCGGAGCTCAAGAGAGAGTTCGGACAGAAGCTCAATGTGCTCAAGAACACAGCGGCTGCAAAGATCGAGGAACTTAGGGAAGCTGCCGCAGAATCACCTGCAGCCGGTGCGGCTTCATTTGACTATACAATGCCTGGAGATCCCGTACAGCTCGGATCACGTCATCCGGTATCGATTGCACGCGAGGAGATCGTAAGCATCTTCCGCAAGTTCGGGTATGACGTTGCAGAAGGCCCGGAGGTCGAGGATGACTGGCATGTGTTCGAGGCATTGAACTTCCCGCCTGAACATCCTGCACGTGAGATGCAGGACACATTCTTCATCAGCGACAGCGATAATCCTGTCCTTCTCCGCACCCACACATCTTCAGTGCAGGTGCGCGCGATGGAGAAGATGCCGCTTCCGATCCGTATCGTATGTCCTGGCCGTGTGTTCCGTAACGAGGCTATCTCTGCACGTGCACACTGCATCTTCCACCAGGTAGAGGGACTTTACATAGATGAAAACGTGACATTCGCAGACATGAAGCAGGCGATCCTCCTCTTCGCCCGCGAAATGTTCGGAGCACAGACTCAGATCCGCATGCGTCCGTCATACTTCCCGTTCACAGAACCGTCTGCCGAGATCGACGTGAGCTGCAACATCTGCGGCGGCAAGGGATGTAATGTCTGCAAGGGTACAGGCTGGCTCGAGATCATGGGCTGCGGTATGGTGGACCCTAACGTCCTCGAAGCTTCAGGCATCGACAGCAAGAAATACAGCGGATTCGCATTCGGAATGGGAGTCGAGCGTATCGCTATGCTCAAGTGGCAGGTGCGCGACCTCCGCAACTATTTCGAGAACGACCTCCGCTTCCTCAAGGAGTTTGAGACATCACTTTAATTAATTCATATGGGCACAGGATATCCCTGTGCCTTTATTGTATAAATACGGCAGTATGAAAAAGTTATCTGTATTGTTTATGCTCTTCAGCTTGTTCTTTATGGCTGGATGCAAGGATGATGTACGTGTAATATGGACTGAAGGTGAAACCGATCCTGCAACAGGCAAGGCTGTCCACACCCTTACTGTCGTAAATGCCCCGGAAGGTACAGACTGGAAGATATGGCTCTCGTCGAATCATATATCTGCCGGTACGGTCGAAGGTACTGAAGGCGAGATCGCATTGCATCACGGCTGCTGGTACGCCATGACTCCTTATGAACATGATGGCAGGGACCTCGTCGTGCATTATGCGGACAGCCCTCTTCAGCGTCACAGCTGGGCTCCGGAAGGCTTTTCTCTCGAGCATGACGGCAAAGTCGTGGAGCTGGAGGCGGAATATGTCTTTCTCCCTGCTGAAAGGGTTCCGGATTTCCCTTACAATCAGGTAGAGACAGCCGTATGGGATATGATACCTTCTCTTAAGAAGGTGGACCCGGCAGAGGGAGTGACGGTGGTGGATGCAATGCCCCAGGTGGCTTTTGTCCAGTCTGAAAAGCCGGGATGGTACAGGATAACCCTTGACGGGGAATGCAAGGTAGAGGCGGCTGATGAGGATGGCGCATTCTATGCTGAAGTGACTCTTGACAACTTAAGGCGCAATGCCGGCGGAAACGAGCTGCCGAATATGCTCATAGAGGATTGGCCGGACCTTGCCTACCGTGGACTCATGCTCGATATATCCAGAAATTTCACCTCGAAGGACAATATCCTCAAGCTTATAGACATCCTTGCCCATTACAAGGTAAGCATCTTCCATCTTCATTTCGGTGATGACGAGGGATGGAGGCTTGAGATTGAAAAATTCCCGGATCTTACGACATACGGTGCACGCCATGCTTTCCCGGAGAAGAATGCGGAAGGCGAATATGTCGAGACAGAATGCCTTATGCCTTCATATAACGGCCGGATCGATCCTGATGACATGTCTTCGACTGCCAACGGCCATCTGACCAAGGAAGATTATATGGAGATACTGAAATATGCGTGGGAACGTCGTATAAAGGTCATTCCGGAGTTTGATACCCCGGGCCATTCAAGGGCTGCGATCAAGGCCATGGAGGCTTATGCGAAGCGTACGGGCGATGATTCATATCTTCTCAGCGAACAAGATGATGAATCCAGGTATCTTTCAATTCAGTACTACAGGGACAATGCGCTCAATGTGGCTCTTCCTTCGACCTACAGATTCATAGAGACAGTCTTCGACGAGCTGATTGCGTATCATAAGGAGGCAGGTGTGCCGCTTGCGGCCATCCATGTCGGTGGCGATGAGGTGCCGCATGGAGCATGGGTCGGATCTCCGTCCTGCCAGAAGATAATGAAGGAGAGAGGATGGGATAATATCGAGCTCATGAAATCATATTATATCGAAAATGTCCTTGATATAGCAGAAGCGAGGGGAGTGAAGCTTTCGGGATGGCAGGAGCTTGTGATGGATCTTGAAGACCATGTCTATGAGAGACTCAAGAAGAATCTTTATTCGATCAATTTCTGGCACACCGGTTCCGGTCAGGAGGAATATCCATATGCATATGCCAATGACGGTGTCCCTGCGATCCTTTCCAACATGACCAATACCTATGTGGATTTCGCCTATACTCCGGACAAGACGGAGCGTGGACTTTCATGGGGTGGCTTTGTCGATGAACGACGCAGCTTCTCTCTTCTCCCATATGATGTATATCGTTCTGTGCGATGGGATGACAATGGGAAGATGCGTGATATCGCAGATCTGCCTGATGGAAAGACTCCTCTGAAGGCGAAGGAGAATATCTTAGGAGTGCAGGCGCAGCTCTGGACCGAGACCATCAGAAACTTCGATCACGTGACCAGCTATATATTCCCGAAGGTCTGCGGAATATTCGAGAGGGCATGGAATGCCAGCCCTGAATGGGAGGGTACGGTCAAGGCCGATGACCCTGCATTCATGTCGGCTCTTGACAGATATTACAGTACCGTCGTATCGCATGAGATGCCGTATTACGAGGATATGCAGATAGCTTATCGCAAGAGAAAGTAGGGGGCGGTATATAAAGAAAAAAGCCGACCTTAGTAAAGGACGACCTGCATATAATTGTACCACGTCTGGTTATTTCATAATTTAAGTCAGCATTTCTGCTGACTCTTTTGGAGCGGAAAACGAGACTCGAACTCGCGACCCCAACCTTGGCAAGGTTGTGCTCTACCAACTGAGCTATTTCCGCATAAGACCCGTACTTTTCGTTTGGGATTGCAAAGGTACGCACTTTTTTGAAACTTCCAAACTTTTTTGAACTTTTTTTGAAAAAATTGTAGGTTTTTTGTTTTTTTGGGGTCTGGATTGAGAAAAACGGACTTGTTCCTGAGTGGTCTGCTGTCATTTAGTGCGTTTTTTGCTATATTTATGGCTGCAATAAACATTTTGATATGGATAAAGGTAAATTTTTCAGCGGACTGTTCATTATGGCAGGTCTTGTCGTTCTTGGAATGATGATTCCGAGGGCTGTGGAAAAATATCGTTCGTATGACCGCGTTGTCAATGTGAAAGGATTGTGCGAACGCGAGGTCAAGGCGGACAAGGTCATCTGGCCGGTGGTCTATAAGGTCATGGCAAATGATGTCCAGTCCATATATGATCAGACGGATACTTATAACGGACAGATCATCGCTTTCCTTGAGGCCGGCGGAATCAAGGCCGGGGAGATAACGGTTGCGGTGCCGCAGATATCCGACAAGCTTGCGAATGAGTATGGCGACAACAACAGGGCGTTCCGCTATATAGCGAAGAATGTGATCACGGTGTGCACATCTGATGTGGATGCTGTGCTTGCCTTGATGTCGAAGCAGTCGGAGCTTCTCAAGAAGGGTATCGTTACCGGCGGCAGCAACGAGTGGGAGAATCCTGTGGAGTTCAAGTATGAGGGATTGAATGAGATCAAGCCTTCGATGATCGAGGAGGCTACGGTCAATGCCCGTGAGGCTGCCGAGAAATTCGCGAAGGACTCGGACAGCAGGCTCGGAAAGATAAAGACTGCCAGCCAGGGCACTTTCACCATCGAAAACAGAGACAGCAACACCCCTTATATAAAGAAAGTGAGGGTTGTAACTTCCGTTACATATTATCTGAAGAATTGACCGGACTATGAAAAGATTTCTGATGGTCGTGGCTGTCATCATGATGGCCATGACAGGTTATGCGCAGGACCGCAAGGCGGAAAGGAAGGCGAGGCGGGAACAGAGGCGCATCGAGGCTATGGCCAGAGACTCCGTCAAGATGGCGATGGAGTCTTCTGATTCCGTTAATATAGGATATGGTTATGTAAAAAGAAGGACCCTCACTACTTCTGTGTCCAGAGTGAAGATAGACGAAGAACAGCTTGGCGGATATTCGGATATAGGTGCATATCTGCAGGGCAGAGTGCCTGGCCTTCAGGTGCGGAAGATGGGTAATACTTATAAGTTTACCATAAGGGGTATCAATTCCATCAACAGCCCGACGGATCCTTTGCTTATTGTGGATGGGGTTGAGGTCAATGACATAAGCTTCCTCCATCCCCGCGATGTGAAGTCGGTGGAAGTGCTGAAGGATGCGTCTGCTTCGATTTATGGCGCCAGAGGCGCCTGTGGCGTGATTCTGATCACGACGAAACAATGATAATCAAATGACTATGCCTATGAAAAGATGTATTGCGGCAATATTGGCTGCTGCAGCTATGTTCCCTGCCCTGGCGCAGGAATATGTTCCGACAAAGGAAAACATTGAAGCCCGTGAGGCCTTTGCCGACAAGAGGTTCGGTGTGTTCATTCATTGGGGGATATACAGCATGTTCGCCCAGGGTGAGTGGTATATGAACAGGGGCGTTGATGCTCAGGAATATGCGAAAGCTGCCGGCGGGTTTTATCCTGCGGCTTTCAATGCGCGTGAATGGGTGCAGGCGATAAAGGCTTCCGGAGCGAAGTATATATGTTTCACGACTCGCCATCACGACGGATTCTCCATGTTTGATACGAAAGTGTCGGATTATGACATCATGGATGCTTCTCCGTTCAAGAGGGACATCGTGGCAGAGCTGGCTGAGGCATGCCGGGACGAAGGAATTGCCCTGCACTTCTATTATTCTCTTCTCGACTGGACGCGGGAGGATTACCCTGTAGGACGAACCGGACTCAATACGGGACGCAGAGGTGATTCGCAGGATTATGACAGTTATATGAGGTTCATGAAACATCAGCTGACCGAGCTGCTGACCAATTATGGAGACATAGGGGCCATCTGGTTTGACGGCCTTTGGGACCATGACAGCGATCCGCAGCCTTTCGACTGGCGTCTTGATGAAATCTATTCGCATATCCACTCCGTGGATCCTTCATGCCTCATCGGCAATAACCATCATCTTACTCCATTTGAAGGCGAGGATTTCCAGATGTTCGAAAGAGATCTTCCGGGGGAGAATACGACCGGATGGGCGGCGGATCAGACAGTGAGCACGCTTCCGCTTGAAATGTGCCAGACGATGAACGGGATGTGGGGCTATAAGGTTGAGGATCAGAATTATAAATCAGTTGATGAACTGATACGTCTTATCGTCAGGGCCGCATCGAAAGGGTCGAATCTTCTTTTGAATGTCGGACCTCAGCCTGACGGCAATCTGCCAGCTGCCGCCGTCGAGCGTCTTGCCGGCATAGGCAGATGGATGGAGCAGTTTGGTGAATCGGTCTATGGGACTGATGCTTCGGGTATTCCGGAGCAGAGCTGGGGAGTGACCACAAGGAAGGGGAATGTGATATACATGCATCTTATCGAGCCTCTGGAAGGAGTGGGCTCCGTAACTCTTCCTGTCGGGACAAAGGTCCGGTCGGTGAAGGCCATGAAGGACGGCGCTTCACTGAAATACAAAGTGTCTGACGGAAAATTGTTTGTGGAGCTCGACAAGACGCCTGCAGATGTGGATTATGTGATCGAGGTGCATCTTAAGGATTGATGCCTTGCTCCAGTTCCATCTTTATAAGTTCGCGTTTGAGTCTCTTTCCTAAGGCATATTCGCCGAAATCGATGGAATTGTTGTCAAGGATGCTTTTCATGCAGAGGTCATCACCCTTGAATATGGTGGCCTCTGCTCTTTTTTGTATTGCAGCTATCTTGTCGATGGATTCCTTTGGTATTACAAGGTGGCATGGGATGATGACGGATACCGGATTCAGTCCGATGGCATGGGCGACCGCGCGCACGCCGGCCTTGTTCTGACACAAGTCAGCGAAGTCGCTGTAGCTGATCAGATGCGGGGGGCGTGCCTCTTCCCTGAGTCCGAAAAGTTTTTTCCACACCTTCTTCTGAAAATCGGTGCCGAACAGCAGCAGGTCCTCCCATGCCGTGCTTCTGCGGAGTTCCCAGACATGATCGAAGTCCACGGTCTCAGCGCATATCCTGGCATATGCAGGGCTCTTCTGCGCTGCAATCCTGGCGGCAATGTCCGCCAGCGCCTTATAGTCAGTCGATACGGAGGCTATCTTCCCATCAATACGGACGACAACCCATTTCCGGTCAGTATCCATAATCGTTAAGCAGTATGGTGATTTTACAAATTTGCTCTGTTTCCTGCCCGCCGCCTCTGCCATTCCTCACATTTCATTTCCCGCCGTCATTCCCATAATATCGTCTCTTATCATTCCCGTCAAGTCGTTCCTCGTCGCTCCCGTCTTGACCGGGAATCTCCCAACTCCCAAATATACAAAAAGTTATGGAATATCCTGCAATTTATCATAGAAACAGATATCTCCACCCGCTCCGCTCTCTTCGTCATTCCCGGCCTGACCGGGAATCTTTAGAGATGGCAGAGTGGTCAGCTGGCCGTCCGACATCAAAATGGCGAAAAACATGATGGACGGTCCCGTTTTGGGGTGTTTTGCCGCCGTTTTCGGCACCGTCCGACATGAAATCGCCCAAAAAGTTGTCGGACGGTGTCTGGAAGCCAGAGGTGGGCGGTCAGAATGGGATGTCAGAGACCGGTCATAAGGTGGCGGGAGTTTATTTCGGAAGCACAAGACAACGGCGTATCTGGGATTCGCTGAGGTGGCGAACCCTGTAAAAATGTTCGGCTATGGCCTGTTTTTCTTTTAATGTCAGCTGATATACGGATTGCCTGCCGTACCTGTTGCGGGCCAGCGCGTCCAGTTCCGTGCAAAGATCTATATCTGACAGACTCCTGCAGTCAGCCTTCCCGCTCTCAAATATCAGCATCTTGGATTCATCATGCATGTTTACCCCATGTTCAATGCTGAGTAGATTGATGGGAGGCAGGCCGTTGGCGTCTTTCTTTTGTTCCGCCTCCCACTCCTCCGATGATTTTCTGCTCATATGGAAGTTGAACGCTCGCGGTGTCCCGTAGAGGGCTTCCATCTGCGGGATGTCCAGCACGCTTTCCCTGGTGAACACTCCGCTTGCCGTCATCTTGTAACTGTCGGGATATTCTGCGTATCTTCCTAGAAATCTTGAATATGATCTGGCCGGCAGAAACGCTTCGTCATGTAACTTGCCCATCTCTCTCCGGAAGATGGCGTTTGCAGAGCAGTGTGGATAAGCAAAAGGCAGCGGGGCAACACCATGGTGCAGAGCATTCCTTAATATATAGCTCGCAGCTGCAATGGTGTGATGATGTCCGACCACTTCTAATGTGAAATGAATGTCTTCCCCAAGCCTGCCCGACCGGCCGTACTTATTGTTGAAATATTTGGCGTACGGATTACGGAAGTTGAACATCAGGTCTTTTGGAGCATGAGCCTGCACGAGTTTGTGCGCATGCGTGGACATGAATGATTCGACAAGGCCGGTGCTGTCGGTCTTGTATAGCGCCAAAGCAAAACAGTTGAATCCTCTGTAGTAGTCTTCGAGGTCCCTGAACAAGGCCTCTTCTCCTGCCGAAAGGCAGAGATGGTAAGTTCTTTTCATACATTTTATCTTTTGCTCGTTCCTTCTCTTCTGTCATTCTCCGCATCTCCCTTGAAATGTCATGAAGTCAGTACAAATCTATAAAAAGATTCTCTTATCCCGTGTAGATATCTTCCGGAAAATGTTGCTGTTCAGACCGTCCGACATAAAAATGGCGAAAAACATGATGGACGGTCCCGTTTTGGGATGTTTCACCGCCGTTTTCGGCACCGTCCGACATAAAATCGCCCAAAAAGTTGTCGGACGGTCTGTCGTTGCGCTTCGGGAGGGATGGCATTGTGTTTTTCTGGGAGGAACGCTGGGTGTGGAGATATCTCCGCTCCCTCCGTCATTCCCGGCCTGACCGGGAATCTCGCAGGGGTCGAGAGGAAAGTTATCAACACTCCAAAGTGCTGAAAAACAATATTTTTGTTGATAAATAAAAAATTATTCGTATATTTGCAGCCCCCAAAAATAGGGGAATGAAACATAAATAATTTATTTACAAACATTTATGCCTACAATTCAACAATTAGTTCGCAAAGGACGCGAGGTTATCGTCGAGAAGAGCAAATCTCGCGCGTTGGATGCTTGTCCTCAGAGAAGAGGCGTATGCGTACGTGTGTACACAACTACA
>JAFTWQ010000047.1 GCA_017465225.1 Bacteroidales bacterium
CGTGCTACAATGGTCGGCACAGAGGGCAGCCACCTGGTGACAGGGAGCTAATCCATAAAGCCGGTCTCAGTCCGGATCGGAGTCTGCAACTCGACTCCGTGAAGCTGGAATCGCTAGTAATCGCGCATCAGCCATGGCGCGGTGAATACGTTCCCGGGCCTTGTACACACCGACCGTCAAGCCATGGAAGCCGTGGGTACCTGAAGTCGGGATAGGATCCTGCCTAGGGTAAACGGGGTGACTGGGGCTAAGTCGTAACAAGGTAGCCGTACCGGAAGGTGCGGCTGGAATACCTCCTTTCTGGAGCGGATTTGTTTTGGATAGGTTAGAAAACTTATCTTTTAGGCTTTGAATGTTGGATTATAGAGATTGAACAAAGGAGAGGGTCCGGAAGGGCTCGTTCCGATGCGGAGGCATCGCTGATTCGACGAAGTCCTGTAGCTCAGTAGGTTAGAGCACTACACTGATAATGTAGGGGTCGGCAGTTCGAGTCTGCCCGGGACTACGAAGATAGTTTAGGAGGGGAATTAGCTCAGTTGGCCAGAGCATTAGCTTTGCAAGCTAGGGGTCAAGGGTTCGACTCCCTTATTCTCCACGTGGTCTGCAAAAGACCTGAAGTTCATTGACATGATGGAAGAAGACACGAGAAGATACGAGTCAAGAGATTGACGAATATCGAGCAACTAAGAAAGTAGAAATACGAGATAATATTAGAGCGCGAGCATTAAGACGTGATGTCGTTTATGGTTGACAAAGTAACCAAGGGCGCACGGGGGATGCCAAGGCTCCTGGAGGCGAAGAAGGACGTGACAAGCTGCGATAAGCCGGGCGTAATTGCAAATAAATGTTGATACCCGGATTTCCGAATGGGGCAACCCGTCTGGTTGAAGGCCAGACATCCTTTAAAAGGAGGCGAACCTGCCGAACTGAAACATCTAAGTAGGCAGAGGAAGAGAAAACAAAAGTGATTCCGCGAGTAGTGGCGAGCGAAAGCGGAGCAGCCCAAACCGGAGACGTTACGGCGTTTTCGGGGTTGTAGGGCCCGCGAATCATATAACAGGTTTAGCAGAACAGTTCTGGAAAGGACGACCATAGGAGGTGATAGTCCTGTAGGCGAAAGGCGTGTTATAGGAGCGGGGCACCCTGAGTAGGGCGGGACCGGAGGAATCCTGCCTGAATCCGGCGGCACCATCCGCCAAGGCTAAATACTACCAGGAGACCGATAGTGGACCAGTACCGTGAGGGAAAGGTGAAAAGAACCGTGAGTAACGGAGTGAAAAAGAACCTGAAACCGTGCGCTTGCAAGCTGTCGGAGCCCCATTGGGGTGACGGCGTGCCTTTTGCATAATGAGCCTACGAGTTGCTCTTCACTGGCGAGGTTTAGTGCCTTGAGGCACGCAGCCGGAGCGAAAGCGAGTCCGAACAGGGCGTTAGAGTCAGTGGAGGCAGACGCGAAACTTTGTGATCTACCCATGGTCAGGTTGAAGGTCGGGTAACACTGACTGGAGGACCGAACCGGTTTACGTTGAAAAGTATTCGGATGAACTGTGGGTAGGGGTGAAAGGCTAATCAAACTGAGAGATAGCTCGTACTCCCCGAAATGCCTTTAGGGGCAGCCTCGAGAAATAGTCATGCAGAGGTAGAGATACTGATTGGGTGCGGGGGCTTCACCGCCTACCAACCCCAGCCAAACTCCGAATGCTGCATGATGGTACTCGGGAGTGAGGGCGCGGGTGCTAACGTCCGTGCCCGAGAGGGAAAGAACCCGGACCATCGGCTAAGGTCCCGGAGCGTGTGCTAA
Source organism: Bacteroidales bacterium (assembly GCA_017465225.1). Classification (GTDB taxonomy): domain Bacteria; phylum Bacteroidota; class Bacteroidia; order Bacteroidales; family UBA932; genus Cryptobacteroides. The sequence goes on from JAFTWQ010000047.1 coordinate 1,802, forward strand.
GTTGCATTAACGAGGTCCGACTGCAGAGACAGCTAGGATGTTGGCTTGGAAGCAGCCATTCATTTAAAGAGTGCGTAACAGCTCACTAGTCGAGCGGTCGGGTATGGATAATAAGCGGGCATTAAGCACACCACCGAAGCCATGGAATCTGAAAAGATTGGTAGGGGAGCATTCCGGTCGGCGTAGAAGGAGGATCGTAAGGTTTTCTGGAGCGTCCGGAAAAGCAAATGTAGGCATAAGTAACGACAATGAGGGTGAGAAACCCTCACACCGGAAGGCCAAGGGTTCCTGATCAACGCTAATCGGATCAGGGTCAGTCGGGGCCTAACGAGAACCCGTTGTAGAGGCGGGGTATCGGATGGACAGCCGGTTAATATTCCGGCACTTGTCAATATTGCGATGCGGGGACGGAGAGGCGGAACCTCCGCCGGCTGACGGAATAGCCGGTTGAAGCCCAAAGGTAGAGGATTGTGAGGCAAATCCCATAGTCTTGCTGAAGGGTGACAGTACACCGAGGCTACGGCTGAGGTGACAGTGGGGGGAAGCGTACTTCCAAGAAAAGCCGCTAAGCATCAGATATTGACAACCCGTACCGTAAACCGACACAGGTGGCCGAGGAGAATATCCAAAGGTGCTCGAGTGAGTCATGGCTAAGGAATTAGGCAAAATAACCCTGTAACTTCGGGAGAAAGGGTCCTCACGCAGGTGAGGCGCAGAGAAATGGCCCAGGCGACTGTTTAGCAAAAACACAAGGCTTTGCGAAATCGAAAGATGAGGTATAAGGCCTGACACCTGCCCGGTGCTGGAAGGTTAAGAGGAGATGTCATCGCAAGAGAAGCATTGAATTGAAGCCCCAGTAAACGGCGGCCGTAACTATAACGGTCC
>JAFTWQ010000048.1 GCA_017465225.1 Bacteroidales bacterium
GCATTGAAGCACATGCCTCTGCAAGAAGAACCGCATTGTCTGCCATACCCTTATATGTAGGAATAACTGTGTTGTTTACGTATGGAGTGATGATCTCCTTGAATGTTGTCTCCTTTGCATCGAGATCTGTCGGATCGATGCGGCTACGGTCGCAGGAAGCAAGTGCAAGCACTCCTGCAGCTAATAAAATGAATAGTCTTGATGTTTTCATATATTATTAATTTTTAATGATTTCTTTTGAACAATCCGGCAAAGGCAACACCTATTGAGATTGCCGGTTCGTTGTTATAGATAGGGTCAAGGAATCCGTGACTGTATTCACACTTGATGACGATGTCACTGATCGGATAGTAATTGATTCCGGCCGCAACGCGTTGTCTTCCGCACCACCGGCTGTCATTCAAGCCTTCTGCAACCCTGAACATGGAATCGAAATATTCATATCTTCCGAATACGTAGAACTTCTGATCCTTTCCCTTCATCGAAGGAATTGCTCCGAATATGTCGTACCCGGCCTCGATGCCACCTGCCACAGCATCAGATGCAACGGTCTGCTGTGGAGATACGGAGTCCTTGCGAAGAGACATATTGAATTTTGTAATTGCGTATGAGTCAGTGAGATGTCCGTAATCAAGATTGCCGCGGACAATCAGATTATGTGCGTTGTAGCAGAAATCGAATGAACCTATCATCACTGTACCCTTCACACCCTTGTATCTGTCGCTCTCGGTGGGAGCAAGGGTATTCTTGAATGAATTGCCGGCGTAGCCGCTTAACGAAAGTCTGAGGCCTTTGACAGATGTATTGTCAACGCGGAATGCCCCTGCCAGAGTGTTACCTATCTTGAATTCGTATGGACTTCCGGATGCACTTGCAATCCAGTTCTGGCTTGAAAAACGGTCTGAGTCAAGTCCAGGAAGGAGCATTGCCTCGTATCTCCAGCCTCCGGCCTGTCCCCAGAAACTTATTCCGTTCTCGTGCCATGTACATGGGAGAATCGTGCTCTCTCCTTCCGGGCGGTAGCACGTGAAGAATTCCGTAGGCATATGATACATATTCGTTGCACCTACAGGAACTATTATATGTCCCAAGCGGAGATTCGCCGCCCGGGTGAAGGATTTCTGAATCCAGAACTGCTCAAGGGCAACCTCGCCTCCGCGCTCGACTTCCGATTCATACTCTCCTGCCTCTTCGGTCTCGATTTCGACTGCGCTTTCCGTACCTCCATGCTCGAATTCGATCTCGGTTCCGAGCGACCATCCTTTTCCGAAATCATAGCCGAGCCAAATTACGAAATGAGGGATGTCTATACGTCCGTGTCCAGGGGCATCCTTGTAGGAATTTGCGTCCGTATATCGTAAATACTCATCACTAAAGAAGTTATAAGTGCCCACCACTTCTCCATATCCTCCAATCTGAAGACGGTCTTGCGCATCAGTCGCTACCGGCATAAGCAGGCCTAAAACGATTAAAAATAATAATGTAAATCTCATATTATTGCAGTCATAATTACACGGCTGCAAAGGTATTTTGGGAAATCATATCAGTAAATACTCAAAAGTAAGTATTTTGATATCAGAACTTTAAGCTACTCTTAACGATTTTTAAGTATTGTATATCCAATAAAATACCCCCACCTTTGCAGCCGATTAACTTATGTCTTAAACTGCGCAATAAATGGAAACAGAACAGATAAAGCCACTTTCACCATCCGACAAGATGAGGTATCTCATAAAGTCGGATACATCCCTTTTGATGGTAATGAGCAGATTCGGTATTTCTTTAGGATTTGGTGAAAAGAACGTAAAGGATGTCTGTGCGGAACAACACATCGACACCGATACGTTTCTTTGTGTGGCCAACTATGTCTTAGGACGTAAGTTTGATTGTAACCGTCTGTCACTCCAATCTCTTATCAATTATCTAAAACGAGCTCATTCATATTTTCTCGATTTTAAGCTGCCAATGATCAAGAGAAATCTGCTTGAGGCTATTGATTGTTCCGGAACAGACGAGATTGCATACCTTATTCTGAAATTCTATGATGAGTATGTAACAGAGGTGCGTAGGCACATGGAGTATGAGAATGAAGTTGTATTCTCATATGTTGAAGGGCTTATTTCCGGCTCATTGAGCAACGATTACTGCATAGAAGATTTTGCACGTAAACACAACCATATCGAGTCAAAACTAAAGGAGTTGAAGGATATCATTGTAAGATATTACCCACAAAAGGACAACAACCTGTTGTATTCTGTTCTCTATGACATCATTAACTGCGCTCAAGACCTTGATACTCATTGTTCTTTAGAGGATAGTCTGTTTGTTCCTGCCGTACAAAGTCTTGAAGAGGAGATTCGTGAAAGAGGAGACTATATGATAGTTTCTGAAGAGGATAACATGATTGAAGATGATGAAAAAGCCGACATACTCAGTCAGCGTGAGAAGGAAATCGTCATCAGTATCGCAAAGGGCTATTCTAACAAGGAAATAGCAGACAAACTCAATATTTCAATCCACACCGTTGCAACCCATAGACGCAATATCTCTGCGAAACTCCAGATTCACACAGAAGCCGGCTTGACCATCTACGCCATAGCAAACGGCCTGGTCGCAATGGATGAATTGAAATGCATCATATAAGATGCTGAATGTGATCCCAATCAAAATCGAGAATCTTTACACTCATAATTGAATTTAACTATGAATTTCATCGGACTTCTCGTGGGGCTGTCCACATTTCTTATAATAGGATTATTCCATCCTCTTGTAATCAAGGCGGAATACTACATCGGTATCAGAAGCTGGATATTGTTCGCACTTGCAGGAGTGTTCTTCGGTGTTGCCTCTATAATGGTCAGCCACCTTATATGGTCGACCATTCTTGGCGTGGTTGCCTTCTCTTCATTCTGGAGCATACTGGAAGTTATACATCAGCGCGAACGTGTACGCAAAGGCTGGTTCCCCGAAGGACCTGGACATAAGAAATAAAACCAAACGGACTATGAAACTTCACAGACTGCTACTTAGCACACTTTTGCCGGTGTTATTTGTTACAATCTCACACGCAGAAGAAAAGAAAGTAATTAAAGGCTTCTCAGGCGGTATGATGCTGCATTCCGGATATCAGTTCGGAGGAGACAATCCATACAACTTAGACATAAGCAGTCCGACTTTCGGCATAGGTGGCTGTGCAAAACTGCACCTTACTAAGCATTTCAGAACAGGATTTGAAGGATATTTTTCGACTGCCCCTATCAGCAAAGATGTTCAAAGCGGAAGCCACAACAAACTGTTCTGGACAGGTGTATTGGCCGACTGGTACTGGCAGAAAGGCAAATTCGTTCCATACGTAGGTACCACAGTTGGTGGAGGAATGGAAACATCCTTCTATATGTTTGAAGGAGACAAGCACGACTGGGAACTGGAACAGAAATCAGTACTGCACAAGCAGCCTTTCTTTGCCATCGACCCATACATCGGAGTAGAATACGCAGTAGGCGAAGCCCTCAGACTCACCCTTAAAGCGGACTGGCTCCTCGCAATCAACTCAGACGGTCTTAACAAGCCTACAGGACCACGAATCTACTTCGGATTCATCTTTGCACACTAATCCTGACGCTAAGGCAAATTCACATTTATCTAACAAGAGCTACAATTCTAGGCACCGTGTCGAGGATTCGTTGTATATATAAAGCGGCACTTGCCCTTGTCGTCTTTCTACGAAAGCCAACAAAGGCAACCATCTATTCCCACCGCACAGGCGAGACTTCAAGGACTGCAAGCAGATCCTCGAAGACTCGCTGACGCCACCGCTGCACATTAAAGCCCGGTCAAGACTTCTGTCAGACGAGCTGTCAGAAGACTTGCCCTAATGGGCATAAGGAATCAGAAGATTGTCATTCTGCCTCCGTTCCGCTCCGCTGCACTCCATCAGAACGCCAATCCTCTTCCCGTCAACAATATCCCCGCCTTCGGCCAGGATATATAAAGAAACAGCGGTCTGGAGACTTTCGTCTTTTTCCTCCGGCAAATTTTGCGAACTCCGCGATTTTGCCTACGGACAAAATCTCTGCGTTCTTTATGCAAAATTTCCTCCCCCAAAAGCCAAAAGACTCCAGCTTGTAATGCCCCCGACCCCACAGGGGAGAATGATCGCCAGAGAGCAGGGAGTACCTCGCCCGAAGGTCAGTGCTTTCCGGCCGCGCCATAACATAATCGGATCTAAATTGTGTAACAAGCCAAGAGCAAGCTGTGGCTTGATTACACAATTCCGATTATGTTAAGGAGCTGTGTTTGAGCACGTTCGCAAGTAAGTGCGTAAACGCTCTCTGTCGAGGCGGCTGGCAATTGTGGGCTTCCCTCAGGGACTAACGCGCTCCAAGTCCGTCGGAAAGCCCAGGACTTTCGGCGATGGGTGCGTAGGGAGTGTTCTTCGAATGAATGTCAGTATGTAAGGGAATGGTTGTTTCTTCTTCGAGGGCCGAAAGTCCGAAGGAAATTGCCAGCCTTAGCAGCGCAGCTGCGGGCCTTCTCCAGTCTTTTATCACTTCCTTCGCAAGCTCAGTCAGTCATAAAAGCCTTCCATAGGCAAGGTATCGGCTTACGCCGATGTTGTCAATACTGCCCGCTTTCTCCTCTCCAGACTTGAAAGTCTTTTTGCTACACCTACGTCACATTCGTTCCTTCGGTTCCACTCCAAGTCTTACAACTCTTCCGAGGGCGGGCAGGGCGAGACTGTGTGATTTATTCCGTTCCGCATTCGCTTCTCTCCATAAATCCCACAGACTCGCCAAGGCACGCATCAAGGCCGTAGCCTTTGTCTTTCTTAGTGTAGGTTTGTGCCAGAGCCGGAAAGACCCTTATCTCCCGCCCGAACCTCAGTTCGTCCGGCTCCTGCCGCGGACTAACGTCCTTGCCCCCTATGGCATTTGCCGTCAGTTTCCGCATCCGCTTCGCTGACGCGAAAACCACCGTCAAACACCATAGGCCAGAGAGAGCTGACGGACGCTTCCGCGTCGGTGCAGTCGTTAACGTCGTGCCCCGCTCGGAGGGGATGATGGTGATGTATATTTTTATGTATTAGTGAGGCCCATCCGGACTTCTGTCATGGTACTTCGGAAACTCCTTCGAGGTCCCTCTGAGTTACCTCTGAGCTTAAGACTTACAATATATATAGATACCCTATATTCCTATACATGTGGAAAAGGGTGTTTCTTTGGATCTGTGTCCGCTATCCGCATCGATGAGGAAGTATCTCATGTGTACCTGGAACTCCCGAAGGTTGAGACCAGAGAGGGTTTTATATTCATGCATGATGAATGTCACATGGCCATCCTTGTCTATGGTGCTGACGTAGTTCCTGAACTTGCCTCGATGGGGGCTGTAGCCTGGGGCGGTGAGCTGGAGTTTGCCGACGATCCTTATGTTCTCGGGGATGGTGTCTCCGGTGATACGGAAGGATATCTGCAGGTCTGTTTCATTGGTGACTGTTGAGGATGTCATCTCAAGACATACGACAGGGAAATCCGGAATGGGTTGAGGTTCCGGGATGCGTTCGTCGCCTATACAGGCGAGGCCGTGATAGGCGGACATGAAGAGGTTGTATCCGCTGATGTGTGTTGAGTTGTTGAATGGTGGACGTTTGGAGCTGACGCTTCTGGCCAGGGCGTTCCACTCCAGCTGCTCCTCGTGGTCCAGGTTCCTCCACTCCTGGATACCTCTCTGATGGATGGACAGCTGCACCTGCTGGCCAGCTGTGCCGGGAAACACAGGTTTCGCCTTGGTGCGGAAGAAACACTCTCCGTCCCTGTGATAGAATGTAATGTTGCCCACTGATGCATAGCAATCAGTGAACCTGGAATTGGGGATATATTTCGGCATAGTCTTAAGGTTATGATATGCAAAGTTCGTCAAAAATCTTTATGTTTTACATAAAGCGAAACTTTAGTTATAAAATCTTAAAACATTATTGCACAACATATTAAATAAATCATTATCTTTGCCTTTGGAATTGAGGGGGCTGCACCGTAGCCTTATGATCGTAAAACCCTCAATAGCCTTCAATGACTTCGCCGGCACAGCTAAGGATGTCACCGCCCGCAATGTCAAGGGCCGCAACATCCTCTCCTCACGTGCCCAGCATTCCAAGATAGTTACGCCCGCTCAGGCGGTCTCAAGAAACCGACTATCCAAGATCTCCCGCACATTCCGACAGCTCTCCGATTCCCAAATTAACCAGTGGGAGGTCTTGGCTGGTCATCTTAAGGGA
>JAFTWQ010000049.1 GCA_017465225.1 Bacteroidales bacterium
AAGAAGCCGACCCAAAAGGGTCGGTTTCTTGCATTATATAGGGTGACGTGAGTTGTCGGAAGGCTCCGCCAGAGTTCCGCTTCGCTCCATCCACCCTTCGGAACTGCGTTCCTTCGGGAGCCGCTCACGAGGCCGCGGCCGGCCACGCTCTGTCAGAGCCTTCCGACAACTACACAGCAACCTTCAGCAATGGTTCTTCGATCACTATCATCATGTTCTGAGCATATTTCTCTCTGATTTTTGCTTTATGAGCGACGTACTTTCTGAGATTGTGCGCCAGTGACACCAATCCCCATTCTACTTTTGTCTTTCTTGTGGATTTCAAATGGAACCTCTTGAAGCCATGATTGAACTTTATGTTTCCGAAGCAGGATTCTGGTTCGATTGGTCTTTTGCTGCGGTGCATCAGTCCACGATCACTTGTAAGCAATGTTTTTGCCGAGTTCTTGAATGAGTTGGCTCTGTGATTGACTTCGATAGTCCTTCTGTCGTCTTTTCCGTTGTAGCACATGCCACGAAGCGGGCAACCTGAACAATTGGCTGTCTTATATAATGATGTGTGAGATACATATCCGAGGTCTGAGACTGTTTTCTTGTCTGCGACATGCTCCATACGCTGTCCCATTGGGCATATGTAGAAGTCCTGCTCTTGATTGTAGAACATGTTCGCCTGATGGAATGGATTCTTCAGGAACTTGCGCTTCATCTCCTTGTGGAACAGGTTGTATTTCACGTATGGAGTCATGCCGTTGGCGAACATGAACTCATAGTTCTGCTCGCTTCCGTATCCTGAGTCTGCAACTATCTCACTGCTGTAGAAGCCATAGCTATCATAGAAAGACTCAAGAAAAGGAATGAGAGTACCGTAGTCTGTCGGTCTCCAATACAGGTCGTAGTTTACAATATATTGATTCTCAGTAGCTATCTGCACATTGTAACCAGGCTTTGTCTGACCGTTGTTCATAGCATCTTCCTTCATGTGCATGAACGTGGCGTCAGGATCTGTCTTGCTGTAGCTGTTGCGTTCACCGAGTATCTCCAGATGCTTGTCGTACTCATCCAGCTTCGGGAGACTTTCCTCCTTTATCTTGCTTACAGCCTTGCGGAGCTTCTTGTCAGACACGCCCTCCTTGTCCATCTTCTCAAGGATGCGGTCAGTACGCTTCTGAAGATCCTCCTTGGTGATTTCTTCCTGAGGTTCATCTGCGTTCTCCTCCTCAAGAACCGCCTCAGCCTCCTTAAGGACACCGTCAACCTTGGCTATGAGCTTCGCCTTGTTCTTCTCTACAGAACCCTTCCAGACAAAGGTGTACTTGTTGGCAACCGATTCTATCTTGGTTCCATCAATATACTGTACGTCAAGAGATATCAGACCTTCGTCATGAAGCAGCTCCACTACCTGGCGAAAGATGGACTCAAAGCGTCCGTCTGCAAGTCTTTCGCTTCTGAAGCGGTTGATGGTCCTGAAGTCAGGGCGGTTCATGCCGCTCAGCCACATGAAGATCACGTTCTCTTCAAGCAGCGAAGCCATGCGGCGACCGGAATAGACGTTTGTCAGATACGCATATACGACTACCTTGAGGAGCATAAGCGGATGATAGCTAGTAGTGCCGCCTCCTTTATAAGTGGATTCGATTTCGCTGATGTCGAAGTTGTCAAGGATGGCGTTCACTATGCGAACCGGATGATTCTCGGGAATAAAGTCACCAATGCACGGAGGAAAAAGAAGAAAATCGTTCTGAGTGTACGATTTATATAGTACCTTTGTCATCGTATGGATTTTGTGTTTGTTTTCGCACTTCAAATATACAAAATATTCCATACAAAAGCAATAGCTATTCCTTTGATTATCAAAAGAATAGCTATTTTATTTTAGAATACGTTGCAGGGGTTCAGGAGGGTAACATAAGGAAAACCATGGCCGCCCGTGGCCTTGTGAACGGG
>JAFTWQ010000010.1 GCA_017465225.1 Bacteroidales bacterium
GGCGGGTACCACCCAGAACACGGATACAAAGAACCTCCTTTGCACCGCTGTTGTCTGCCACCTGTAAACGTGATTCCTGCTGTATCATTGTTACTTAACTTTTTCTACGATTTCTACTAATCTCCAGTTCTTTGTCTTGCTCAAAGGGCGAGTCTCCATGATGCGAACTGTATCGCCGATGCTGCACTCGTTCTTCTCATCGTGAGCAACGAACTTTGTGGTCTTCTTTACGAACTTGCCGTACATAGGGTGTTTCTCTTTTCTCTCAACTGCAACCACGATAGACTTGTCCATCTTGTTGCTGACCACAACACCTATTCTTTCCTTACGAAGATTTCTTTCCATGAGAATTCAATAATTTAGTTCTGTGACTCTTTCTCAGCAAGGATAGTCATCATGCGTGCGATGTCCTTTCTTGCCTTTGCAATCTTTGATGTATCCTCTAATGGAGAGATTGTGTGATTAACCTTCATTGTGTCGAGATTAGCCTTCTCGATCTCGATGCGCTCACGCAGATCTGCGATTGACATCTCACGTACTTCAGATGCTTTCATTTTCTTTTCTCCATTAAATTATTCTACATAGTCTCTACGTACCACGAACTTCGTAGTAACAGGAAGCTTCTGAGCGCCAAGGCGGAGTGCCTCTTTTGCGATCTCAAGTGATACGCCTTCTGCCTCGATAAGGATACGGCCTGGAGTTACAGGGCATACGAATCCCTCCGGATTACCCTTTCCTTTACCCATTCGCACCTCGGCTGGCTTCTTGGTGTATGGCTTATCAGGGAAGATTCTGATCCAGATCTTTCCTTCACGCTTCATATAACGTGATACAGCCTGACGAGCTGCCTCGATCTGGCGTCCTGTCAGCCAGCAGTTCTCCAAGGTCTTGATGCCGAATGAGCCAAACGCAAGCTGGTTTCCCCTCTGTGAGAGACCTTTCATGCGGCCTTTCTGCTGCCTTCTGAATTTGGTTTTCTTTGGTTGTAACATTGCTCTATTACTTTTAATGAAAATATTTCACAATATCCCTAACTAATTGAGTATCAGCTGGTTGGGCGGAGTCGTCCTCAATTATTGGGTTGCAAAGATAGTCATTTTTTCTGAAACCGCAATACCATCTACAAAATTTTTCACATATTTTCGACCAAAGTTTTTGAAAGCTAAAATGCGCAATTTCATGAAGTTACGGAAGGTGTTCGTAAATTTATCCGCACATTTTCGACCGTAGGCAAAATCCCGTAAATCGACTTTGGCACGAGGGGGTTCCGGAAGCGCCAGACACCGTTTTTCATCCGGCATCCGACAGGTTCCGGAAACAGAAGACTTCCCCTCAACCATTCCCCTGCCGGCAACAGGCAACAGCGTCGGTACACGGATTGGCAGTTCCATGTCCCCACGCTACCCCGAACCAGCTCCACAGCACCAAAAAAGGCAGCGTCGGTACACGGAAACGGAAATTCATGCACCGACGCTACGAAACAACATAATTTTCAGGAACTTTCGGAGGTAAAATACATGATTTGCCTTATATTTACCGGCACTTCATGCATTTCGGGAGAGATGAGAGACAGAACGGAGGGACAGACTATGTGAAAAAGATAAATGTTATGAAAAAGACTTACCATCTATGCCTTTCTGCAGGCGACGAAGTCCTGTTCCGGGACGAAGAAGACTACAACCGCGGATTCAACTGTTTCGCTCTGGCACTCTATAAGACCGGCTCCACAGGTCTTGTAGAATCATTCCAGTCAACACACAGCCACAAGATGATCCAGACGGAAGACCATCTTGAGTTCATGTACACGATGCGGCAGTCGTACTCCAAGTACTTCAACCATAAATACCAGAGGCACGGAAGAGTCGGGGAAAAGCTGCATTTCCACATGGAGGTCGTCGGGCTCCATCACCACCTTGCTGCCATGACCTATGTGTTGAGAAACGCCTTACATCACGGCGTGGTCCCTATACCATACGCATACCCCCACTGCTCTGTCAATGCAATATTTCAGAAAGAGATGGGCAAGAGACCTCCGGAAAGACTTCTTGCGGAGAGACATTTCTACAGGTTCATCGGCAGGAAGGCTGAATGGCCTTCAAATTACAGGATGAACGAAAACGGAGTGTTTCTGCGGGAAAGCGTATTGGATATCGTGCAGGTCGAAAACATGTACGCAACTCCACGGGCATTCAACTACTACATGTCACGGAAATCCGGAGAAGAATGGGAGAAAGAGCAGGAGAAGGACAGGCTGGAAACAGGACCGGTAAGGTTGGAAGCGATAGAGTACGGCATCAGAGACCAGCCTCTGGAAAAGATGCTGATATATGAAAGCGGACGATCAGACTACAGAAAGATTTCAGACATAGACCTTTGCACGGAAATAGACAGGAACATCGTCCCCAGGTATGGCAAGGTTTCCGTATATCATCTGTCACGGACAGAAAAGCAGCAGATAGCGGAATTCCTGTACAGGCAATACCATATAGGAGAAGCACAGATACGGCGTTGCCTTGCAATATAAAGGAATACGGACACGCCAAAGCCACCCCTTCCAGGAGCGTCGGTACATGAATTGACGGCGCCATGTTCCCACGCTACTCCAAATCGCTTCTACAGCACCAAAAAAGACAGCGTCGGTACATGGAAACGGAAATCCATGTACCGACGCTTGTATAGGGAAAGGCAAGGAATTTGCAGATATGGATGGGATTGCTAACTTTGCAGTGCACTGACCCCATCGGACGAATGAGAAGAACCATCTTATATATAATAGCCGTGCTGACCCTGGCGCTTATGTCTACGCCGGATGGGACATGTCATGCCCAGATCTTCAAGCGCAGGAAAGCGGAGAAGAAGAAGCAGGAGACAGTGACCCAGTACAGGGAATCCCAGAGCGGACAGCCCAAGGACGAGGCCCAGCTGATGGAATTCATTGTGGAAGGCAACGACACCATATACATCGACCACATACGCGCATCGAAAGTATATTCACGCCTTCCCAAGATGAAAGGAAGGGAATGGAGGCAGTATTACCGCCTGGTACATAACTTCAGCAAGGCATACCCATATGCCCTCGTGGCCAAGAAACTCGTGATGGAGGCCGACAGCACGATTGCAGCCGACAATCTCAAGAGAGGAAAGAGGGAAAAATACATCAACAGCGTGCAGAACGAGCTGTTCTCTGTGTTCGAGAGCCAGCTCAGAGGCCTGACCGTCAGCCAGGGAGCGCTGTTGATGAAGCTCATTGACCGAGAGGTCGGGAAATCATCCTATAAGATAATAAAGGACTACAAGAGCGGCATCACGGCCGGATTCTGGCAGGGCATAGCGAAGATGTTCGGCTCCGATCTGAAGAAACCATACGATCCGGAAGGAGAGGACGAAGCTACGGAAGAGCTCGTCGTGATGTGGGAGAACGGTGATTTTCAGGCATTCTACTGGTCACTGTTCTGGAAAGACCCGCCTGAAATGCCTATACCTGAGAAATACAGGTAGGGATTCTCACGTCGCTCAGCTCCTCAGAATGACAGCATATGGACCTCCGTACCATCAAAACAGATGTATGGAGATGATTCCATCCAATCCTTCAGCACCAGAAGACGCGCTCCGGACGGCAGGGACATGTCGACCGGGACATGATAATGTCCGAAAATGAAATAATCCACCTTGTTTTCGGCCGAATATGCTTCCGCAAACCTGCATAGAGGCTCATCCATGCCCTTGAACACATATTCCTCATGACGGGCCAGACGGTTGCCGCGCGACCACCCGTTGCCGAACCTGAAGGCTATCCATGGATGGAGAAGGCTGAAAAGGAACTGCGCCACACGGTTGTGGAAAAGCCCGCGCAGAAAACGGTATCCGAAAGGAACAGGGCCCAGACCGTCGCCATGACCGAGACAGAACACACGCCCGCCGATCTCGACCTTATAAGGCTGCTGAAGCTTCTTCATGCCAAGCTCCTCGAAATAGCTGTATGTCCACACGTCATGATTCCCCTGAAAGAAATACACCTTCACCCCCCTGTCCATAAGATCCTGAAGAGCGGAAAATACACGGACATATCCTTTCGGCACCACATCCCTGTACTCATACCAGAAATCCCATATGTCGCCAAGCAGATAAAGAGCCTCCGTATTCTCGGGAAGAGAACGCAGGAAGCCGGCAAAACGCCTCTCGCGGTCCGCAGGGTCATTGACCTGAAGACCGAGATGGACATCCGAGACAAAATATGTATAGCCGCTCTGTTTCATGTTATGGTTGAAGATCCTTCACTTCGTTCAGGATGACAAATAATTCAAGGATGACAAATAATTCAGGGGTGACAACAGATTCAATGTGACAATAAAAATTCAGGACAGCAAACTTTCAGTACTACAATAGGACTATGCGAATATGAATATGCACACGGCAGCCACAAGACAGTAAAGCGCAAACCAGCTGAGCTTGGCTTTCTTGACAAGGGCAATCATCACCTTGCAGGCAAAAAGACCTGATACAAAGGCAGATACAAAACCGAGGACAAGAGGAAGGACACCTACAGAAGAAGATCCGAATTCTCCTCCCACGACCTCAAGGAATGTCTCGCCGAGGATAGGCACCAGCACCATGAGGAAAGAGAACTGCGCAATGACCTCCCTCTTCACACCGCAGATAAGACCGGTGGAAATGGTCGTGCCGGAGCGAGAAAGACCGGGCACCACGGCAAAGGCCTGTCCAAGACCTACCGCAAATGCCTGCCAGTAAGACAGTCCGTTCCTGTATCCGTTTGCCGGGAATATCGACTTGCGTCCCGGTCTCGAAGCATAGTCAGAGAAGAAAAGAAGCAGGGCCGTAACTATGAGGGCGCCTCCAACGACATGAATCGACCCGAAAAGCGACTCGACCTGATCCTTGAAGAAAAGACCCACGACCATCACAGGGATCATGGACAAAGCTATCTTGAACAGATAGTCAGTCTGGTCATTGCACGAAAGCACCTTCCTTCCGGCCTCGTTCCTTACGATCCTCCAATCCTTCAGCCCGCAGAAAAAGCCCTTCAGAAGGTCCCAGATCTGCTTTCTGAACACAACTATGGTACTCAGCACGGTAGCTGCATGCACCATTGTCGTGAAAAGAAGGTCATCCGATGTCTCTATGCCGAGAAGTACCTTTCCTATCTCAAGATGACCGCTGCTGCTCACAGGGAGGAACTCGGTAAGTCCCTGCAGCAGTCCAAGAAGCACAGCCTCAAACCACTCCATACCTTAATCCTTGAAAACCTTCATGATAGCCACAATCTCGATGACGATACCGAGGATGATGACGATAGGGGCCGCCACCATACGGCGGAAATCGAACATTGCATAGTTGAACACCTCCGGATTGTCGCTTCCGCCTCCGGTCATGAGGATGTAACCTGAAACCATGACGATGAGTCCTACAAGAAGAAGCTTGAGCCCACGGAGGGTAATTGGCATTTTTGTGTTGTTTTCCATTCTGAAATCAATAATAAAGTTCGTCTTTACGCAGCGATATGAGCTTGTTCACGACAAAGTACGTGCTTATGAGGCAGATGGCCAGACCCGCCGCAACAACTATGCCCATCACCAGCAGGAGAAGCTCCATGCGGAAGATCTCGAAAAGCTGGGCGAACTCGCTCCTCATCAGGAACATGAGTCCGAGCAGGACGATTATCGCGAGGAATGAGGCGAAGAGCCCCTGGAAGACCGACTGCACGAGGAACGGAGCACGGATGAACGAACGCGTCGCACCCACCAGCTTCATCGTATGTATCGTAAAGCGTCTGGCATATACGCTGAGTCTTACGGTATTGTTTATAAGCACGAAAGAGATGAACAGCAGAAGCGCGATGAATATACTGAGGATCAGCGATATCCTGCTGAGGTTGGCATTCAGGGCATCCACGAGCGACCTCTGGTACACGACCTCCTCGACAAGAGGGCTTTCCGCGATTTCAGCCCTGACGACTTCAAGACTGTCCGACGACACATAATCAGCCTCGAGGGTGACATCTATGGACACCGGTATCGGGGATGTCTCGAACACATCGAGGAAATCCTCACCGAGCTGCTCCGCAAGCTCCTTCTGCCCCTGCTCCTTCGAAATGAAAGACGTGCTCTTGATATATCTCTCGCCATCAAGGACTTCCTTGTATTCCAGGGCAGCCTCGTCGGTGACGTTCTGCTTCATCATCACCGATATCTGCATATTCTCCTTGAAATAGTCGGAAACCCCCTTGGCATTCACCAGAAGCATACTCGCAACGCCCACCAGCAGCAGCACGAGGCTGATACTGATGACCGAAGACAGGTAGGCGTTCATGAGCCTCCTGCGCATCATCCTGTTGTCTCTATTGGCCATATCGGGGTCAAAGATAGTGAAATTCAAAAATATTTCTTACCTTTGTAGAGATTTTGTCATTAAAATTAAGCAGTATGGGTAATTCGGTCAAAAGAGTTCTTTTCGTCAATTCGGAGATATTCCCTTATCTTCCGGAGACAGAGATCGCGAACATCGGAAGATACCTCCCTCAGGGTATCCAGGAAAGGAAGAAGGAGATCAGATCATTC
Source organism: Bacteroidales bacterium (assembly GCA_017465225.1). Taxonomy (GTDB): domain Bacteria; phylum Bacteroidota; class Bacteroidia; order Bacteroidales; family UBA932; genus Cryptobacteroides. The sequence continues at coordinate 6,576 of JAFTWQ010000010.1, forward strand.
ATGCCGAGATACGGTTGCATCAACGAAAGGAAGAACCAGCTCCATGAGGTGATCCGCCTGTCGGGAATGAATATCATCATCAACGATGTAGACAGACCTCTCATCATCAAGGTGGCCTCGATTTCGGCCGCCAGGATGCAGGTGTACTTCATCGACAACGAAGACTATTTCCACCGCAAGAGCATCTACCATGACGAGAACGGAGAATTCTTCAAGGACAACGGTGAAAGGGCTATATTCTTCGCAAGAGGAGTGCTCGAGACCGTAAAGAAGCTCCGCTGGGCTCCTGACGTGATCCACTGTCAGGGATGGATCTCGCACATCCTGCCTGTATACCTCAAGAAAGCTTATATCGATGACCCTATCTTCTCGGAAAGCAAGATTGTCCTATCTCTCTACGACGATACCCCGACAACCGATTTCCCTGCCGACTTCAAGGACAGGGTCCTGTTCGGAGGCGTAACAGAAAAAGATGTAGAGATCCTTTCCGAACCTACTGGCATAAATCTTGCGAAACTCGCGGCCAGCTACTCGGACGGCATCATCCTCGGTGCCGAAGGAGTTCATGAAGAGCTTGTCAGCTACAGCAACAGCCTCGGATGTCCGGTACTCCCATACAGCGCTGAAGCCATGAAGGACGGCTCATACATTGAAGATTACAACAGTTTTTACGATCAGTTATAATGAATTTCAGATTTTTTGGCAGAGTCAGCCGCCTTGCGGCTATCGGTGCGATACTGCTTGGCTCTGCATCATGTGTGAGCGTCGACGAGACTCTCGGAGAGAACTTCATACCGCTGGAACATCAGTGGGATGTGTATGCACCTCCTGCTGAAGACCTTGAGGGCATCTGCCTTCAGTCAGCCGACAGTCTCAGCGGATACAGCTCCACAAGATTCACATTCGGAGCGATAAACGACGGTGTGCTCGGAACATGCGTGAAAGGGACAAGCTTCACTCTGGTTCCCTTCCTGGATTCGATAGATTTCGGAAAGAATACAAAGATCAGACAGTTCCACCTCTCTGCAGTAAGGGACACATTGTCTACAGTACAGGACAACCAGCTCAAGATCCTGCAGAACATCTATGTATCGGAACTGAAGAAGCCGCTTGACTCGACAGTACTGTATGCCGGCGCATTCATGAACCAGCAGATCAGGGATGAATATCTCGACCTCGGCAAAAGAATCACAGCCGGAGTCCCTGTATATGACGGAGGAGACTCTCTTTCGTTCGACTTCAGCATTGAGTTCGCAGAATCATATGTGGAAAGGCTCAAGTCTGCAAGACTCGACAGCATCGACTACTATATAGAGAAGCTCCCTGGAATCTACATCACGACAGACAGTCCGGCCGGCGAGGGCGGAAGAATCAACATGTTCAACCTCGGCATCCAGACAGACTCATACGGATATCTCACGGGTAACTACGCAGAGCTCAAGATAACTGCAGAATATGACGGCCATGACGAACCTGTCGACACATCCTTCATTTTCTTCTTCGGCCCAGCAGAGTTCATGGAAGCCGACGCCAAGAAGTACCCTGCACAGCTTGCATTCAACTCAAGCTCACATGAGTCCGCAAAGGACTTCATAAGCAATTGGGAAGCCGGAAGCAGAGACAAGCTCTATGTAGAGGGCGGAAGCGGAATCAAGCCTGTCGTAAAGGCTATCGAGATCAAGGAGATCGCTGAAAGGCTCATTGCAGAAGCGGACATCAAGGATCCTTCGGAGGTAGTCATCAACAAGGCCACGATCATTCTTCCATACAACGTGGAGGGAGACTATTCAGCACTTGACAGATATCCTTCCATCCTCAGTCCTACAGTCAGACTCAGGAGCACCAAAGGCAAATACGTGTCATATGCAGGCCTTACCGACTCAAGCATAAGCTCCGAGAACCAGGGAAAGATCAACAGGTCTCTCTGCATCTACAGTCCTGACATAAGCCATCACGTTCAGGAGATCGTGAAGCTTGACAGGAATGACAAGGATTTCGAGAAGAATATCGAAAAATATGACATCTGGTTCCTGACCATGTTCGATGAAGTCCTGCAGGAAGAAGCGACTACCGCAACCAGCGCATACAACAATCTCCTTTACAGCTCATACTACAACAACATGATGTATGATCCGTACGGATATGGCTACGGCTATGGAGGATATGGCGGTTACGGCGGATATGGATACGGTGGATATGGCGGCTACGGCGGATATGGTTATGGCGGCTACGGAAGCAACTACTACAATTATTACATGATGGCCATGTATGCCAGCAGCATGTACGGAAACTCCTCAAGCCAGGAGACCTCAACCATGCTTGACAAGGACAGATTCTACAACGCGGTCCTTGTCGGCCCTGGAGCCGAGTCTGGTCCAAAGCCACAGCTGAAGATCACATTCTCTGCACCTAAATCAGCAGAATAGTCAGAACGGCATACAATGAGAAAGGGCTGGTCAGTCGACCAGCCCTTTCTGTCTGTTTCAGACAAAATTATTTTGCATTTACCTTGTCCTCAATGTACTTGATAGCATCGCCTACTGTAGCGATCTTGTCACCTGCGTCATCATCAGGAATCTCAATATCGAACTTCTTCTCGAAATCCATGATAAGCTCTACGATGTCAAGTGAATCAGCACCGAGATCGTTAGTGAAGCTAGCTGTTTCAGTAACTTCTGAAGCATCAACGCCCAATTTCTCAACGATGATTGCCTTTACGTCTTCTGCAATATTAGCCATAACGTTAAATTTTTAATTAATTAATTAGTATTTTAATACACGTATTTGCGCTAAAACGATGCAAATTAAGTAAAAAAAAACTAAAAATAAAAATTTTAGCCCGCTTTACTCTCTCCAGGACAAACATCACGCTATTTTCATTATATTTGTATCTTATTGAAACATAACCGACCTGACATGAAAAACATCATCTTTTACCTTTATCTGACACTCGGTATCATGCTATGCCTGTCATGCGAAAAAGTCCCGCAGAAGGACCCTGTCCATGACAAGCCGGAAGAGACGATACCGGAAGATAACAAAGGATTTGTCGAAAGCGTACCTGATACGATAACCTTCACTAACGCTGAATTCATCTACAACGGAGACGACATCGGCGAAGCCACTTCCGACGGCTGGGTCATCAAGTTATACACCGACATGGATATCGATGAGACAGGAGCTCCTGTAGGACCGGGACACGTGCTTCAAATGCTGCTGAACGTGAAGTTTGACGAGAGTCAGAGTGCTGACCCGGAATATCTGGAAGACATCTACACGGAAATGACCAATTCCGGAAACTTTGCAGCCGGCACATTTGTGAACGGATATATGACATCGATTGACCTTCCCGGTGGCGAGCGCCTGGATCTTGCAGACGCTACATATTATGCAGAAGTAATGGACGGGAGCACCGAAATGGACTACGACCTCTTGGATGAAGGCGCTGTAAGCATCATCGGCAGCAATGACGGCACATACAGTATAGACGGCATACTTGTAGGAAAAAAGTACACGAAAAGATACTTCAGATGGGAAGGAAAGGTCGAGCCAAGAAACAATGTGCCGGAGGAAATCCCTAACAGCACACTGAAGACAGACATCTCCGGCCTTACGTTCACCAAAGGACAGCTTGTGGACAAAGGGGACTATTTCAGACTGATGGATGAGTCATACCGCTGCTTCCTTCTGTTCCTTGTTGACGATGGTGCCGAGTTCCCGTTCGAAAGGCCAGCCGGAACAAGCCGCGTACTCAGGCTTGAAATGCTCGTCCCATGGGATACAGACCTCAAGGAAGGCATTCCTGCCGGAACATACCATATGGTTCCAAGAAACCCGGACACATCCATGGATAAGGACAACATAGTGCCGGGCGTAGCGGTAACAGGTCTTCCTGATGTATTTGCAGAATGGAAGATGGCGGGAACATGGTACTATGAGATGTATGAAAACGACTGGAGCAAGACATATGCAAGAATCGACGGAGGCACTATCACTATCGACCGAGGTTCAGACGGCAGCCATACGATTTCATATGACCTGACGGACTGTCAGAGAAACCCTAAGCGCATCAGCGGAACTACAACACTTGAAACAATCAGAACTTACCCTGAATAACCATGAAAAGCATCCATATATTCATAACAATTGTTCTGGCCGCAGCAATTTCTGCAATATCATGCCAGAAACCCCAGGTACAGGAAGAGCAGCCGTCAGTTGTCACTCCGAAACCTGAAAAGGAACCTGTCGCCACATACACATACGACGGAAAGGAATATCCGGTAAACACTATCGCATATGCGGCAAACGCCTCAAGCACCATGGTAAGGATCTCTCCGCTTGAGAAGAAAGACAAGCTGACGACCTACGCAGTAATAGGAATCAATTCAAGTCTGGACGGCACAGAGATAGATGTCGGAAGAGCATGGAACAACGATGACTACTACTTCATCTACGAAGATCCATTGAAATACTACTCCCAGTACAGGAAACTCGAATCCGGGACGATTATGATCAGAAAGACCGGAAATGATTTCCATGTCAAAGCCGACATCATACTTCCGGACGGGACAGGATTCAAGTTTGAATATGACGGACCTATTGACCTGGTGGAATAGAAAAAGCGAGGATTCTTCCTCGCTTTTCATCATTGTCTTCGGCTGAGCCTGAGCCAGACACGCAGTCCGTTGATCGAATTCAGGAGATAGAACACCCACATTATCACCATCACAGCAGCGTGAGCCTCTCCGCGGGCCACACATACACACCACATCACCACGCTCACGATGTTGGTGATTATCCACAGTGCCCACTGCTCCATGAATGCAAGGGCCATGAGGGCCTGGGCAATGATGCTGAGAACGGTAGTGGTGGAATCCTTGAACGGCTGCGGATCACCGAAATGCTTCAGTATGAATCCTACTGCAATCACAGCCGCAGCGCAGCCTATGGCAAGCAGAGCGCGCTGATTCCATGTGAAGCGGCGCGCCTTGACCTGTACGCCCTGGCCTTCAGCCTGTGCCTCTGATACGGCCGCCCCCCTCTTTCTCCACTGCCAGTATCCGATGAACTGCATAGGCACATAGTAGAATGCGTTCAGGACAGCATCCCCATACAGTTCGGCCTTATATGAGATATATGCATACATCGACACATTTATGATACCGAAAAGGTAGTTCCATATGCTTCCCTTCGCCACAAGTACGACGCAGAGCACTCCTGCTATGCCGGCAACCGAGCCGACAATATCCACATTACCGGAAAGAATGGTATAGATGATGTTCGATGCGATGACTCCTACGATGAGGAACCAGTCATAAAGTGATAGGATTCTGTTTTTCATTTATTGTTCAGTTTTTCTTTTATGGTGCCGGCCAGTTTTGCTCCTACAAGTCCGGCGATTTCGCTGACAGGTGCCGCCGCTATGCGCGCGACGCTTCCGAAACGCAGCAGCAGACGCTGCTCGGTCTTTTCTCCGACGCCCGGAATGGACCTCAGCACAGACTCGACCTGGGCCTTGCTGCGGAGATTGCGGTGGAATGTGATGCCGAATCTGTGAGCCTCGTCACGGATCTGCTGGAGCACCTTCAGAGCCGGAGAATTGCGGTCTATGAACATAGGGTACGGATCACCGACCCTATAGACCTCCTCCATACGCTCCGCAAGAGCGATCAATGTCACCTTGCCGATGATTCCCAGTTCGGATAAGGCCTCATACGCAAAGGCAAGCTGGCCTTTTCCACCGTCTATCACGATCAGCTGCGGCAGATCGTCGGGATTCTCTTCAAGCATGCGGGAATACCTCCTGTTCACGACCTCCTTCATGGTCGCATAATCGTTGGCCCCGACCACGGTCTTCACCTTGAAATGCCTGTAATCCTTCTTTGAAGGCACTGCATTGCGGAACACCACGCATGCCGAGACAGGATTCGTACCCTGAATGTTCGAGTTATCGAAGCATTCTATATGGACAGGCAGTTCCTTCATGCCGAGCTGCTTCTGGAGAGACTCCATCACCATATTCTTATATGCGTCCGGATCCGTATGTTCCTGCTGCTTCAGGGCATTCAGGCGCATCTCCTTTGCATTGCGCGCGCTCAGTTCCAGCAGAGCGAGCTTATCGCCGCGCACCGGCACACGGAAATCCACGCCGTCAATCTCCACATCCGGCTTGAACGGCACGATCACCTCCTTGGAAAGTTCGCCGAACTTGGACTGGATCTCCGCTATGAATGTTCCCAGGACAGCCTCCTGCTCCTCCTCGATCATCAGCTTGAAGCCGAGGTTCAGAGACTGCACGACGGCTCCACCCTTTATCCTGAGGAAGTTTCCGAATGCCTCCGGACCATCGATGATCAGAGAGAAAACATCCACATCGCCCACTGCTGCATTCATGATCACGGACTTGCTGTAATGCTTCTCCAGCGACAGCATCTTCTCCTTGTAGACCTGCGCCTGCTCGTAATCCATCCTTTGGGCCGCCTCCATCATCAACGTCTTATAATGCTGGATGATTTCGCGTCCGCCGCCCTTCAGGAGTGAAACGATCTCCTCTATGTTCTCGTTATAATCCTTCTGCGAAATACCACCGACGCAGCATCCCTTACACTTCTTGATATGGAAATTCAGGCAAGGACGGATCTTTCCGCGGAGGATCACATCAGATGTTATCTTATGCTTGCAGGTACGCAGAGGATATACGCTGTGGATGAACTCCACGAGGTTGCGGGCATGCAGAACGCTGCTGTATGGGCCGAAATATCGCGATCCGTCCTTCACGAGACGGCGCGTCAGGAACACGCGCGGAAACTCCTCTGCCGTCACACATATCCACGGATAGGTCTTCGAATCCTTCAGGAGTATGTTATAGCGGGGCTTGAACTGCTTTATGAGATTATTCTCCAGCAGCAAGGCATCCGCCTCTGACTCCACCACGGTATACTGCGCATCGGCAATCTTCGAAACCATCACCGCAGTCTTCCGCGTCAGCCTCTCCGCCGGCACGAAATACTGTGCAACCCTCTTATGCAGGTCTTTTGCCTTACCCACATAAATCACATTCCCCTCGGCGTCATAATACCTGTAGACGCCAGGGGAATGTGGAAATAGTTTTATTTTTTCTCTGATATCCATTAAAGATACTCAGCCACTGCAGCCTCAATACCTTCGGCGCCATGGAATCCCCTCTTGAGGATTGTTCCGTCAGGACCGATGAGCATAAGGTGAGGAATACCCTCGACTCCATAGATGTCTGTAGGCACGCTGCCTGCATTGTTGATATGGAGCCAGTTCATTCCGAGCTCTGCAGCAGTATCGATAGTCACCTGAACAGGCTGACGCTCCCATACCGCGATGCTGAGGATATCGAAATTCTCACCTGCATACTTGTCATAGACAGCCTTGAGGTTTGGAATCTCCCTCTTGCATGGTCCGCACCAAGGAGCCCAGAAATCAACGAGGATATACTTGCCCTTGCCGACATAGTCAGAGAACTTCACATCAGCATACTTAGGCTGTGGAGGAATGCTTCTTGTCATGCCTACAACCGAGCTGACTGTGAAATCTGTGAACATCTTGCCCTCTGCAGTATTGAGTCTTGCCTCAAGAGCCTTCTTCATACCGCTCACATACTTGCTCTCCTGAAGAGCAGGAGCAAGAGCATTCACAAGCGGCTCCATCTCTGCATCCTCAAGCTGGCCTCTGAGGTTAGAGAGAGCGAAAACCGAAATGAAGTTATCTGCATTAGCCTTTGCAGCCTCCACATGATGGTCAACGTATGGACCTACGAACTCATCATAATAAGCCTCGAACTTCGCGCTCTTCTCCTCCTGTGTAAGAAGGCTGTCAGCGAAGATCTCCCTCTGCTTGGCCATGTACTCATCCATGAAAGCCTTTTCTGCTGCATTGTATGCATTGAGCTTCTCCTGAACGGAAACCTTCGGATACTTTGAAGTGACAGCTGATTCCTCATCAAGAACCACTGTAAGAGGAGTACCGTCCGAAATGAAATTGATACCGTAGTTAGCAGCGACCACTGTTCCGAGAGCCGCAGCATCAGCCGGAACTGTCACGCTGAACTTACCGTCCACAACAGGCACGAGAGTATCAACAGCCTCGCCCACAACGACATTCACCTCTGAAATGCCTTCAGGGACTACTGTACCGCTGATCTCGGTAACATCTGACACCTTGCCTGCGCAAGATGCAAGAACTGCGACTGCGATTGTCGCAAAAAGAATAGAACGTATTTTCATGATAAACTAATTTTTTACAAACTTACATAAAAACATTCGTTTTTACGCCCGTTAGAATAAAAATCAAGCCCACATACTATCTTTAAAGGTCAAAAGCGGTCATGACTTCTCAGCCAGCCGCACTGTATCTATGTTCAACGAGGTCTATGCCTCAAA
>JAFTWQ010000011.1 GCA_017465225.1 Bacteroidales bacterium
GCACATAACTGCCTCGGATGAGGTCTTTCAAAAGACATATGGCTATCCACTCGGCATCCTTGACATCGCTCTTCTTTCCCGGCAGCTGCTTGATGAAATAAGGGTTGACAAGTTTCAAGGAGAAGTACGGCTCAAGGATTCGCCAGACAGGCATCCAGTAGATGCTCGTACTCTCCATACACACCTCAGTTGCACTGTGCTCGTGCAATACATCAACCAATCGTTCCAGGTCAGGAGTGAGAACTCCGATCTTGTCCTGAAACAGAATACCTTTTTCATTGAGAATGCACACAAAAATGCTATCTTTGTGCACGTCAAGTCCACATACTGTCCGCATAGGCTTTAATTTTTTGAGGCATAGACCTCGTTGAACATAGATACAGTGCGGCTGGCTGAGAAGTCATAACCGCTTTTGACCTTTAAAGATAGTATGTGGACTTGATTTTTATTCTAACGGGCGTAAAAACGAAAGTTTTTATGTAAGTTTGTAGTTTGAACCAAAACAACCCCACATGCTAGTAGTACTCGAAGGCCTGGACGGAGCAGGCAAATCAACACAGGTAAAGAAGCTCAGAAGCTATCTGGAAAGCATTTTCGGAGAGCTTGAATACATACATTTCCCTCGCTATGACGCCCCTGTCTACGGCGACCTCATCAGCCGTTTCCTCCGCGGAGACTTCGGCACCAACGAGACGGTCCATCCGCAGCTCGTGGCCCTTCTCTTCGCGGAAGACCGCCATGGAGCCGCTCCGGGAATGAAGGAAAAGCTCGCCGCCGGCGGCACCGTGCTCCTCGACAGGTATGTGTACTCGAACATCGCCTACCAGTGCGCCAAGCTCAAGGATGCCGACGAGGCCGGACGCCTGAGGGACTGGATCTTCAACACAGAATACGGCAGTTTCGGGCTGCCGGTTCCGGACCTGAACATATTCCTTGACGTGCCTATCGGCTTCGTGGAGTCGAAGCTCAAGAGCCAGCGCGGCGGACAGGACAGGGATTATCTCGAAGGCGGACAGGACATCCACGAGGCCGACATCGAGTTCCAGAAGCGTGTCAGGGACATTTACAGGGAGCAGTGCGGGCTCGACCCGAAGTTCATCAGGATCGACTGTTCCGATGAATATGGCGAAATGCTGCCTCCGGGCGCAATCTTTGCCAAGATCAAGGACGTTGTAGACAAGACCCTCAGCAGATAAAGACATGGCATATATACTTCTGCGCATGAAGCGCTTCTGCGGATTCATCACAGGATTCGTATTCTTCCTTTCAGGCATCGTAAAGCTCCTTGACCCTGTCGGAGCAGGCCTGGTCATGGACAGCTACTTCGATTTCCTGCATATAGGATTCATGGGACCCACCTCGAAGTTCTTCGGAGTGATGTTCGCTCTTGCCGAGACTGTCATCGGCACCGGCCTCATAACAGGAGTATGGAGAAAACCGATGGGGCTGACCGCCCTCATCCTTCAGGGATTCTTTACCGTGCTGACCCTTTTCCTTGTCATCTTCAATCCTGAAATGGACTGCGGATGCTTCGGAGAAGCCATCCACCTCACCCACATGCAGACCTTCCTCAAGAACATCGTGCTCTGCATCCTTCTCGCGACATACTACTTCCCTTCAAGCATGCTCGGGAGAAACAGGAAACGCAAATACGCGTCATTCGGTCTCGTGACCGTTTCCGTACTGGCATTTACCGTATATTCCCTCCTTTACATACCTCTCATCGACTTCACGGCATTCAAGCCGGCAGCAGTCCTTGCAGCCGGAGAGAACGCTGAAGCGGACCTGTACGAGGCAGTCTTCATCTATGAAAAGGACGGAGTGAAGGAAAGTTTCACCCTCGGCCATCTCCCTGACTCCACATGGACATTCGTAAGTACCGAGACCGTCCTGAAGGAAGGACATGAAGATTCGTCTGTAAACCTTTCCATCCGTGACGCATACGGAGACTACCATGACAGCATGGCGGTAGAGGGCAAGGTCCTGATCGTATCAGTCTATGACATCGACAGGAAGAAAGGCAGATGGGCACAGACCGCAAGATTCCTTGACAACGCCGAAAAGGCAGGCTTCAGGCCGCTTCTTCTTGTGTCATCTACAGCAGGACAGTTTGCTGAAATGACAGCAGGGCTAGAGCCGCGGACGGCTGCCGTTCTGGACAGAATGGTTCATTATTCTGACTACAAGACCCTGATCACCATGAACCGCTCGAACGGAGGTGCTACATTCTTCTGCGACGGCTATCTGATACGCAAGTATGCAAGAAGAGCCCTCCCGGATATGGGAGAGCTCTCGACTCTGTTCCAAAGCGATGAGACAGAGGAACTTATCTCAAGAAGCACAAACGGAGACCTTACTTTCCAGGGATTTCTCCTGTATGTCTTCGCAGTGATGCTTCTTCTTTAATCTATCTGTATTCGTAAGGAGTCATTCCGTTGACAGGGCAGTCGATCACGTTGTTCACGTAATAGAACTGATTGCCCTTGTCATCGACACCCAGTGTCGAGACGAATACTACAAGATGAAGGTTGTCCATCACGAATTCGTCCCAATAGACACCACCATAAAGTTCTCCGTTAAGCGCACCTTCCGACCAGATGACATCGAGGTCCCAATCAAACACATAGTCTGCTGTCTGACCTTTTCCGATATTACCTACAGAATGGCCGAAATACTGATCCTTGCCTGCACTGCTGTAATACTTGGAATCCATGAAACGGATCACGTCATCATGAGTATTCATCCAATCTTCAGCAGAACCACCTGACTGTACTGCATAGATTCCATCTTCAAGAAGGAATGCACCGACACGATATACGCCATCCTCTGCCGCCTTCACGGTAGCCTTGACAATCATCTTGTCACCATCTACGGAAGAATTCACGGCGATACCTGCAGCAACAGCCTCCTTGGATGCATGGAAGTCATCGATCATTCCTTGTACCTCCGATTTACTTACAGTATAATTGCCGAACGAATAATACATATCGAAATTAACTGTCGGGAAGCCCGAAATACTACAGAAATCATCAAACGTCGTCTTAACATAAGCCGGGTCAGCCTTTCCATTGATCAATCCTGAATGGCAAGCCGTAAGAACGACCTTGTCTGCATATTCAGCATCTTCAAGAGTTCTATGAAGAAGCGACTTCATATTAGGACAATAGGCACAACCTGTAGTTGTAAATTCAGTCATCAGCACCCTGGTCTTGAAAGATGTACTTTCAGGCTTAGGATCGGCTGGAGTCTCCGGAATAGGTACATCAATCGCCTTGATGGTGATTTCATCAGATTCATAAGTGCCGTAATTTGCCCAGATCACATGATCGCCGGCCTTCTTGGCTACGAACTTGAAATCAGGCATTTCAATAACATTGAAATCTTTGTCATAGAAAGTAACGCCCTCCGTCAGGACCTCGTCTCCAAGGGTCACTGTAATTGTAGCGACATCTACATTTGTCTGCACTAGGTTTCTGTCGCTGATGATTCTGAGGGTCAGGTCTTCTGGAGTTGGCTTCTCAGGAGTTGGCTTCTCAGAAGGACCGTCCGGATTTTCACCACCCTGCTCCGGGTCTATTGTTCCCTGGCAGGAAAAAAGCATCACTGCTGCCATGAGCAGTGATGCATATTTGAAAATATTCTTCATTATCTTACATTAAAATGATTGAGAATCTTTTCTGAAGTAGCATTAACCATTTCCATGGTAACTACGTTAGGAGTATCGTCAGCCCTGTACTCACGGCGAGGCTCGGCATTGAGCTCAGTCATAGACTTGATGAGCTTCTGCTGAGGGAGCTTGCTGACAGCCTTGCCATTGAGAGTAACCGCATTCAGGCTGGTCGGTTCTGCAGCAGGGAGATCTTCCTCCGGCTGCTCAGGCTCTGTCCATCCTCTTGTGAGAACGATGTCAGAAATAACTGTAGCAATGATTTCAAGACCGTTTGGCGAACTTCCTACCGCATTCATGTAGCAGTTCTGTCCACCTGTGACGATAGGCTTCACAATAATCGTGTTTCCGTCAGCTGAAATCTCGACAGGGAAGCCAGGGTGCTCAGCAGTCGCATCAAGAGCGGCATATTCTCCCGACACCGCGCCGACATAGAACGGATATCCCGGCCAGTTGTGCATAGGAGGCATATACATCGAATCGAAAGGAACGATAACGCGTCCATCCTCCAGTACCTCGATGAACCACTTCGGACCGAAGTCATACATAAGCATAGGAACATCGACCGAATTGTAATTCTTGGCTGTGAAGAGATCATAAGGATTCCTGTAGTCCATTCGTCCTATCTCACCCTTCGCTGGATCCTTATAATAGTCGAAGTCGATGAATCCGTTACAGAGAAGCCTGTTCTGTCCCTCGAGACGATACTCTGTAAACTGATCGGTAAGGTCACCCAGCTCCTCGAACATACCGTCCACATCATCCTTGGTGTTTTTAGGATAAAGGTCATATACAGAAGGATCAAGAGATGCAGGAACCTCCGGCGCCGAATTCGAGATGACAACCTTTGAAGAATGCTCCACATTGTATGAAACGACTGAATCATCCTCGAGTTTCTCCTTGGCTACGATTGTAGCTGTAGCTGTCCACTCACCCTGAAGAGTCTCGAAGAGAGGTGAAGTCACAGGAGTCTTCTTCTCGGCCATAGGGGCATGATAGTCAGCCCAGCCGGCACCTTCCTTCTCGTCGTCAATATAATTGAAAGTATACTCGTCATTGCATCCGTAAATCGCGAATCTGGTCACTTCACCGTCAAGCGTAGGGTATGAAACCTCAAGACCGGCTTCGGAATTGATCAAGGCGAGTTCTTCTGAACTGAACGTATAGTTACCCTTGAGAATGTCTGCATATGTATACTTCGCATTGAACATGAGCTCGAATTCTCTTGCATAGTTACATGCCCAGTATGCGCCTACGACGTCCTTGTTCGGAGCCTTGACATTGAATGTAGCAAGATATGGATCACCGTTCTCGACAGCCTTGACTTCAATTACCGGTGCGCGCTTTGTCTTTTCCTTTGCCTGGAAGGTCTTATGAACGAAATTCTGGGTTGCACCATTTTCGTCTCCCATAACAGTCACGAGCACATGGTATGTATCACCACCTGTGAGCGGCTCGACAAAGCCTGCAGCTGCATTGGTATAACTGCTTTCAGTCAATGGGAATACGCCCCACTCGTAGAAAGCTATATAGGAAGTAAGGAACCACTGGAACCACTCCTCATGTCCGTCAAGATATGTGCTCAGGACCTGATTGTATGTACCGTTGTCAAGAATCATATAGAAATACCTTGACACACCCTCATCCATATTGAAATAGATCATGGCATCTGTAACTCCGATCTCATCTTCCGGTATTTCCACCTCTACGGATGCGTCACAAAGGACAGGCTCCTTTGTAAAGAACTCCTTCTTCTGGAATGCTCCTGTCCAGCCTGTATTCCAATCAAAGAGAGGAATCGAATACGAGTATGTTTCAGGAAGATGGAAGCCGAGGATTTCCGCATACTCCTCAGGTGATCCCCATCTGCACTCACCTGCGAGGAAGACTGTAGGTTCACCCGGTGCGATAGGATCATGTATATCCATCTGCTGTCCGTCAGAATCAAGTATCGGATTACCGTCCTTGTCAAGCATCACGATATTCATGTCACCGAAAATGATAGTGGAGTCATTCTTGACATAGTTTCCATATGGGTTTCCGTTTGCAACGACAGCATTCAGATCTACCGCATCACCACCCTTCGAATTCTTGAGAAGGTTGTACCATGCAAGGCTTGTAGATCCGTAACGGATCACATTGCCTCTGTCCTTTGTCTCCTGAGGCACGGTGATATGAACCTTGAAACCGTCATAATAAGTGTCAACTACAGTCACGAGCTCCTCGAAATCATATGCAGGAGTTGTGAATTCAACCTCAACGACTTTAGAATAGTTCTTGTCGTCAAGCTTTGCCGCAGCATAGAGATAACGGGTGGAATTCTGCACCACATTCTTTGTCACCTTGATGACATCACCAGGAGCTACAGTAGTGAATATACTGTTCTTCTCGTCCTTGAAAAGGACAGCAGGAGAAAACATCTTCTCATTCTCAACTACCTGGAAAGCCATCTCTACTTCATAAGGAGCCTTGATGAGAAGCTCCACATAGTCTGCAGCGAGACTCTTGACCTCAAGAGCGAAATCGCCGACGTTAGGATCTACCGGTTTTTCTATGTCAGGTCCTGGTCCTGGTTCCGGGTCAGGTTCCGGTTCTGGGGTCACCTGAGGACCACAGGCGATGAAAAGTCCGGTCACAAGGGCAACGATGCCGAATGACAGAGACTTCATAAGTGAGTTTTTCATTAAAAAGGTGTGTATTAAATGTTAATAATCATTAGTTTCAGTACATCGGGGCAAATATAAAGTTTTTTTGCCACTTTCCAATCAACTATCAATCGAATAACGGATTTCTACTATATTTTATATCTTTTTGCTATATTTGCGACGCAAATTTTAATCTGACAGAAATGAACAACACCCCACTATTGGCAGTATCGCCTGTCGACGGACGCTACGCGCGTCAGACCGAACCCCTCAGAGAATATTTCAGCGAATACGCTCTCATCAAGTACCGTGTCCGCATCGAGATAGAATATTTCATCGCACTCTGCGAAATCCCGCTTCCGCAGCTGGCCGATTTCGACCGCACGAAATACGAAGCCCTCAGGGACATCTACAGGAACATGACTCCGGAGGATGCGGCCAAGGTGAAGGAGATCGAGAAGGTCACCAACCACGACGTAAAGGCTGTAGAGTACTTCATCAAGGACCGTTTCAAGGAAATGGACATCATGAAATGGGGTGAGTTCGTTCATTTCGGCCTCACATCACAGGACATCAACAACACATCCGTTCCGCTCTCATTCAAGGAGGCGGTCGAGGAGTGCTTCATGCCTCTTCTTCAGGAGGTTCTCGGCATCATCAAGGGCATGGCCGAAGACTGGAAGGACATCCCTATGCTCGCAAAGACCCATGGCCAGCCGGCATCCCCTACCCGCGTAGGAAAGGAATTCAATGTGTTTGCGGTGCGTCTCGAGGAGCAGATCCGTCAGTTCTCGCAGCTGACTTATCCAGCGAAGTTCGGCGGCGCGACCGGCAACATGAATGCCCACAAAGTGGCTTATCCGGCTATCGACTGGATCGCATTCGGCAACGATTTCGTTGCGTCCCTCGGCCTGAAGAGGTCATTCCCGACCACACAGATCGAACATTATGACAATCTGGCATCTCTTTTCGACTGTCTGCGCCGCATCAACACTATCCTCATCGATTTCGCACGCGACATCTGGACATATATCTCGATGGAGTATTTCCGTCAGAAGGTAAAGGCGGGAGAGGTAGGTTCATCAGCAATGCCTCACAAGGTGAACCCTATCGATTTCGAGAACGCGGAGGGCAACTTCGGAGTAGCTGATGCGCTCTACACCCACCTCTCGATGAAGCTCCCGATCTCACGCCTGCAGCGTGACCTCACCGACTCTACAGTGCTCCGCAACATCGGAATGCCGCTCGCACACTCGCTCATCTCGCTCAACTCCCTCAAGAAGGGACTCGGCAAGCTGATCCTCAACGAGGACGCAATCAGGGCTGACCTTGAAAGAAACTGGGCAGTGGTTGCAGAGGCGATCCAGACAATCCTCCGCAGAGAAAATTACCCGAACCCTTACGAGACGCTCAAGGCGCTGACACGTACCGGTGCGGGCATAAACCACGAGGTGATCGCAGATTTCATCGAGACACTCGAGGTATCGGAGTCAGTCAAGGAGGAGCTCAGGGCCATCACTCCTTGGACCTATACCGGATTCTAGGGAATCTATTCCTCTACAAGATACACATCTTCGCCAGGGACCGCAAAATTAAAGCGCTCTCTGGCGAATTTTTCTAATGAGTCCTTGTTGTTCTTCAGATCCTCGATACTTTCATCCATATCGGCGATCTGCTGACGATACATCTCCATCTGCTTCTCCTGATGGGATATCTCATTCTTTGCCTTGACCCACTTTATGACGGTATTGCCCGGTCCGATGAGCCACGAACCGGCAAAAAGAGCAGTCGTAATGACCACAAACCAAGCGAACTTCCTATGCTCGCCGGTAAAAATATCCTTAATTTTTCCCATGTCTCGACAAAAATAGTTACTTTTGAAAGATTTTTGCACACAAATCGGAATTATTGAATAAAAACATCATAAAAATCTATCACATGAAACCAACACTTCTTGTTCTTGCAGCCGGAATGGGCAGCCGCTACGGCGGACTCAAGCAGATGGACGGACTCGGTCCTAACGGAGAAACCATCATCGACTATTCTATCTATGACGCGGTACAGGCCGGATTCGGAAAGGTCGTCTACATCGTACGCGAATATTTCAAGGAGCAGATGGAGCAGGTCGTAAAGGAGAAGTACAGCAATGTGAAATGCGTTGACGGAGAGCCGCTTGAATTCCAGTTCGTGACCCAGGAGCTCTTCAAGATCCCTTCACAGTTCACCCTCAACCCGGACCGCGAGAAGCCATGGGGAACCGCTCATGCCGTTCTCATGGGCAAGGAAGTCGTAAAGGAGCCGTTCGCAGTGATCAATGGTGACGACTATTATGGAAAAGAGTCTTTCAGGATCCTCGGAGACTGGCTCAGGGCTCATGAAGGCAAGACCGGCGAATATGCGCTCGTGGGTTTCGAGCTTGACAACACTCTTTCTGAATCAGGCGGAGTCTCAAGAGGAATCGGCGCTGCAGACGCGACAGGATCGCTCACTGACGTTGTCGAGCATCATAAGATCGCGATGGCAGAAGACGGAAAGATCTACGGAGAGAACAGCGTGACCGGAGAGACTGTAGAGCTTGCTCCGAAGGCACTCTGCTCAATGAACATGTGGGGATTCACACCTGACTACTTCGAGAAGAGCGAAGCCATCTTCACAAAGTTCCTCGAAAAGAACATCGGAGAACTCAAGGCTGAATTCTACATCCCTTACGCCATCGACTGCATCATCAAGGAAGGCACAGGAAAGTGCGAGCTTCTCTCGACCCCTTCACGCTGGTTCGGCGTCACATTCAAGGAAGACCGTCCGGGAGTAGTGGCAAAGTTCCAGGAATTCGCTGACCAGGGAGTATATCCGACACCATTATATAAGTAATATGGGATTCTTCAGAAGACATCAGGGAAGAGCCTCATATGACCTCTTCTCCAATTATTCCCATTACCTGCCGGGATTCGGCGGTATGCTGGGACTCTTTGCCCTGTTCTTTCTGGGCTCGCTGCTCGGAAGTCTTGTCAGCGGACTGTTCGTCATGCTGATGGGGCCGTCCGAGGCCGTTTCCCAGTACAGCATGCTGATCGCTTACCCTGTATCATTCATCCCCCCTCTTCTCTATGCATCCGCACAGAGCAGGAGAAATGAGTATTTCGAGACAGGCTATGCCCTCGACAGCAGCAATTTCGGCGTCAGAGGCGGCTTCAGCATGGCAGTCATCGTATCTGTCGCGACATTGGCCGCGGCATTTGTATGCGAGCCTCTTTCTGCAGCGCTTCCTGACATGCCTGAATATCTGGAAAAGGCACTTGAAATGGTTGTAGACGGCCCATTATGGGTATCGCTCCTTTCTGTATCGGTATTCGCTCCTCTCTTTGAGGAATGGCTCTGCAGAGGTCTGGTACTCCGAGGTCTGATGAAGCACATGAATCCGACCGGAGCCATCTGCGTATCGGCGGCATTCTTCGCGATACTGCATATGAATCCATGGCAAGCCCTCCCTGCCTTCATCCTCGGCCTTCTTTTCGGATATGTATACTACAGGACAGGCTCACTGAAGCTGACCATGCTCATGCACTGCGTGAACAACACATTCTCTGTCCTGGTCAGCAAGGTACCGGCCTTCGAGGAAGCCGAGACATTCATGGACATATTGAGCCCATGGGCATACGCAGGCATCTACATCGCATGCGTGCTCATGCTTGCCAGCGCATTGATCCTGATCACCGGCATCACTGTAAAGGACAGGAAGATGGGCGGATGCGACGAGGTCGCACCGATGAGCATAGACTAGACTATCTTCTTGCCGAAAGGGATAAGGGCGAGAAGCGCCATCTTGAAATGCTGCACACCGAAAGGTATACCTATGATCGTAAGACACAGGAATACTCCGAAGGTAAGGTGCAGCATTGCTATTTCTACACCACCCACAAGGATCCAGATAACGTTCATGATGATGGCAAGACAGCCTCCGTCATTTGTATCCGGCTGTATCTCATGGCCGAAAGGCCAGAGCGCAAAACCTGCCAGCTTGATGAGCTGAAGGCCGAACGGGATACCTATTATCGTGATGCAGAACAGAAGTCCGACGATAAAGTAGTAAAGGCTGACGAGGAAGCCGCCGAGCACAAACCAAAGGATGTTTCCTAAAAATTTCATAGTATAGTCTTTATTTCGAGTTCAACCTGGAGATTTCTCTCTCTGCAATCTCTATGGTGTCAAGCTTACCCACATCGACCAGATGAAGGTCATGAGCCTCGACGCCCCGGATTTCATGCGAAGCGCATGCCGAAATATAGAAGTCCATTATCGGGAAACGAGGGTTCCGTCTGTCAAGCCCATGGCTTTCCGCATACTCTTCAAGAGCTTCAAAGACGGTGTCGGACATGATGTGGATGCCTGAAAAAGCAAGTCTGCGGCATCTCGTAACATCCAGGTCCGCATAAGGCGAACGCACCTCACCAGTCGCCACGTTCATCCAGCCTTTCAGCCTCATCGTCTCCGGATCAAACAGGAGATAACGGCTTGTCACACGGTCACTTACAAGGAGCGTAGCCATAGCATCCTGTCTTATCTGCGAGGCCAGCCAGCCAATGTCAAGATCCGATATTATATCCACGTTATGGATAAGGAAATGCCCGCATCCTTCCAGATATGGCCTTGCGTGAAGCACACCTCCTCCTGTCTCAAGAAGCATCTCCCTCTCGTCTGAAACCTCCATCGGCATTATGTCCTGCCCGTCCGCCCATTCCTCGATCATGTCCGCGAAATGGTGGACATTGACCACGGCACTCTCCACTCCCGACGCCTTGAGCTTGCGTGCGACATGCTCGATGAGAGGCTTGCCGCAGACCGGCACAAGTGCCTTCGGAAGGGTATCAGTTATGGGTTTAAGCCTGGTTCCCAGACCGGCTGCAAATATCAGGGCCTTCATAGGATTTCAGTCATGTTCTGTTCACGATGGGTCAGGCGGACACGGATATCCGGGTATTTCTCAGCAAGGTGACGGGCCAGATGTTCGGCACAATAGACCGAACGGTGCTGTCCTCCGGTGCAGCCGAAACTGACCATGAGATCCGTGAATCCCCTGCCCCGGAATGTCTCCACATGAGGATCGACCACCCCATACACATGGTCAAGGAAGCGAAGGATCTCGCCGTCCTCTTCGAGGAAACGGATGACCGGTTCGTCTCTTCCCGTAAGTTTCTTATATGGTTCATATCGTCCCGGATTGTGGATCGAACGGCAGTCAAAGACATATCCTCCACCATTGCCCGACATATCCTGCGGGATCCCCTTCTTATATGAGAAGCTGCAGACCCTGACTTCCAGACGGCCGTCCCGGGAGCTCCGGTCCTCGAACTTTTCTAATGCAACCAATGCCTCCAGAACCTTCTTCAGATAAGGGTATTCATCGAAAGACCCTGGCAGGAGTCCCTTCAGTATATCCATAGCCGGAGGTATGCTCACGACAAACTGGGCCTTATGCTCGATCAGGCCCCTGAAGCCATATGCCCCAAGCACCTGAAGCATCCTGAAGAGTATGAACTGCTTCAGCCTTGCCATGAAATCCTCCTTTGCCACCGGCATATATGATTCCAATGCACCCAGGTAGCTGTCCACCATCTTCTCCTTCAGCCACTGCGGATAGCGGGCGCGTGCCTGCCATACGAAAGAAGCCACATCATAATATATCGGACCTCGACGGCCTCCCTGGAAATCAATGAAATAAGGTTCACCGTCCCTGACCATCACATTACGCGCATTGAAGTCCCGATAGAGGAAGGTATCGCTGTCCTCCTTAAGGAGCTCGTCAGCGAATCTCTCGAAGTCATCCTGAAGCAGCACTTCGTTGAATTCTACTCCCGAAGACTTCAGGAAGCAGTATTTGAAATAGTTGAGATCGAACATGACCATCCTCCGGTCAAATGACGACTGGGGATAGCACACCGAGAAATCCAGTCCGCGCGCACCTTCATACTGTATCTTGGGAAGCAGGCCCATCGTCCGGCACAGAAGCCCTTCAAGAGCACTTCCCTCCTGAATGCCACCGGCCTTGCCTGCAGCCGCAACCAAATCCGAAAGCAATGTGTCCCCCAGATCCTCCTGAAGGTAGCACATCATGTCTTCGCTGACAGCCAGCACCTGCGGAACCGGAATGCCGCATTCATGAAAATGCCTTGCGATAGTGATGAAAGCCTCGTTTTCGCGCGCATCCACCCCTTTCACACCCATCAGCCGGCATCCGTCCGCCTCCATCCTGCAATATGTACGGTTGCTTCCCGATCCAGTCAGCTGCCTGACATTCTCCGCCTCCGAACCGGTATATTCTTTGAACAATCTGTATAATCCGTTCATCCTAAAGAAGATTCTTGTCAACAAAAATACGAAATTACGAAATAGTTCAAACAAAAAAGATTACATTTGTATGATTTAAAACAATGAATTGACATGCTAAACTTCGCATACTGCTCGGACAAGTACCAGTACACGATGGGAAAATCCTTCTATGACAGCGGAATGAAAGACCAGCACGCTGTCTTCAACATGTTCTACAGAAAGGCTCCGGAAAACAACAACTGGGCTGTCGTAAGCGGCACGGACGAGGTCATCGAGATGATCGAGAACCTCGGCAACATGGATCCGGGATTCTTCGAGAGATTCCTTCCGGGAGAGGAGTATGCCGAGTTCAGGGGCTATCTTTCGGCCATGAAGTTCACCGGTACGGTATATGCCATGCGCGAGGGAGAGATCGTCTTCCCTAACCAGCCGATAATCATAGTAGAAGGACCGCTCATCGAGGCACAGGTGCTCGAGACCCCGATGCTCTGCATCATGAACCATCAGATGGCGGTTGCGACAAAGGCTTCGAGAGTATGCCGCGCGACGAACCATCCTGTCAGCGAGTTCGGCTCGAGAAGGGCCCACGGTCCATGGGCAGCCACATACGGAGCGAAGGCGGCCATCATCGCAGGCTGCGCAGCGACCTCGAACATCCTCACTGGCGTGATGTATGACTATGGTTCTACCGGCACCATGGCACACAGCTATGTGACCTCGTTCGGATGCAGCGTGGAAGGTGAATTCAAGGCATTCGACACATACATCAAGACACATAAGGGCGAACCGCTCATCCTGCTCATCGACACATACGACACCCTCAAATGCGGTGTACGCAACGCCATAAAGGCATTCAAGGCCAACGGCATCGACGACAGCTATGAAGGCGGATACGGCGTAAGGCTCGACAGCGGCGACCTTGCCTATCTGTCGATCGAATGCCGCTCCATTCTTGACGAGTACGGGCTGAAGAACTGCAAGATATTCGCGACCAACTCCCTGGACGAATACCTGATCACCGACCTGGAGCGCCAGGGCGCATGCATCGACTCGTACGGAGTAGGAGACGCGATCGCCACCAGCAAGGCTGCACCATGCTTCGGCAATGTCTACAAGCTTGTGGAAATCGACGGAGAAGGCGTACTCAAGCGTTCCGAGGACAAGATCAAGCTCATCAACCCGGGATTCCAGATCACATACAGGATCATGATAAACGACCCTTCAAAGGGAGAGATCTACAAGGTCGATGTGACATGCCTGCGCGGTGACGAGCTCAGCCGGAAGATTGAGAACGGAGAGACATTCACCGTATGCGACGAGTATGACAGATACAAGTACAAGACCTTCGAGGCAGGCGCCTACACCGCCCTCACTCTACAGCACAAGGTGATGGAAAACGGCAAAAGATGCGTTCCGTACCACACTCTGGCAGAGAAGAAAGCCTATTATGACAGCACTCTGATGCATTTCAGCCCAAGCGAGCGCCGTCTGATCAATCCTCACTATTACAAGGTGGACATCTCGGACGACCTCTACAACCTGAAGATGGGCATCATCAACAGACTTGTTAAAGAAATAAAAGACTTCAAGATATGAGAAACAGCGCTTTAGTGATAGTGGACATGCAGTACGACTTCATCGACGGAAGCCTTGCATGCCGGAATGCGGACAACGCGGTCAAGGAAACTCTGAAATACATCGACTCGCAGACCAAGGGCCAGGGAGGAGAGGAGCATGAGATACTTGACACCTTCCCGATCCTATTCACACGCGACCACCATCCTGCCGACCATTCCTCATTCACCGGATTCGGAGGCACATGGCCTTCGCACTGCGTGGCAGGGACCCGTGGAGGAGAGATTCATGAAGCATTGCTGCCATATGTAAACGAAGAGCTTACATTCGACAAGGGATGCGACAGGACGGTTGAGCAGTATTCCGGATTCGAGGGCATGAACAGTGCCGGCCAGTCTCTCGGCGAGATCCTCGAACTGCTCGACACGACTGACGTATATGTATGCGGAATAGCGACCGAATTCTGCGTCCGCAACACTTGCGAAGACCTGCTCAAGGCAGGCTTCAAGGTCCATCTTCTGAAGGACTGCATAGCATATGTGGATCATGACGGACACCTTAAAGCATTGAAAGAGATGGCCGAAGAGGGCATAGGTATTGAATAATAAAGAATTAATTCGTACCTTTGCCGTCTTGTTATGAAGAAACTTGTGGCAAAAATATGGGTACCGACCGTGCTTGTCATGCTGGCTGCAGTGCAGTCATTCGGCATCGACATCCACAGATCAGGCAAGCTTTTCGGCTTTGCCGACACTTTGGTACTTACCCGTCTCGACGACACTACAGCCGTCGACATATTTGCTATTGACAGTCTTCTCCCTCATACCGACAGCCTGATGGCCGATTCTCTCGGCATTGACACCCTTGCACTTGACACGCTGATCCTTACGGCAAGGGACACCATCAAGGTTCCGGACTCACTCAAGGAAACCGATCCATTCTTCTACAAATACTACATAGCAGTCAAGGATTCGCTCACAAGAGTGCAGGTCCGTGACTCCCTCATTGCTGCAGGAGACACACTTGAGCTTCTCAAGCTCGATTCCCTCTACATCAAGGATTCCACTGAAACCGCCAAGGCGGCATATGATGCATGGTATGCCTCACTCAGCCGAAGGGAAAGAAAGAAGGAAGACGCCAGGATAGCACTTCCGGGCCTTATCGCAAAGGCTAACAGGAAGCTGGAGATCAAGGACAGCATCAAGACCTACAAGGACAGCGTGCTGGCTGCGACCCCGCGTATCCTCGAGACGTTTGCGGTTCCTGATTCGATGCAGTACAAGAGGATCATCATGTGGGATCACGACCGTCATTTCAACGATGTAAGGCTCCAGAACATCGACACGACCTACAACACTCATTTCTATGACTTGCCGTTCATGAATGAGGACGTGAACGCATCATGGCTCGGAGTCGCAGGTTCTCCTGTCCAGTATTACAACTACTTCAAGAGACAGGATATAGACAACGCAATATTCTTCTCCCCTTACAGCCCGTACACATACACTCCGGAGAATCTTCCGCAGTACAACACGAAGACTCCTCATACCGAACTTGCATACTGGGGCACCCTCTTCTCAAACAAGGAGAAGGAGGAGTCGAACATCAGGATCCTGACGACCCAGAACATCACGCCGGAGCTCAACCTGACGCTCGAGTACCACAGGTTCGGAGGTAACGGTATGCTCCGTAGAGAGGACATCGACAACAGGACATTCGTCGCATCCACCAACTATCTCGGCAAGAAATACCTGATGCATGCAGGCTTCATATACAACAGGATCGACAAGAGCGAGAACGGAGGTGTCGTAGACCCTTACCTGATCAGAGACACACTCGTGGATGCCCGCGAGATCGATGTATACCTGTCTGACGCAAGCACGAACATAAAGAGGAACACGGTTTTCCTTGACCAGACATACAGGATTCCATTCGACTTCATCAACAAGATCAAGGAGAACAAGGAGCAGAAGAAGCAGCTGGCTGTCCGCGACAGCATCATGGCTACCGGCGACTCGATAGCCATCGCATCCTTCATGGAGAAGATGAAGTCTGACAGCATAGCAAAGGCTACTCTCGACAGTCTCGCCCTGGCAGCCGACACACTCGGAACCGGCACACATGAAGACATCACCACAGCCTTCATAGGACACAGCAGCGAATACTCGGTATTCAGGAAAGGCTATCATGATGTCATCAACAACGAGCTCGGCAGACAATTCTACAACGACCGTTTCTACATCAATCCTACCACAAGCTCGGATTCTCTGCGAGTGATGAAATTCGAGAACAGATTCTTCATGAGACTCCAGCCTTGGAGCGACGAAGCAATCGTATCGAAGATAGATGTCGGACTCGGCGACAAGCTTGCCTCATACTACAGCTTCAGGCCGGTGGACTACCTCGAAGGAAGTCACAATGTGCTCCAGAATTCCGTCTATCTCTATGCCGGTGCAGACGGAATGTACAAGAAGTACATGACATGGAAAGCCTTCGGCAAATACAATTTCGCAGGATTCGGCGTCAATGACTTCGAGATCAACGGAGACATCGCATTCAATGCATACCCGTTCAGAAGAGCCAAGCAGAGTCCGCTCACACTGAAGGCGCATTTCGAGACATCGCTGAAGGAGCCTGACTACTATCAGCAGCATCTTTTCACCAACCATTACAAATGGAACAATGACTTCGGCAAGATATCCACGACAAAGGTGGAGGGTTCGGTTTCCATTCCACGCTGGAAGCTTGACGCCTCATTCGGATATGCCTTGCTGAACAACAACATATATTATGACACTCTCGGCATAGCACGCCAGAACACCAAGCCGATGAGCGTCATGACAGCATCACTCCGAAAGGATTTCAACATCTGGAACATCCATTTCGACAATCAGGCCCTGGTGCAGTTCTCATCCGACCCGGATGTGATGCCTCTGCCCCTGCTGGCCCTCAATCTCCGATACTACTATCAGTTTGACATCGTGAAGAAAGTCATGCAGATGCAGGTCGGACTTAACGGAACATTCACTACAAAATGGTATGCGCCTGCATACAACCCGGTACTCGGAGTGTTCCATAACCAGAACAAGGAACAATATGGCAACAGCGCGGTTGTAGATGCGTTTGTCAATGTGCAATGGAAGAGAGCATGCATCTTCATCAAGGTCATCAACGTGAACATGGGATGGCCTTTCGACAAGGCAGACTACTTTACCGCTCATGGATACATCAGCTCGCAGAGAGCATTGAAGATAGGTATTTCATGGCCGTTCTATGTTCAGCCGGGTAGAAGTACAACCAGCACTGGCTCAGCCGGATCCGCGGGAGGCGGTGGCGGCAGGGCGGCATCAGGCGGAAGGTCAACCGGAATGCAGGGTGGCAGAAGCGCCTCTGTCAGAAGATAAGTGCATAAACAATTGAAAATGAAAGTCAAGACACAACTGAGACTTAGAAATCTGTTCATTTCACTTATGGTGATCTGCATCACGCCTCTTTGTGAAAGGGGGCGTATGCTCAACGGTGCCAGCTCTGAGAACACGCTGGCAGGCAAGGAACTCATCTGCGCGATAGATCTTTGCGACGACATGTACGGTGCCCACGGGCTTGAGACCGGATTCAACTATCAGATGATCAACAGGTTCGCACATGACAACGGCTGCAACGTCAAGGTCATCGCAGCCAGAAAAGACGAAAACTGGATCGACTCCCTCAAGCAGGACAAGGCGGACATCGTCATCATGCACACACACGACTCTACTCTCACAAGCGACATTGCATTGTCACGTAACGTAGACGAAGAGACTGTCTGGGCCGTAAAGGACCAGGATCATCTAAAGCAGGTCAATGTATGGATAAGCCACATGATCTCATCCCATGACTATGAGAAGGTCAGGAAGATCTATACATCAGGAAAGTACGATCCTATCAGACGTGCAGAGAAGGGCATTACATCGAAGACTTTGAGTCCATATGACGATGTGATCAGGAAGTACGCCGCAGAGCTCGGATGGGACTGGAGAATGCTTGCCGCTGTGGTTTATCAGGAATCAAAGTTCTCTATCAATTCAAGATCGCACAGAGGTGCCCAGGGTCTCATGCAGGTGATGCCGCAGACTGCCAGATATTATAAGGTAGACGACCTTCTTGATCCTGACCAGAACATCAAGGCCGGCTCAAGCCACCTCAAGAGACTTCAGAATCTCTACATCAAGCAGAATCTCGACCATATCGAACTCATCAAGTTCACCCTTGCAGCCTATAACGCCGGTGAAGGGCGTGTCGCGGACTGCCGCAATTTCGCAGCGAAGCAGCAGGTGGACAGCACCAGATGGGATGAGATAGTGAAGATCATTCCATTGATGAGAGAGGATTCAATTCTTGAAGACGAGTCTGTAAAGCTCGGCAAATTCCAGGGCCATGAGACTATCGCATACATCGACAATGTGATGGCTCTCTATGATGCATTCTGCAAGATCTGCCCGGAAGCGTAATCACCTGACTCTCACCGTTTCTGCCGGATCCACCTTGGATATGAACAGGCTTGGTATGAGCAGAAGCAGCATGATCACGACAAAAGATATAACGTCGGCGCAGATGATCATGCCGAAATCCAGATTTACAGGTACGAACGACACGAAATAATTCTCAGGGTCAAGCCTGAGAAGATGTGTCGTACCCTGGATAATGCAGAAAAGAACCGCCAGGACATTGCCGGCTGCCATTCCCTTCAGCACGAGGACAGCAGAAGAAGAAAGGAACACCTTCGCTATAGACCTGTCCGTCATGCCGAGAGATTTGAGAAGGCCGATGGTAGATATATTCTCAAAAAGCATGATGAGAAGTCCGGAAATCATATTGAAACCGGCTACAATCGTCATGAGTACGAGTATGAAGAGGACATTGAAATCGATCAGGTTCAGCCAGTCGAACAGCTGAGGGTAGCTGGACACGGAAGAAACGGCTATCACCGAAGCCTCTTCATCTGAAGAATATAGATTGACCAGGGTACCGATCTCATCCGCCGTGTCTTCAATGGAGCCCGCCGAGGCGTTGTCCTTGTCCAGAATTATCTCCATGGACGAGACCTGGTCTTCACTCCACCCGTTCACCCTCTGGATATCGTTAAGAGAGGCATATACGACAAGCCTGTCATCAGCCTGGACCATGGATTCATGGACGGCAGCGACATTGAACTGCCTGGCCTTGACATCCTCGCCGACAAAGTAGGTCAGCATCCTGTCTCCGGGAGCAAGCTCGGTCATTTCAGCAAGACGGGACGGGATGGAAACTGCCAATGCGACCGAATCCGGCAGGGATGCCCTGTCCTTCGGTACGCCCTTGAATATGACTCCATGGATATTCTCCCCATGCTTCACGATTCCTGCACGATATGCCACAGGAACTATATGGTCCACACCTTTTACATTTTCCACATAAGGAAGATAGGCTGGAGAACGGTCTATAGGATAATCTGCATCCAGGACGTTCATAGTCGGAGGGACAAGCCTTACGTCTCCCGAAATAGAAGAAAGGCCGCTGCGGATCTCACGGCGGAATCCCGATGAAACCGACACGGCGATGATCATCACAAGAAAGCTGACCGCAATGGAAACCATCGCGATCCTGCCCTTGAAACGCAGTCTCTTCGCTATGAACAATGATGCATCCATCCCTATTTTGAAAGCGCGTCCAGACGCAGCTGGGCGGTCATCTTATCCTTTTCCGGGCCATGCTTCACCATCATGGTCAGATATTTCTTCTCGAGCTTTTCACTCTTGAGCCGGCGTGCAGCTATAAGTCCGTTCTGGATAGCCGTATAATCTGAAGGATGCTTCTTCAGCACCTTGTCATAATACTTCAACGCAGTCTTGTACTCATGCTTTACAAGATAGTATGAGCCGATGTTGTTCATGAATCCGGCATTTCCCGGATAAAGTCCTGACAGTTTCTGTGACAATGTCAGGAAAGCCTCACGAGCAGCATCGCTGCCTATAGTATAGAAGCTGTAGCAGTATTCCTGCATTGCATCCTCGAAGAAATCAGGATCTGCGGCAGTCCCCTCATATTCCCAAGCGCCCTTTCTTCTGACATTCTCATCAACAAGCGCAGTAAGGAATGCCAGCGCCATGTCGGGGCTCTCCTTTTCATACGCAATGTATGCATTAGCCTTCATGAAACGGAAATCAAGCCTGTCCGGCCAGAAGGAAATCGCCCTGTCAGCAGCCTTTATGGCCTGACCGTAGAGTTCGTCATCAAATACATTCTGCTGGAAGTAGTACACATCATTCCCCAAGGAATCCTTCAAGGTCAGCAGGGGATCCATTCCCAGATACTTCTTCTGTGGCTTCGTCACGATCTCTGAAGTCTGTGCCTTCGTGAAATAATAGCTGAAACGTCCAAGAAGCATCCTGGCATTGGTCGAATCCACCTTCGCCCAATTATCGAGAACCGTTTCAATGCCGACGCCTGCAGGCCCCAGTCTGGAAGCAAGCATTTCATATCTCTGCTCATATCTTTCGCTTTCAGTCTGGGCCATGACGGCCGTATAAGACAGCAGCAATGCCGCCGCAAACATAATAATCTTCTTCATCATCTGTTTCTGTTGACATCCATCCTGATCCTTCGCGACTGCGGATGGAGATTATTGCAACGATTGCCCAGGTTCTTGACAAAGCCCAGAGGCAATCCCTCATATCTGACCAGCACGAATCCTTTCGGCGAATCCGGAAGCATGATGGCATCCCTGTGAAGATACGCCAAAGCGGTCTTCTGCTCCACTTCCGCCGAAGGATAAGCATCCTTGTCGAGCATTATGGAAAGCGCCAGATCGGCATCCGGCACCAGTGTGCCGGCCTTCATGACTCCTACCGCACATCCGGCAGCAATGACATGAAGCTGCGGCTCAAGAACGGCAAGGTCAGCCGAAATCACAGCCGGCACCGCAGTCACAGTCTCTCCCTTCATCCTGACCGTCACATCCCTGTCCACCGACACCTTCAGACCTTTAGGAACTGCCGAAGCCTTGGACGGCCTCATTCCCCTGGCCTTTATCTCGCGCCACTCCACATCGGACTTCTTGCGCAAGGCGCTGCAGTACTGCCCCTCCCCTTCCACATGGCCGGGAACAAGGCTGTAGCCCAGTTCAGTCTTTATCACGCCGTTTCCGGGCACAAGCACATCATCCCTGAAAAGAGGCTCTGCCCCCAACTCATCCGCCGTCCATCTGACATTGCCGTCATTTTCATATCTGTTGAAAGTGCATGTAGAATAGATCAGTACACCGTCTCTGGCAAGCGACGGCCACACATCGGCGATTATCCTTCTCTGCCTTGCCTCGCAAAGAGCCACATTATCCTCGGACCACTGCTTCTGCGCCTCCTCATCCTTCCTGAACATGCCTTCGCCGGAGCATGGCACATCAGCAACGATCACATCAAAGAATCCCGGCAGGCCTGCAAAGGCCGAAGGGTCATCGGAAGTCACCACCACATTCGGGTCGCCCCAAAGCGCCACATTGTCGGCAAGGACCCCTGCCCTCGCCTTCATGACCTCATTGGCCACAAGAATGAAGGCGTCGCCGAAAGCCTCCCTCAATGAAGCGGCCAGGTCGGTCGTCTTTCCACCCGGAGCCGCACATAGGTCCAGCACCCTGAACGGACGGCCGGAAGGGACACGAAGGTCCTTGAGGATATGCCTGAACGCATGTCCGACAAACATCGACGACGAATCCTGGACATAATATGCGCCTGCATGGAAATGAGGGTCCAGAGTGAACTGAGGCCTTTCCGGAAGAATACGGCCATGGGAGCACCATGGCACCTGTCGTCCTTCAGGGCATATTCCGTCCTTGAACGGATTCCGCCTTACAGCCACGGAAGCCGGGCTGTCAAAAGCAGAAAAAGCGACAAGGGCATCATCGCTCCCTATCGCCTCTTCAAGATATTTCCTGAAAGATTCCTTTATCATGTCTATGACCTGAGCTTTGAAGGGTCGAAGCCTTCCGGATACATCGAAGGATCGACACCTTCCGGCATCCTTCCCTCCGACATCGCCACAAGTGAATCCACGATCTTGTCCAGAGCATCCTTGATCTTGCTTCCGAGCAAAGTCTTCATCATGAAATTGAGCTCCGCATCGACCACAATCTGGAAATCCGTCTTGTAAGGGTCCGATGCCGCATCAAAATGAAGAGTGAGGAAGAACTTGAAAGGAGCTCCGTCATCCATATACTCGATCCTCGAATAAGGGATCCTGTCCTTTACGCGCACTCCGATGCTGAATCCCTGCACTGTGGCATGGATGCTGTCATAATCCGCAGTCACATCGGCCTTCTTGTCCTCCGGCAGGAACTGCACGAAATTACGCATGTCCACAAAGGCCATGTACAGTTCGTACGGAGCCTTTGAAACCACTGCCTTCTTGCTTCTGAATTCCGCCATACCGTTCCTACTT
This sequence comes from Bacteroidales bacterium, assembly GCA_017465225.1. Classification (GTDB taxonomy): domain Bacteria; phylum Bacteroidota; class Bacteroidia; order Bacteroidales; family UBA932; genus Cryptobacteroides. The sequence goes on from JAFTWQ010000011.1 coordinate 22,666, forward strand.
TCCCCAGGTTGAAGGTGATATGCGCCACTCCTTGAGCACCTCGACTTCAGACTCCTTCACATAGCCTGTCTCATGTGCCACCTGAATCAGGGTTTCATAATTCGAAAGTGTCGTAAGCTCGACATTCGCATCCTCGAAGGCCTTGCGGGCATGGAGGAAATTGTAAGAGAAGATCGCCACCATACCGAGAACGTCAGCTCCGGCATTCACAAGAGCATTGTTCGCAGCAAGGCTGCTCATTCCTGTAGAGATGAGGTCCTCGACGATCACAACCTTCTTTCCCGGCTCGAGGATACCCTCGATCTGCGATCCTGTACCATGATCCTTCGGTTTTGGTCTCACATAGCAGAAAGGCTTTCCGAGCATATGCGCCACGAGGTAGCCATGAGCGATAGCTCCGGTAGCGACACCAGCGATCACCTCCACTTCAGGATATTTATCCTTGATGATTTCAGCCATCCAGCGGCATACATTCTCTCTGATCTCCGGATAAGAGAGGATTCTCCTGTTGTCGCAATAGATCGGCGAACGCCATCCTGACGCCCATGTGAAAGGCTGGTCAGGTCTCAACATAACGGCCTTGATGTCCATCAGGGACTTGGCCACAGCTTTCTCAACTGATTCCATATTGTCTTGTTTTGATAACATTATTCACTTCTTCTGCCTATATTTGCAGGCATATCACGCATGCTTGTGCGCACGCATCGTGCAAAGTTAATAAAATTATAGGTCAAATGCACAAAATATACTTTGAAAAGAGATGCATCGTCATCTGCAGTCCGGACGACCCGGCCCTTTCCGACCCTAATGCGATACATTTCAAGATAGGAAGGAGCATGGACATCCACAATCTCATCGAGATGGTCGAGACGTCGTCGTCACTGCAGCGCGTCTGCATACCGACTCCCGACATAGAGGATACCTACTGCAGAATCTGTGCCGAGTTCAAGGAGGTCAATGCAGGAGGCGGGCTCGTGTCCAACAGACGCGGAGACTACCTGCTGATCAGCAGAAACGGGCTCTGGGACCTGCCTAAAGGGCATCAGGATCCGGGAGAGCCGATCGAAGTGACGGCCCTCCGCGAAGTGCAGGAGGAGACCGGTATCGAAGATCTGGAACTGAGGGGGCTCATCTGCATAACCGACCATTGCTACCGCCGCGACGGCATCTGGCACCTCAAGCACACATGGTGGTACGACATGCTCTACATGGATCCGACCGACCTGACTCCACAAAGAGAAGAGGACATATCAAAAGCCGCCTGGGTGGCGAAATCAAGTCTGCCTCCATTCCTTCTGAACACATATCCATCCATCGCAGAAGTGTTCAGGGAGGCGAAAATATGATTATTTTCAAAAATTTACGGAAGTTGTGAAACAAAAGTTTCAAAAAACCGTATAATTTTATGTATTTTGCGCAATTAAAGTTTTTGCTAGGATAAGACAATATGAAACTTTCACAATTCCAGTTCAATCTTCCAGCCGAGAAGATTGCAAAAGAGCCGCCGAGATGGCGTGACGAGGCTAAGATGATGGTCCTCCACAAACAGACAGGCGAGATCGAGCACAAGCTCTTCAAGGATATCATCGAATATTTCGGAAAAGGCGATACATTCGTCCTCAATGACACGAAGGTATTCCCTGCCAGACTCTACGGAAACAAGGAAAAGACCGGTGCGGACATCGAGGTTTTCCTTCTCAGGGAGCTCAACCGCGAGCAGAGGCTCTGGGATGTGATCGTAGATCCTGCAAGAAAGATCAGAATAGGAAACAAGCTGTATTTCGGTGAGGACGAGAGCCTCGTAGCCGAAGTCATCGACAATACCACATCACGTGGACGTACCCTCCGTTTCCTCTATGACGGAAGCTATGAGGAGTTCAAGGAGACGCTTTTCGGCCTCGGACAGACCCCTGTCCCTGACTGGGTAAAGAAGGAAGTCACTGCTGAAGATGCGGAGAATTTCCAGACCATCTTCGCGAAGAACGAAGGTGCCGTGTCCGCTCCTGCAGCCGGCCTCCACTTCAGCCGCGAGCTCTTCAACAGAATGATTCTCAAGGACATAAACAAGGCATTCATCACCCTCCACATGGGTATCGGCCATTTCAGGGAAGTAGACGTCGAGGACCTGTCGAAGCATAAGATGGATTCCGAGAGGCTCATCATCAGCGAAGAGGCGGCAGCACTCATCAACAAGACTAAGAAAGAGGGACACAAGGTCCTTGCCGTAGGTATCACTACAATCCGCGGCCTCGAGACCTATGTCACCACCAACGACGAGGTCAATGCATATGACGGATGGACAAACAAGTTCATCTTCCCTCCTTACAGGTTCGCCATTCCTAACGCTATCGTGTCGAACTTCCATCGTCCGGGCTCAACAATGCTCATGTCAGTGGCGGCTTTCGGCGGCTATGAGAATGTGATGAAGGCATACAGGACAGCCCTCGAGCAGGACTACAAGTTCGGTCCGTACGGCGACGCCCTCCTCATCATCTGATGAAATCTTTCAAAAAGATTCAAAACCTTTCAGAAAAAGAAAAATTTTCTTTCAGAAATAGAAAAACCGGCTTTTCAGGCATTCTGGGAAGCCGGTTTTCATTTTACTTTGGGGCATGGAAATTTCAGAAGAAAAAGCATGCCTCTGCGCACTCAACAGGATTTTCGGATTCACACCGAAGATCGCTCTTGCCCTGCTCTCCCACCTCGGAAGCGCTTCCGAAGTGTTCAGGCTCGGGAAAGACGAAAAGGAGGGCCTTCTCGGGCCTCACTCAAGACACAGGGACCTCATCACATGGGAAGCCGTGGAAGAAGCCGCGGAAGAGCTGAAGAAGCTTGAAGAACTGGACATCCGGTTCATCGGATGGACCGAAGACGGATATCCGGGACTTCTGCACGAATGCGAAGATGCCCCGGTCGGACTCTATGTCCGTTCGCTCACTCCCATGGAGGAGCTATGGAAGCCTATGCGCAGGATAGCTGTGGTAGGCACGCGCGACATCTCCCCATACGGGAGGGAGTGGTGCGTGAGGACGGTGACGGGCCTGGCCCAGGATGCCGGAAAACCGGCCGTGATAAGCGGGCTGGCTCTCGGGACCGATTTCTGCGCACACAAGGCCGCCCTCGAATACGGGCTGCCTACGATAGGAGTCATGGCTACCGGGCCCGAAAGCATCTACCCGTACCGCCACCGACTGTTCGCAGAAAGGCTTTACAGGACTCCCGGATGCGCCCTCATTACGGACTACCCTCCCGGCACCGCTCCCCTGGCCATCCATTTTCTCCGCCGCAACCGAATAATCGCCGGATTGAGCGACTCTACCATTCTTATAGAATCAAAGATAAAGGGAGGCGGTATGATGACATGCCGTCTGGCCTTCTCATACAGCAGGGATGTGTACGCTCTGCCCGGAAGGGCTGACGATGTCAGGTCACAAGGATGTAACAGTCTGATAAGAAGCAAGATAGCAGAGCCCCTGACCTCAGTAGAGGAGCTGATGGAAAGCCTCGGTCTATACGGCAGGAAACAGTCCGGACGGGAGACATTCACATCAATGCTGAGGAGGACATATTCCGGCAGGCTTCAGGAGGACATCCTTGCACATCTGCTCGCCATCGCTTCGATTATAGAAAAGACGAGAGGAATAACCGTCGAAGAGATCGCGTCAAAGACAGGCCTGGCCTACCCTTCCGTCCTCAATCTCACCTCGATGCTCGAAATTGACGGACACATATCCATCGATCTCCTGCAAAGATGTTTCATGAATATGGGAAAGTTCAGATAAATTCATTACATTTGCAAGATACTGATTCAAGGCAAATGGAATTCATCGACACCCATTCTCATCTCTATGATGAGGCATTCGCTTCCGAAGAAGACGCGGCCATAGAAAGGGCCGTGCAGGCCGGCGTCACAAGGCTGATCCTCCCCGACATCGATTCGCAGACGAGGGACGCGATGTTCGCTCTTGCCGACAGGCACGAAGGCGTGGCTTTCCCATGTCTCGGCCTGCACCCGACCTCTATAGGAGAAGGGTGGGAGAAAGAGATGGAAGCCCTCGAAGGCTACCTCTCGCGCAAGATATGGGCCATCGGCGAGATCGGCATGGACTGCTACTGGTCAAAGGATTTCATCAAGGAGCAGCAGGATGCCTTGAAGCTTCAGCTGGAAATGGCCGACAGACTCGATCTCCCCGTAATCATCCACTCAAGGGAATCCACCGAACTGATAATCAAAGTATTGAAGGAATGCAGACACCTTTCCTTGAGAGGCGTATTCCATGCATATAGCGGAAGCATCGAAACCTATCGCGAGATCCGGAAGTTGGGCGACTGGTACATCGGCATAGGAGGAGTACTTACATACAGGAAGGCTTCGATCGCCGAGACAGTAAAGGAAATCCCGCTTGACAGGATTCTTCTGGAGACCGACTCGCCTTATCTCACTCCCGTTCCTTTCAGAGGCAAAAGGAACGAGAGCAGCTATGTACCGTACATAGCGGAAAAACTCTCGGAACTTACCGGGAAAGGCATTGATGAAATCGCATCACAGACTACGGAAAACGCTGTAAAACTGTTCAGACTATGAATAACACAGGATTGACACGCGACAAATCCGCCATACTCCTGATCTACACAGGCGGAACTATCGGAATGAAGGAAGACCCTACGGTCCAGGCCCTCCGGCCGTTTGACTTCAGCCAGATCCTCGAAGAGGTACCCGAGCTGGGAAAATTCGCGTACAGGATCGACTCATATACATTCGACCCACTCATCGACTCTTCCGATGTCGAGCCAGCCATGTGGCAGGAGCTCGTCAGGGTCATAGAAGATCGGTATGACAGCTACGACGGCTTTGTCGTGCTGCACGGAACCGACACGATGGCATACTCGGCATCTGTCGTCAGCTTCATGCTCGAGGAACTCACAAAGCCGGTCATCTTCACCGGCAGCCAGCTTCCGATCGGCACTCCGAGGACTGACGGAAAGGAAAACCTCATATCATCGGTTGAAATCGCAGCGGCAAAGGATTCCGAAGGCCACGCCATCGTCCCGGAAGTCTGCATCTGCTTCGACAATGTGCTGATGAGGGGAAACAGGGCGTCGAAGATCAACTCCGACAACTTCAGGGCATTCCGCTCGCCGAACTGTCCACCGCTTGCAGAAGCCGGAATCAGCATCAGATACAGCGACAGGCATATCCGCAAGCCGGATTCATGGGACAAGAGGCCGCTTTTCCACAAGGAGCTGGACACCAGGGTATCCATACTCAAGCTTCATCCCGGCATCACGCCGCAGATCGTCAGGACCATCCTGTGCAGCACAGACACACGCGCCGTCATCATCGAGACTTACGGCGCCGGGAACGCCCCGTCAAAGGAATGGTTTCTTGACATCGTGAAAGAGGCGTCATCAATGGGCAAGATCCTGCTCAACGTGACCCAGTGCATGGCGGGAAGCGTCAACATGGACATATATGCCACAGGCAAGTGCCTCAAGGAAGCGGGAGTGACGAACGGATACGACAGCACGACCGAAAGCTCCCTGGGTAAACTGTTCTATCTTCTCGGCGTATTCAAGGACAACGAAAGCGTCAAAGCAGGACTGGAAAGAGACTTGAGGGGAGAAATATCAAAATAATTATTGCCGTTTGAAAATTAATTGCTAAATTGCACCGAATTTTAAGGTATGCTGTATACACAGCTGACCGTAAAAGGCAGAATATTAACTAATAACAATTCAATAACTTTAATTTAATCAAACACACAAAAACAATTATGAAAAAAATTTTCATGTTTTTGGCAGTAATGGGCGTTATGGCCTTTTCTGCACAGAACGCAGTAGCTCAGGACGAGCAGGCTGCTGAACCAACAGCTACTGAAGCTGCAGCTCCAGCTGCTGAGGCTGAGACACTTGACGGACCTGAGGAAGTTCCTATGCACCAGGCTCTCAAGACTAAGTTCA
>JAFTWQ010000050.1 GCA_017465225.1 Bacteroidales bacterium
ATTGCTTCCGTCCGTTTTCTTTCAAGGAGCGACTGCACGCTCGGAGGCATGATGATTTTTCTCACACCTGCACCTGTTTTGGTTTCGCCGACGGTGATGCCGTTTCCTCGGCTTCTGCCTACGGATCGCCTGATGCACAGCGTTCCGTCATCGAAGTTGATATCGTTCCATTGGATACCGCATATCTCACCTCGGCGAAGTCCTGTCATGATCTCCACGTAGAAGAAGTCATGCCAATACGGCTCATGCTTGATGATTTCCATAAATCTGTCGAGCTGTGTATCGTCAAGCACCTGCTTCTCGGTATAGGTTTTCTTCGGGATGGTAGTACCTTTTGTGGGATTGCGGACGATAAGCCGTTCCTTGACTGCCATCTCCAAGGCTTCGTGGAGCATGAGGTGGATTCGTCTGACCATGCTGTCCGACAGCTCATATCCATGCAGAGGATGGGGCTTCACTCGACCTTCCTTTTTGATTTTGCTGTAGAATTTTTGAATATCCGCTGTGGTGAGCGATGTGAGTGGCTTGTCACCGAGGAAGCGTTTCACTTGATGCTCTATCTGTGATCGGTAGCCTGACATGGTGCTTTCTCTTATCGTGAACACCATATACTCGTCAAGCCACTTATCCATCCACTCGCCGAGTGTCATTCGGCAATCTTCGGTGAGATCGACATCTCGGTAGAGGTCGAGAAGCTGATGGAGCTGTTTGAGGGCGCTTTTCTGTGTCTTTGCGAATGCCGACTTATACATGGGTGAGCCGTCGTTCTTGTGTCCGATAATGATACGGGCTTCCCACCGTCCGTCGCTTCTTTTTCTGATAGTGCCGTCACCTTGCGGTCTGCGTTTATTTGCCATGTTTTGAACTCCTTTCTTTACATTTTTGCGTGTTTTTCTTTGCGTACCACAACGATACCACAGGTTCGAGAGAATATCCAGCGATTTTCTGCAGAATTATCATTTTGTTATCAATTACCTTTTTTACCTTTGTTGAGAGCTTCGGCAGAGGCTCTCGCCTTTGCCTTTCGTTCGTCGGTTGGGGGAGGAAGGATGCGGAAGCCAAACCTGTCCTTCCGTATCTCAAAGGACAGACCTCCCACCTTATTGTCATCTGTCTGACGGCAGAGAGAAGGATATTCCTTTGCGTATGCGGTCAGCCTGTTCTTGAGGCTCGTGTTATAGGTGTTGATAATCAAAATATCGCTTGCTTCATCGAAGAATATTTCTGTGGTCTTGTGGATTTTCTTAATTCCTGTTATCATTGAATATACCTCCAAATTTCGTAAAATAGTGGCGGTCTGTACCGCCTGAAAATGCCACTTTTCTTTGTGGCGTAGCCCCAATCGTGCCTACGGTCGATTGAGGCTCTTATAATCGCTAAAACGGCATTTACCATGACATCGTATGCCCTTGTGCCTGCTTCTTGGCGCGGATCTCACGGCGTTGCTTCTTGTCGATGCCGTGGTAGTTTACCTGATGCTCCTGTGCATACATATCCTCGGCTCTGTCATCAATGATATTACTTGCGTAATAGAACAGGTCGCATACGCCGATTATTATTTGCGCGTTGAGATTGTTATTGATCGCCCTGATTGCTTCTTTGGCAGGCTCGTATCCGGCATCGGCTGCTCTGTGTATATACTCCTTGCCTGCTTCGTAGTCCTCATACTGATAATAAAGCAGTAGCCCGACTCTCGTCTGTGTCCAAGGATCGTCCTCGGCGGAGCGTTCAAAGTAGGCACGAGCTTCCTCACGCTTGCCTTCCTCAAACAGTATTTTGCCGTAGGCATACTCGGCTTGATTGCAACCGTGTTCCGCGGCTCTCTTGAAGTATGCCTTGGCATCTTCGGGAGATTTGTCCTTGAGGTACTTGGCGTATTCATACTCGGCATAGCCGAAGCCTGCATCTGCCGCCTTGCGAAGGTACTTCATCATATCGCTCGGCGTTTCATCAAACTTATGGTCACGGTAGGCTTTATAAATGAGATAGGCGGAGAGAGAGTTTCCGTTGTCTGCCGCCATCCGTAGCCACCATTCTGCGTTCTCCATATCGTCGGTCTTTTCAAGGTAGTACCTGCCGAGGCGATAGTACCCGATAGGATCATCATATCTGTTTGCGTAACCGTAGAGGTAATCGAAGTCATCCTTGTGTTCCTTCAGCTTGGAATAATCATAGTCCACGGCATAGTCGGGCTGTTCGGGCGGTGTGTGAATATCTCTGACAGCGCTCACCACGGCGTTGCGAATGGATTTGAATTCTTCGTTTTCTTCAATGGGAATTTTATCGGGCATGATGTCGGTATAGGTGCGGACGGTTTCACATTTATATCCGTACCACGATTCGTAAAGCTCCGAGAGCTGCGGATCGTTTCCAAGCATTTTTACGATTTCATTTACCAAGGCTTTCGTTTCTTTTGGAAGGTAACCGTACACCTTTTTGCCTTTGTGCTTCTCTAACTTTTCGGAGAGCAATTGCATTTTCATAACGAGTTCGGGAGGAACAGCGTGGTCGCCGTTTTTAATTTCGGCGACCACTTTTGCTATCGTGCTTTTATATTTTTCTTTTAAATCATCTCTGACCTCGGTCTGCTTTTTATAGATCGAGGTCAGCTCTTGACGAAAAATATCCGAGGCGAAGGTCTGCTTGAGATTGTGGATTCCTTCTCGTGAAAGGAAGGGTTCTCTCGGTTCTTTCGACCACACCATAATGTGAACGTGAGGATTGGTTTCCTTGTTGTGATAGGCGGCATACCAACGGAGATTGCTTGGAGGGATGTGCATCTCCTTTGCGATATCATTCCGTCGGGAGCGTAAGAGATTGATCCATTGCTCCGCAGAATTATATCCGAGGCGTTCCGCATCCTCACGCTTGAGAGAGATGATCATGCCCCAAACATTTCCGGGATGCTCGTCGATCTCACGGCTGATGGCAGAGAGATTTATTTTCTCGCCCTCGTCGGAGAACAAACCGTTTGAGCCTTGTCGCTCACCGATATATCCGAGCATACCGCCACGGAGAATTTCAACTCCCTCGCGCGTTGCAATATACTCTGCGTATCCGCCGCGCGACTTGCCTGACTCGGTTCGGTGTCCGGGCTTATAATAAGGAGCTTTGAATATTAATCTTGCCATTCATACCTCCTTACTTGAAGCGTTGTTCCATTCGAATAGCACCGTTGGTTTCGGAGACCTCACGGATAGAGTCACGGCGAAGCTCGGCGAGGTAATCCTCATCATAACCGCCGCCGTCCTCGTCAAGAACGATCTTGGCAAGAATAGAAAGGTCAACGGCAATCTTGAAAAGATTTCTGTTGATACGTTCCTCGCTGTCACGAATTTTTGCGCTGATAACAGATTCAAGCGCAGGGGTGAGGAAGCGTTCCGTCTGTTCCTTCTCGATCCACGAGCAATAAAAATCTATCGCATCACGGATGAAGGCGTTTCGGGAACGGCATCCAAGTTCATTTGCAAGACGGTCGCAACGCTCCCACTGACTCTCGGTAAGCATTACTCCCTTTGCGGATTTTTGGTTCTGATTTTTCATAGTAGGTTACTCCTTTTCTAAATATTGATTTTGTGTGATAGCGCATAGTGCAGACATCGTATATTTCCTTGCTACACCTTGCGTTTTGAGGTGTCATTGACCGAATTTTTCGCAAATTGGCACAAGCAGACAACTATTGTCTGCGTTACCGCGCCTATGCGGAATTCTCGAAAAGTCCTTGAAACACCTGCATTTTTCGTCCTCGCTCGGCGTTGCCGTGCGATGTGACGCGCCGTGAATAAGACACGGCTTTATCCTGCTTAAAAAATAGGGGCTTATAAAGCGTGTATCCGCGCCCCTATCTTGAGTGGTACACGGTTCACTTATTGTTGCGTTCACCGTGGCAATTCGTCGTATCTCGTCTGCTCATCGAGCCATTCGAGAAGCCTGTCACGAGGAATAATTGTACGCCCCTGAACGATCTTCAACTTCGGGAAGTTGTCCTCGCGCACAAGCTCATAAGCACTTGCACGGGAGATGCCAAGGAGATTTGCCACGTCCATCACGGTGAGGAACATCGGCATCTCATCTCTGTTCTTATACATTGACTGCTTCATCAAGCTTTCCTCCTTTCTTCTCAAATTTTTTCATCGCCTGATTGAACCTCGCTCTCGCTTCGGCTTCACGGAGCTGCTGTTCGAAGTACGCTTCTTCGATAGGCTTGATCGGTTGCAAGGTATACTGCAGGCTGCCGTTGTGAGCGCGACCGTCACGAGTGCGAACCATTGTTGGCTCGGTATAGATGAAGCCCTTGCGTTCAAGGCTATCTACATATTTCTTGACGGTGTTGTTGCTCATGCCGATGGCTTCACCAATCGTGGCGTAGCTCGGATGGCATTGAAAGGTTTTCCTGTCCTCGCAGTACATGAGGAAGCACAAGAGTGCGATCTCTCCGTAGTCAAGTCCGAGACGGAACACAGCCTTTGGCATCGGAAAGAAATCGCCGGGGTTATCTCTGCGTTTAGGATCGTAGTATCTCAAGGCAGTACCTCCTTTGCAAAGATTTGATTGCATTTTGAATGTTTTTCATGGTAGTAGAACTCCTTTTATAAAATTAATTTTGATTTGAGAATAAAAAAAGAGTGCCGAGATTTTTTCTCGACACTCATGGTGCTTAGTAGGAATTATTTTGGATAGAATTTTTCTTCAAGCTGCTCGGTGTTCTGCGAGTTGTCTATGATCACGTGAAGGAATCCGAGGATATTTTCCGTGATGAGATTCCACGCTTCGCCGGGATCGTCATTCCAGAATACGAGTTCGGGATAGATGTAATCCCGCGCTCCTTTGACCTTGGAGAGCAACCTCTTACCGTTCTCATACACGAGGCATGCGAACAGAAGATTTCTGCATCTCGATACCGCGCTATCCTTCTTTTTATCAAGCTCCTTGAGGAGCAGGCAGAGGATGTGGTCGTTGACAACGTTCTTGTTCACGGCAGAAAGACAACGCTCGAATATCTCTTGCGCCTTCTCCATGAAGATGGCTTTGTTATCGTCATCGGCACTCTGCGCTTTCAGCATCAGCACACGAATTGCTTTCTCGGCTTCCGAAACAATTTTTATAATATTCTGCTTCTTGTGCGTATCGTTAGCACCGCAGTCCGTTGCATCAAGCTCGAACAGATCCATCAGTGGAATCTTCTTCGTTTTCTTCACCTGACTCTTGTATCCCTCAACGATATCGTAGAGGAAGGACATAGGCGTGTTGAGTGTAACCGACTCGTCTGTTTCGGGGGCTTCGCCCTCGGTGATGAAGCGGAAGAATTCGGGGAGCTTGCCGCCGTTGTGCTTCTTGTAAGCATCTCTCGGCTTTTTGAGAATACGCAAGACCTTGCCTGCATCAACCGCATACATTCTCTTTGCTTTATCGATCTCCATGCCCGAAAGTACGGCGAGCTTGCACACGTCAAGGTATATCCATTTGACCTCGTCCATGCTTCTGCCGTAGCAGATCTCGTTCCAATAAAGGCTGTTGAGGAACTGCGATAGGTTGACGATCTCGCCGATGAGATTGTTTGCAATCACTCGGTCGAGCTTCGCAAGACCTTTGGGTGAATTCTCGTAATCGGTTTTGCCTGACGTCTCAACCTTGCACACGGGAACACCGTAGTGATAGTATTCCTCGTTGACGGCATCGCAGAGGAACTTGTTGGGCGTTACGAGCATAGTATCCGAATCGTAATCGCAACCGTTCAGCCTTTGCTGAATATTATTGCCGATGGCATTGATGCAAACGATAGCGGAGGTCAGATTGAAGTATTCGTCGATTTCCTCGTAGCTTTGGTTCTGCACGATATACAGATTTCCCATCGTAATGTGTGGGCTTCTCGCACAAAGCAACCATTCGCCGTCCTCAAATCTTCTTGTGTAGGCTTCGTTTTCCTCGAACAGAAGCGACTCTATCGGCTCGTAGTCCTTGTGTATCGTCGCATACAAAAATTCGTAAGGGTTTCCGAATATCGTCTGATAGTTGCCCTCGATCAATATCTTGCCCTTCTTCATTTTCTCCTTGAAGCTTCGGCACAGCTCGTCACGGTAGGTTTTATAAAAATCTGTCCGTTCAAACTCTGCCGTCCGCGCCATCATATCCATAATAACACGGTGGCGGTAATTCTCCACGTTCATCGGCGCAAGCCCGTCTGTGATTTGGTCGTAGCTTGCGACCTTTGCATAATAGCGGAGAAACATGGGATCGGATTGTATCTTGCCGAGGTAGTCAAGCGTAGGTTGTAAGAACCGTGCTATCTGTTCGGGTGCCGCATTGATCGTGTTGATGAGCTGATAGTTCGTATAAGCCATATTGCCGAACATATGCAGAGGCTTCTTGTCGGTCTTGACCACGCCGAAGGTGGATGTGGTCTTTCCTTCATACACAGCATCAAGCCACGACTTGAAGGCTTCGCCGAGGTTCATGCCTTTCGGCATAAACTTGAGGTATTTGAGACTGCTCTCGGTGATGACGAGCTTGATGTCCTCGACCTTTCGTGCGGTGGTGTAGCCTGCGAGTTGTCCTACCGTTGTGATGCCCTTGTCCTTGAACCATTTCTGCAGATTCGTGTTAAACGCACAGGCCTTGAAGAAGCGGTTACGCAGGAGCATCATAGCTTTGTCGCCGTAGCCTGCGCTCTCAAACTCGCTCACGTCAAGGAGAGCTTCGCCATCCCATATCACGTTCTCAATCTCGGTTTCTTCTTCCTCTGCCGTAAGTCCTTCGGTTGCATCTTCCTTTATGCATACGGCTTTTGTGGTGAAGTGGCTGACCTTATCGGGAATGATGAGGATTGCCTTTTTCGGAAGCCTTATTGTACTTTCGATGCTACTCAAAGTCAATGCAATATACGCCTGCCACGATGCCTGATCCGAAACACTATCCGCAGAGAGCCCGCAAGAACTCCAAGCCATCATATCTGCGTAGAGTGGCTCGGCGATAAACAAACAGCGACCGTCACGGCTACTACCTGCGCTTCGCTTATAACGAACATAGTGGATGCCGTCAATGTCGAAGCCGTGGGTGTAGAGATGCTCTCGGATTTCCTCGCATTTTACAGCAGAAGGAATATCCTTCTTGCTCCGTTTGTATTCCTTCTTTTCTGCATCGTACTCGAAATACTTTCCGAGAAGCTCAGCAGAGAGAGGATCCTCCACGGGGGCGTAGCTCCTATCCTTCTCGTAGGGGATTTCGATTGCCACGAGCATCGGCTCACCGTTCACCTCACGCACACAGGCGTGGTCTTGCATATCCGCATCAGTAACGATATAACCGTAACGCACGAACCGCCTGCCGTATTGCTCATATTGCTTTACGGCAAGGTCAAAGGATACGCTGACGATGGCTCGGCAATATTTCTTATCTGCAAGGTAGGGATATCCCATCTCAGCTTCGTGTGCCTTGTACACCTCGCACAGCTTGTCTGTGTCAAGGCTTTCGTCGATGATACCACCGAACCTGTCGGCGTTGAGCTTTCCGTTCTTCAACGCAGTGAGCGCTTCGGTGCGAAAGATGTCTTTCCCCTCGATTGCCATGATTCGCATATTGCCATACACTTTTTTCTTTTCTGCCGCCATGGTTATCCCTCCTTTCGTATGATTTTCTTGATAGTATAATTCTACCATATTTTGCGGCTTTTTTCAAGTCGGTGAATGTGAACGATACGAGATTTCTTTCAGAAATTTCGCATTTTTACCTTCCTACCATTTATCCAACATCACGAGATAGACGAAAATAGCACAAAAATCCTTGATTTCTCTATACTTTTGCGCTTAATAGCCCAACGGCAGAAAAAGAAAAACTGTAAATATCGCCGTTAATTTCGCAAATCTGTGCAACCTTTTCACGCAAAAGAGGTCTGTCCTACATTTTGGGACAGACCTCCTTCGAAGCTGCTTTTTCTCGCCGGGCGTTTTCTTTGACTACAGCGATGCAATTTTTGTGTTTTGATAATAATGTTTATTTTACCTCATACTTGCATTTGGTGAACTTCCAATTACCAATCTCAAATTTATCAGCGGTAATTGGCTTCGTGAGCTTCCGTGTTTCAATAAATTCATCAGTCACAGTAACGAGGAACTGATTTCCGTCACGAGCTACCAAATAGAACTCCTTATCTATATTCTTAAAGCTATTGATAAGTTCGGGCGTTCTGAACGGTGCATCGGTAAAAAATCCGAGTAGGTTATCAATCACCTTTTCGCTTTTTGTCAGCTTCAGATTGCCGAGCAGAGTGTGTATTTCGGCATCAGTGAATTTCTCACGTATCACACGGTCTTTCTTCCTTTTCTTACTGCCTTTGCCGTAGCTTGCAAGATCGTATGCTTCTCGTGTAATAAACTCGTCAATC
>JAFTWQ010000051.1 GCA_017465225.1 Bacteroidales bacterium
CAGGCTATCCGTCACTGTTGGGATACTACGAAAAGTATCATCGGATGTAAGGAACCGCCGTATGCGGACCCGCATGTACGGTGGTGTGAGAGGTCGGAAAACGAAAGTAGGAAGAAAACTTTCGTTTTCCTCCTACTCGATTGTTAACCGTCTGCCTTATCTCACGTCCGAAACAACGATGCTGAAATGCTCTCTGTCGAGGCGGCGACAGTCAGGTCGGTCGCTCAAGGGCGGAGGACCCCTCCCGCCCGTCGCTTCCTCCGCACCTTTCCGGGCAGCTCGCTACGCGCCCTGCTCCCTGCCCAGAAAGGTGCCGCCCGCTTGAATATCAGCAATGAATTGAATGTAATCTCCCGCCCGAACCTCCGTCAGAAGTTGAACAGACTGTCGCCTTAGCAGCGCAGCTGCGGGCCTTCTCCAGTCTTTCACCACTTCCTCCGCTGCAATCCACTCCGCTACGCTTCGTTACTTTCCGCTCCCTCAGTCGTGAAAGCCCTCCGTCGGCAAGGTAGGCATCCGCTTCGCTCCTGCCTGAAAATGTCGTTTGCGTTTCCTCCCTACGGTCGGGCAAGACGACAAGCGGTATCGGCTCCCGCCGATGAGTTATGTCGGGGCTAGACGCTTCGCCGCCCCGACCCTCTCGCCTCAAGGTCGTAGTGTTCGATGTTCTTAGTGACCGTAACTGCCCGAGCCGGAAAGACCGCTATCTCCCGTCTCATCCTCAGTCCGTCCGCCACCTGCTGCGCCCTACGGGCTTGCCTCCTATGCCATTTGTGCACAGTTTCCGCCTCTGCTGTCGCAGACGCGAAAACCATCCCCAAACACCACAGGCCACAAAGTGATGCCCGCTTCCGCGGGTTCCATCCCTGACCCTCATCTCCCGCCCGATGGTCGTGCCGGGGTTTATACAAATATGATGGTGCGGAAGTCCTGGCCGGACTTCCTTTGAGGTCCCTCTGAGTTACCTCTGTGCTTAAGACTTATAAAGTATCTTGATACCCTATATTTCTATACCTGCCGTCAGGGAATTTTCCCGTGAGCGGTGCCCGCTTTCCGCATCGATGAGCAGATATCTCAGATGTACCTGGTATCCCTTGAGATCGAGACCGCAAACGGAACGGTAGTCGTGTATGACAAATGACACATTACACCCATCCGACAGAATACCGACATAGTTCCTGAACTTCCCTCGATGGGCACTGTAGCCTTGTGCGGTGAGCTGGATCTTGCCGATGATCCGGAGCCGGTCGCTGATTGTGTCGCCATTGATCCGGAAGGATATCTGCAGATCGGTTCCGTTGAGGAGTGTTGCAGATGTCAGTTCCAGGCACACGACAGGGAAGTCCGGCAACGGTTGAGGTTCCGGAACCTTCTCATCCCCGATGCACGCAAGCCCGTGATATGCGGACATGAACAGATTGTATCCGCTGATGTTGCTTCTTGTGTTGAATGGAGGCCGTTTGGATCTGACGCCTCTGGCGAGAGCATTCCACTCCAGCTGCTCATCGTGGCTCAGGTTCCTCCACTCCCGTAGTCCGCGCTGATGGATGGACAGCTGCACCTGCTGCCCCGCAGTACCGGGAAACACAGGCTTCGCCTTCGTCCTGTAATAACACTCTCCATCCCTATGGAAAAATGTAACATTCCCGACCGAAGCATAACAGTCCGAGAACCTGGAATTAGGAAGATATTTCGGCATAGCATCAAGTATTAGGTGCTGCAAAGTTCGCAAAAATCTTTATGTAATTACATAAAGCGGAACTTCAACTGCAAAAACTTAAAACATTATGCTGTAAGTTATTAAATAATTCCTTACCTTTGCCATTGGAATTGAGGGAGCTGCATCGCAGCCTTATGATTGTAAAACCCTCAATAGCCTTTAATGACTTTGCTGGCACGGCAAAAGATGTGACCGCACGCAATGTTCACGGTCGCAATATTCTCTCTTCCCGTGCTCAACATTCAAAGATAGTTACGCCAGCTCAGGCGGTCTCACGCAACAGACTATCCAGGATCTCCCGCACATTCCGACAGCTCTCCGATTCCCAAATTAACAAGTGGGAGGTCCTGGCTGGTCATATGAAGGGTATCTCCACATTCGGCCAGACTGCAGAACTGACAGCCCATAACGCCTTCGTCCGAATCAACACCAACCGTGCAATGGTCGGGATGCCGCTTCTGACGGAGGCCCCTGCATACATCAACGATGTTCCTGAGGTGGAGTACGATGACCTCTGGATCTCTCCGGAGATGATCATCTTCACCGGTCTGCAGCAGCCTTCCGACAGTCACGTTCTTGTGTTCAAGATGTCGCCAGCTCTCAGTCCTGGAGTATCTTCCGGCTGGGGTCAGACAGTGATCATCACTCCCGGGATGGCTCCGGACTGGGGCGATGCTGATATGACTGCACTCTATACATCAGTGATGGGCGTTGCTCCTGAATCCGGAAAGAAATACTTCTGCGAGTTCTACTGGCTCGATAAGAACACAGGCTTTACAGGTGAATCAATGGCCATAAGTGCGATCTGCAAGGAAAGTTCGACCGCCTATGCACAGGAATATACCCCACGTGCCCGAGTGACTATGAATGAAGTATCAGAAAGTCAGGGATTTGAAAGCCTTGATTTTGAACTTTCACACGGCTCTACTATCCTGTCCGTAGATGCACGATATTCCAATGACACAGGTGTCGCTTCCGGACAATTCACACTCAAGAAGGTCAACAAGAGCATCCCTGACCTGAAGGCCTATGTTCTCGGTCGCTGCTCTAACCCTGAACGGAATTGGATGGCTCGTCCTAACCTTTTCGCAGTATGGATACAGACCTGGCAGGGAGAGACAGAGGGAACGCTTGCACATCGTGCAGGACAGTATGAATCTGAATTGGCAGAAGTGTTCGGCTCTGCTCCGATTTATAAACTTTAATCTGAGAATCAGCTATGAATATCACATCAACAGGAAATAATTTCGGAGCAGGAGAA
>JAFTWQ010000012.1 GCA_017465225.1 Bacteroidales bacterium
AGATACGCTCACTGAAGGGTACAATTTCACCCCGAACTTCTTCATCAGCGCATACATCCCTGACGAACTGACATACGAAAACACAGAACTTAACCCACGCGAGGTAAACGAAAAGAAGCACAGGATGTCTCACTTTGAGAACCGTCTCTTTGATAGAGACACCCTTTGGCTCACCCACTTCGATATAAATCTGCTCTTTGTTATGATGCTCTATGCACAGGACGACTCTGCAGAACAATCTGCCTTTAAGGAAGAATTCAAGTCAAACGTCCGGAAAGCATTCTGGGCAATCTTGACTTCGAAATACGACTTCTATAAAGTAGAGCCATTTGATAGTGACTATCCGACATTTGTAAGGAATCACTTCATGCTTTTGAATGGCAAGATTTATACGTCAGCTGATGGTAATTTGATATTGGCTTTAGAAAGGTCTTGCAGTGAAGGCAATGAAGAAATATTATCTTGTCTGAAAACACACGCAAGCCTTTCAAGGACAAATCTTCAGAATCTTATCCTTGGATAATAGCAGAATGGACAACAAAGCAATTGAAGAAAAAGCCATAATATGCTTTAAAGATTATATATTAGACAGCAAGGTCATTTCCCCATTTCTAAATGAAAATGATAAAGAACCTTGCTGGGATGGTCACTTGTATGTGTTCTCTGATGTTACTAAAAAGAAGGAGTTCTTGGTAGGAAAAATACCGGTACAAGTGAAAGGGAAAGTAGTGAGCAACTTTATTACTAAGAAATATAAATATCCTATAGACATACGTGATCTCAATGCCTATAAGAATGATCCTACCATTTATGTTGTGTGCCAGTTAAAAGAGAATAGCAAGGAATACAAATTATTTTATCGATCATTGTTGCCAGAAACAATAAAGAATCTTTTGAAGGGTAAGAATGGACAGAAAAGCATAAGCGTTTTACTTCATGATATTCCCCAAGATATAAAGGATTTTGAAGATCGTGCTAAAATCTTTATTGGAGACAGAAAAAAGCAGTTGAGTTTCGTGGATAGTAAACCCTTTACATTGGAGGATGCGAGACAAAGGCAAATAACGAATTTTACATTTTTGGCTCCAAGTCGTGGCATGAATCAATTTGAGATAATGAGTTATTTGTCGTCCAATCCGTCATTTTTATATGCTAAGGTTGACACTTCACTAGATATAGATTTCCCTATTGCCGGTGGTCCGATGTCTTTTGTTTTCAATCAGACCGTGTACGAAGATATTAAGGTTGGGGAGAGAGTCTTTTATAATCAATATGTAAAAGAGATAAAAGATGGTGAAATGAGAATTTATGTCGGAAATTTTATGCGTTTGATTATAACTCCAGACAAGAAGAGTGAGTCATATCACTTGAATTACAACTTTGATAGCAAAACGACTTCTCTAAATGAAAGATTGATTGAGACTGAATTTATTAGAAGTTTATCCGAGTCAGGCAGTTTTCAGATAGGAGAATTGAATCTACAGATTCCAATTACGGATGAGCAGTATATAGCTGCTAATAATCAAGAGCTACAAAATTGGCGGGAACTTAAAACGCTATTAGATACGCTGAATGTCGATAAGGATCTGAATATAGGAGACCTAAAAGAAAAGGACAGTGAATATATTAATATATTGGTCAAAACGATTCTCCATAAACAGACCATGGGGTTAACGATCAAAGACAATGTTATTGTTAATCTAGCTGTGAGTAATGTTAAATTGTTGTTATGGGCGAGTGTAAATGCAGATGGTAGTTGCTCGGTGGGTGATTTCTTTGATGGAAGAGTGGAGCTCATGCATAGACTGGATGATGGCAAAGATGTTAAGGTGACACCGTTTTCATATTTGCAAAAAGAAGATTTGTGGATAGAGCTTGATAATATTCCATTTAAGAATATTGTTAAGTATTATGATGATATAAGACCTATGCATAAACATATATTTGACATAGCAAACTTCGATATATTGTTTATGCTGAAAGCGTATGACAAGATTGAAGATAAGGAGTCTGTAAGATGTCGTTCTTTATTGAAGGCGTCTATGGAGTTATGTGATTGGTTGCTTAATCACAATAATGCTCCAGCAAAAGATATGATTTATCGTCTTAATCGTCTTCAGATAATAAAGAGAGAAAGGCCGTTGTCAATGGAGGAGTTGCAATATCTTGATAAAATTATTTGTTCTGAAGATATAGCACCTAATATTAAAGTGGGAGCCTGTCTGTTGGCTGAAGCTAAAGATGAGTTTCATGCATTGTATGGTCAATGTAGTGCTCAACAACAAAATGAGCTGGAAAGTTTCCCTGTATGGTATTTTAGGAAGTATGTCAATTAGAAGAGTATGTCGGACGTTTTAACTCTACTTCAGCGACATCATTGTATGTCACGTATACGTGGCAAGAACACCACGCCGGAAATTCTGGTTAGGAAGGGATTGCACGCTCGTGGATTTCGTTTTCGTCTGCATAATAAGAAATTGCCAGGAAGTCCGGATATTGTTCTGCCGAAGTATGGTGTCGCTATAATGGTAAACGGATGCTTTTGGCATGGGCATAAGGGATGTCGCTATGCAACTGAACCTAAAACTAATATTGAGTTCTGGGAAACAAAGATTGCCAGGAACCGGCACCGTGACGAGGTGACGACAGCACATCTGGAGGCTTTGGGCTGGACCGTGATAACGATATGGGAGTGCGAACTTCGTAACAGTTCCCAGTTGGATGATAGGCTTGATGCTTTGGCCGAGGAAATCCGATATGCCGGTGAGGTCAAGAGGATCAGGGATATTAATAAGCAGCAAAGTGGAGCTGCAGCAAGAAGAGAAAGGGAGGCACTCCTCCGTAAGCAGGCTGAGTTAGAGGCTGAAATTAATCAGTTGTATCCGATACCTAAGAGGATTCGAACAATCTCCCGCGCTTTTGATGGTGATGAATAAGATGTCTGTGCATTCTTAGTGTCAGGACCTATGTCGATTTGGCG
This sequence comes from Bacteroidales bacterium, assembly GCA_017465225.1. Lineage (GTDB taxonomy): Bacteria > Bacteroidota > Bacteroidia > Bacteroidales > UBA932 > Cryptobacteroides. Next base: position 2,981 of record JAFTWQ010000012.1, read on the forward strand.
TGATTCTTGAGTCGCGCTTTTTTTATGCTCGGCACCCAGCAGGGTGTAGATGCCTCCGGTGATTAAGTGTCTTAAATAAAATAAATCATGGAACTGATATATAGAAATGACCACCAAGAACGCTCTGGCGATGCAGAGGGTTTGCATCGGTATATCTGTGAGTCTACTAAGCCTGTAGAGGTTCCTTATGTATATCATTATACCTCGCTTGATGCATTGTTCAATGGTATGTTGCTTGAGCAACCTGTCAATGGTATGCAGATATGCTTGTGGGCTTCCAGTGTTTTATGTGTAAATGACACTCAAGAAGTCAGAATAGCTTTTGATTTTGTCAGAGATCATATCGTCAAAATCGAAGACGCAAATGATGATGTGAGTATGATGACAGAAATGTTAGCGGATTATTATGTAACATCCTTTTCTTTGTTGCGTGATTCTTTGCTCATGTGGCATAGATACGCCAAGAATGCCACGGGGATTTCCATTTGCTTCGATGTAAATGTCTTAAGGCAATCAGCAAAAGACAGTTTAATGAAATGTGTTTATCTGACACCGGAGGTGTTAGATAAGATAAGGTCTTATATAAAAGATTCTAAGCCTGTCAGCTGTACATTCGGGCAGTTCGCGTTGGTTTGTTTTGTGCTTTTATTTGGTTTGAGTAAATCAAAGGATAGAGACAAAGTCGTTGGTCGGATTTCTGCATTTTTGGATTTTCTGATGTCTTTAAAGAATAGGGATTATATTGACGAAAATGAGGTCAGATTATTTGTCGTAGAACAAAATACTAATGCGAAATCGAGAGTACGAGAGCAGAAGGATATTATGGAATATGTGGAACGATTCTTCCCGAAAGAAGCAGTTGTAGAAATAATGGTGGGGCCTAATAATCTCGATAAAGAGAAAACTGCATTATTTATCAAGCGATATTTAGATCGTATAGGTATGAGTCATGTAAAAGTGACGACTTCCGGAGTCCATTATAGAGGATAAACGCCCCCGGTTTAACAAATGTTTAACAAGTAAACCAAAATCGCCCTCTCAGACATCTGAGAGGGCGATTAAAGTGATTCGGGATTAAGCCTCTGCGAGGCTTTTTCCCTACCTCCGCGGGCCATCATCGAAAAGAAGCAAAGCGGCATTCTGCTGGGGCAGATGCCGTTTTTTGTGCTCCGTCGGTCCTTATGAGAGCGAGCTCTCAACGGCCCTCCGTACCACAAAAAAAGCGCATGACAACGTCATGCGCTTTGCTTCTTTTCGTGATTCGGTTGGGATTCGAACCCAAGACCCACAGCTTAGAAGGCTGTTGCTCTATCCAACTGAGCTACCGAACCGAGCCAAAAGTGGGTGCAAAGGTAAGTATTTGTATGTTAAAAACCAAATTTATTTGTTGCGGGCGATGGATTTTCCGATGAGCTCGATGGAGGTGACGAGGGTGAGGCCGATGAGGGCGAAGAGGGCGGCGCTGCCGTAGAGCATGCTGCCGGTTTCTTCGGCCTGGGCGAGGGCTTCGGGGTTGGACCATGGCCATACTTTGACGAGGGAGCCGATGATGAAGCCGGCGAGGACGATGAGGGTTTCTTTGTTCCAGCGGGCGAGGAGCCAGTGGAGGAACTTCGAGAAGCCGAGGATACCGACGATGGCTCCGATGGCGAATACGCCGAGGATGAGGAGGTTGCGTCCGAAGTCGACTCCTGATACGAGGTCGGAGATGACTCCCATCATGTACTGGTATTTGCCGAGGATCAGGAGGATGAAGCTGCCTGATATGCCGGGGAGGACCATGGCGCAGATGGCGATGGCTCCGCTGAGGAAGATGAACCAGAGGCCGTCAGGGGTCTGGGTAGGGGAGAGGGTGCAGATGGTCACTCCGAGGATCATTCCCAGAAGCAGCAGCACGCCTTCGCGGAGTTTCCAGCCGCTGATACCACGGATGATGAATACCGATGATGCGACGATGAGGCCGAAGAAGAAGGCCCATGTCTGGATCGGGAAGTCGGAAAGGAGGGTCTGCATGAGTCCGGCGAGGGCGATGACGCTGATGCCGATTCCGATCACGAGGGAGAGGAGGAAGCCGCCGTTGATGTGCTTCCAGAAGGCTTTGAACTGTCCTTTCAGCAGCAGCCTCACGGCTTCGCCGTTGATTGATGCGAGGGAGCCAACGAAGTCGTCGTAGATGCCCATGATGAAGGCGATGGTGCCTCCGGATACGCCCGGAATCACGTCAGCTGCGCCCATGCATGCGCCTTTGACGGCGGTCATTATGTACTTTCCCAATCCTTTCATCCTTACATTATCCTTTTTAAGAAGTCGGTCATCGATGCGAAGATCCTGCGTGCGTCAGAGATGAGGTCTTCTGTCGGGTTGCCGACGATGACCATGTCGTATGCATGGCCTTCGAACGGGCATCTGCCGATCTTGAATCTTGCCTTCGAGCATTTGCTGAGGAATTCGATAGGGAAGTCGCCGTTGTCGATCATGGAGATGAGCAGGTCGCTCGGTTCGTACATGAGGGCGCCTACCTTGCTGAATTCGGGAGTGCCGATCCAGTCGAGTTCCTTCCTCAGGATGGTCGTGTTGATGCTGGTGAGGAGGAGTTCCTCCTTGCCGAGTCTTCTGAAGTCGAAGAAGTAGATGTTGACCTTGAGGCCGTTCTGGCGGCCCCATGAGAGGATGTCTTCCCTCAGCTTGTCAAAGCCGGGTTCTTCGACGTCGATGATGACGTTGACGGTCGAGATGTCCCTGAGCGGGCGGATGCCTGTAGGGACGTCGCTGAGGAATTTCTTTATCTTTCTTTTGCGGAATACCGCAAGGACTGTGTCTGCTATGTTCATGCTTCAGGGGTGTTTGCCGCGATGAGCTCGCGGATTTCCTTCTTTGCCGCTTTCCAGCGTGGGATGTCAATCTTTGTTCCGACGACTTCCACGACCTTTGCCGCTATGATGGAGCCGACTTCGCCGCAGACTTTAAGCGGCATGCCGAGCGAGTGTGCATAAAGGAAGCCGGCCGCGTAGGTGTCTCCGGCGCCTGTGGCGTCTACCGGCTTTGCAGGCCATGCTTCGATGAAGTGGTATTCGTCTCCGCTCTTGACCATGGATCCGTCCTTTCCGACCTTGACGATCGCGGTCTTGCATGACTTTGCGATCTCGTCGAGGGCTTCGCGTGGTTCGAGGCCGGTGAATGACTTGGCTTCTGTCTCGTTCGCGAACACGATGTCGACGTAGTTGTCGACGAGGTCATGGAGGAAGGCGAGGTTCGATTCCACGACGTTGTATGATGCCATATCGAGGGATATGATGCATCCTGCGGCCTTCGCGAGCTCTACGGCTCTGCGGATCGTGGCCTGGTTCTGGACGAGATAGCCTTCGATGTGGAAGTAGTCGTATCCTTCGAAGTATTCGGGCTTGAGGTCTTCAGGCACGAGTTCGAGGGCCGCTCCGAGGTATACGGCGAATGTCCTTTCGGCGTTCGGTGCGGTGATGAACACCATGGCTCTTCCCGATGAGTGGACTCCCTTGAGGAGGGTCGATCTGATGCCGTACTGCTCCTGGTCGCTCTTGAAGAGATGTCCCAGGTCGTCGTCACCCACCTTTCCGATGAATCCCGATTCCATGCCGAAGATGGCTGTGCCTGCGATCGCATTGGCTGCGGAGCCTCCCGCCACGAGCTGTACGCCCATCGGCTTGAGGGTCTTCCAGATCTTGTCTCCTGTCTCCATGTCGACGTGCTGCATGCTTCCTTTCGGAAGATGGAACTCGTTGAGGAGGGTGTCGTCAGGAAGGACGGCGAGAATGTCCGTCAGGGCGTTTCCTATGCCTAAAATAGATGCCATATTTTCCTTTTTACATATAAAATGAACAAAGTTAGCAAACTTTTGGATAAATTTGCAGCCTGTCTTCAGCAGACATGCACTTATATGAATAAAAAAGCGTCACAAATATTGAAATATGCGGTTTCGGCCGCTCTTGCGTTCGTTCTCCTCTGGTTCTCGTTCAGGGATGTGGAGTGGGCTGATTTCATGGAGGGACTCAAGTCTTGCAGATGGGAGTTCGTGCTGCTTTCGATGGCGGCGGGCTCATTCGCCTTCTGGCTCAGGGGCATCCGTTGGAGGAAGCTTCTCCTTCCGATCGACCCGAGCATTTCGAGGGTAACCACATTCAACGGAGTGAACATCGGAAACATATCGAATTTCGTTTTCCCGCGTATCGGCGAGTTCGTGCGCTGCGGAGTGATAACGCGTCGGTCGGAGCCGGTTTCGGCGGATGATCCGGAACATAAGAAGGCTTCATACGACAAGGTCCTCGGTACGGTTGTCCTCGAGAGGAGCTGGGAGCTTCTTGTCATGCTCATCCTGCTGGCCGTGGTGGTTGTGGGAGGATTCGACCGTTTCGGCGGGTTCTTTGTCGAACAGATATGGACTCCGATGTCGCAGAGGCTCGATTTCAGCATATGGTGGATCGTGGCTCTGCTTGCCGTGGCCGGAGCGGGAATGCTCTATGCCCTCTGGCGTTTCAGGGAGTCAAATCCGTTCTGCAGTAAGGTCTGGGGCATATTCAAGGGCATCCTTCAGGGCTTCTCAAGCTGTCTGAAGATGGACCGCAAATGGCTCTTCTTCGCATACACGGGCTGCATCTGGCTGACCTACTGGCTCATGGCCGCAAGTACCGTGTGGGCCGCTCCGTTCCTCAGCGATCTCGGCCTCATCGACGCGCTTTTCCTGTCTCTCGTCGGCGGTCTCGGCTTTGCCGTGCCTGTGCCTGGCGGAATCGGTGCCTTCCATTTCATCATCAGCCTGGCCCTTTCGGGCATCTACGGCGTCCCTGTGGAGATGGGCATCGTATATGCGACCCTCTCGCACACATCTCAGGCCATCACCCAGATCCTTTTCGGTGCAGGCTCATATGCTTATGAGGCTCTGAAGAAGTAGGGCTGGCATCGCTTTTGAGATGGTCGGGGAAAAAGAGACCATGAAGATAAATCATCTGAAAGACAAAGATCGTTTCGAGACAATGATCGAGGGCCATACGGCTTTCGTGGAGTATGTCGTGCGTGACGGGGCGCTGGTTGTGGTGCATACATATGTGCCGAGGCCTCTGAAGGGGCGTGGGATCGCTTCAGAGCTGGTCCGCGAGGCATATGCCTATGCCGATAAGGAGGGGCTTGGCTGCAAGGCTACATGTTCATATGCTCTGGCCTGGCTGGCGAAGCATGGATATTGACAACTTTTTTTCGTGATATGAGGTTTTGGCACGCGCTTTGCAAAAGCTTAATCACGGTTAGTTTAGTTGTTAATAATAGGGTTATAGTTCAATAATGGGACATCGGAATCTCCGGTGTCCCATTATTGATTCTTGTCTATGGGGTTTAAAAGCACGTTTATGCCCGTTTTCTTTGCTTTGAATGTTATTTCAGTGTGAGTTCTACCGGGCAGTGGTCCGAGCCGAAGATTTCAGTATGGATCTTTGCGCCCTCGAGCCTGTCTCGCAGGTTTTCGCTGGTCACGAAATAATCGATACGCCACCCCGCATTCTTCTGGCGGGCCTGGAATCTGTATGACCACCATGAGTATATGTCGGTCTGGTCCGGGTAGAAATAGCGGAAGGTGTCGATGAATCCTGCGTCCAGAAGGTTTGTGAACTGTGCACGCTCCTGGTCGGTGAATCCCGCGTTCATGCGGTTTGTCTTAGGATTCTTCAGGTCGATCTCCTTATGGGCCACATTCAGGTCGCCGCATACGATGACGCCTTTCTTCTCTGCCAGTCCGCAAAGATATGCTCTGAAATCATCCTCCCATGTCATCCTGTAGTCGAGTCTCTTCAGGCCGTCCTGCGAGTTCGGCACATACACGCACACAAGATAGAAGTCCTCCATCTCGAGGGTGATCACGCGGCCCTCATGGTCATGCACATCCACTCCGATGCCGTATGTCACGCTCAAAGGCTCATGCTTTGTGTATATCGCTGTTCCCGAATATCCCTTTTTATCAGCATAGTTCCAGTATGACCTATAGCCCAGGAACTCCAGGTCGATCTGTCCCTCCTGCAGCTTGGTCTCCTGCAGACAGAAGAAATCCGCATCCAGATCTTCGAAAATATCCGCGAATCCCTTCCCGCACACAGCCCTCAGGCCGTTCACATTCCATGAAATGAATTTATACATAAATTGGTGTTTTTCTGATTGGTAAGGTGCCTCCTGCACCGCGCTTTCCGCTAATATAACGCTTTTCTCTCAATTCTTACTAGGACCTAGTGCAAAAAACTACAGAAAACGCTCGCGGTGCCCCGAAATACAAGGGTACCGCGAGCATTTTTACTATAAAACTGCGCTAGGTCATGCCTCCTAATATCATTAAAATAAATTTTAGCATCATTCAAAAAGATTACATCATTATAAAAAAGAGAAAAATGTGAAGAATCTTTTTTATGATTTGCCTTTACTTCCGGGAAACCGGTATATCTTGCACAAAAAATGAAAGGTTATTATCACATAAGCAGTCACGGACTGGAGAAGAATGACATTTTTAAGAAAAAGGAAGATTTTGTTGCTGGAATGAATGACATTGCTATCTGTGTCCTGGGTTTTGACGTAATCATTTTGTGCTTCTGCCTCATGAGCAATCATTTTCATTTTGTGCTTTATGGCACCTTGTCAGAGTGCCGGAGGTTCTCTGAGGAATATAAAAGGAGATGTGCGATGAGGATGAAACTTGCCGGAGGAGAAGTGCAGGGAATGCGTGGTGTGGAAGTTCAGATTGCGCTTGTTGACAGCCAGGAGTATCTGGAAAATGTTATAGCCTATGTTCTGCGTAATCCTCTTGCGGCCGGTATCCTGTTGTTGCCATATCATTATCCATGGTCGTCGGCCGCATTGTATTTTAACGGTGGGATTCAGCAGGCAGGGGAGAGCCTGAATGAAATGAGTGAGAGAAAGCGTTTCAGGATATTGAAATCCCGTGTACCGGTGCCCGACAGTTATCTTGTAGATGGACAAGGAATGATTCTGCCTTCGTGCTATGTTGACTCAAAGGCTGTGGAACAGGTCTTCCGTCATCCTTCAAGGTTCATGATGTCTCTTGCAAGGAAGGTCGAGAATGATGTCGAGATTCATTTAGGTGTTGCAGGCCAGGTCTCTATGACGGATCAGGAGATTCTGACTCAGCTGGGTGACTTGATAAGAAATGAATTCCGGAAGGAATCCTTATCCGAACTTTCCATGGAGCAGCGTATCAGACTTTGTCTGCTCATGAAAAGAAATTTCAGAGCAGGAATCAAGCAGATAGCAAGGATTACCCGCCTTGACCCTGAAACTGTAGCAAAGGTGGTTTAGACCTAGTGCAAAAACCTACAGAAAACGCTCGCGGTACCCCGAAAAACAAGGGTACCGCGAGCATTTTTACTATAAAACTGCGCTAGGTCTCTAAGGATTTACTCCAATGTCCACTCTGTGCCGTCCTTGGTGTCCTTGATCTGGATGCCAAGGGCCTTGAGGTCGTCACGGATACGGTCGCTGGTAGCCCAGTCCTTTGCCGCTTTTGCTGCCTTTCTCTGCTCGAGGACCATCTGCACGAGTCCGTCGATGGTCTTGACTGCCTTTCCGCCTTCCGAAGCCTCGTCGTCGCGAAGTCCGAGGACTCCGAATACGATGTTGTCAAAGAGGTCCACAAGTGCCTTGTAGTCAGATGCATCGAGAGTCATCTTCTTGTCCTTGGCAGTGTTGATGATGCGTACTGCGTCGAAGATGTGCGAAAGTGCGATAGGGGTGTTGAGGTCGTCGCAGAGTGCCTCGTAGACGCTTTCCACCAACGAACGGACCTCTGCATTAGAAGCTGCAACAGAGTCAGGAGCGACAGCTGAAACGAACTCTCCGTAAGCGAGAGCCGGAGCTGCCTGGACGCCTGCCGCTGCTGCCAGGGCGCGGAGGTCCTTTGCGGCCTGCATGATCCTCTTCAGACCCTTCTCGGCTGCCTGCAGGGCCTCGTTGCTGAAGTCGAGGGTTCCGCGATAGTGAGCCTGAAGAATGAAGAAACGCACTGTCATAGGAGTATATGCCTGCTCGAGCTTCGGATGCTTGCCGGCAAAGAGCTCCGGCAGCGTGATGAAGTTGCCCAGCGACTTGCCCATCTTCTTGCCCTCGATGGTGATCATGTTGTTGTGCATCCAGTACTTCACGCCTGATGTGCCGCGCGAAGCTGTGTTCTGCGCGATCTCGCACTCATGGTGAGGGAAGAGAAGGTCCATTCCGCCTCCATGAACGTCGAACTCCTTGCCGAGATACTTCTCGCTCATTGCCGAGCACTCGAGGTGCCAGCCTGGGAATCCGTCGCTCCAAGGTGACGGCCAGCGCATGATGTGCTCCGGCGACGCCTTCTTCCAGAGGGCGAAGTCGTATGAAGCACGCTTGTCCTGCTGTCCGTCGAGGTCGCGTGTGCCTTCCTTCACTTCGTCCAGTGTGCGTCCGGACAACACGCCGTATTTATGGTCTGCATCATATTTCAGAACATCGAAATAGATCGATCCATTGCTCTCATATGCATATCCTGCCTCGAGAATCTTCTTCACGAGGTCGATCTGCTCGATGATGTGACCCGAAGCGCGAGGCTCGATCGAAGGGGGAGCAACGTTGAGCATCCTCATGGCTTCGTGATATGCGAGTGTACATCTCTGCACCACCTCCATCGGCTCCAGCTGCTCGAGGCGTGCCTTCTTTGCAATCTTGTCCTCTCCCTCGTCAGCGTCATGCTCGAGATGTCCCACATCGGTGATGTTACGGACATAGCGCACCTTGTATCCGAGGTGCTTCAGGAGCTTGACGAACACATCGTATGTCACGCCCGGTCTTGCATGGCCGAGGTGAGCATCGCCGTAGACTGTCGGGCCGCAGACATAAAGTCCCACATGACCCTCGTTGATCGGCTTGAAAATCTCTTTCTTTCTCGAAAGGGAATTTGTTATATAAAGTTCTCTCATAATCATGATTTTGTCACAATCTGCAAATATAGCAAAAATATGGCTATATCCGGCTTTCACCCGGACTTATTCTTCTCCGTCCTGCTCTTCTGTTCCGGAAAAGGCGCGTGCCTCGTCGAATTTCGCCTTCATCGTCGGGTTCCTGTAGGTCAGTTTCTTGATTGTCAGACCCTCTGCCTTCTCGTTGGCGAGGCGAAGGTTGTTTTCCGAGCTGAGAAGTGCATCCTTTGTCTTCTGGAGCGCCTTGATCGACTTGTCGATCTCGTCGATGGCGTCCTTGAACTTCCTGCTGGCAAGCTCGTAATTCCTGCCGAACTTCTCCTTGAATTCCAGCAGTCTGTTCTCGAAATTCGTCACATCGACCGACTGGCTGCGGGCAAGAGCAAGCTCGCGCTGGTACTGTATCGATTTCTTTGAAGCGTTGACCAGAAGGGTGATCAACGGCATAAAGAATTGAGGACGTATTACATACATCTTCGGATATCTGTATGATACATCGACAATGCCATTGTTATACAGCTCGTTTTCAGGTTCCAGCAGAGATACGAGTACGGCATACTCACATCCTTTGGCTGTGCGGTCGGCATCGAGCTTCCTGAAGAAGTCCTCGTTCCTGTGCCTGTGAGCGGTCTCGTCGAGTTCGTTCTTCATCTCGAACATGATGGAAACATATTCGATCCCGTCCTCATAGTCGCGGAAGATGAAGTCACCCTTGCTTCCTCCGGAAGCGTCGTTGTCCTTTTCGAAATATGCATTAGGGAACATCGGGCGCATGGATCCGTTGAAGATGTTCGCACAATGGGCCTCGAGGCTTTCTCCTACCATTTTTGTGGACATCCTGATCTTCATGTCCTTATAATAGTCTACCTGTTCCTGAGCCATCCTCAGCTTTGCCTCATATTCTTCTCTGATGGCCTTCTTTTCAAGCTCGGCCTGACTTCTGGCGAGTGACCTGTCGTTCTTCAGCTCGGATATCTCCTTTTCCTTGGCATTTATGCTGTCCTTCATCTCGTCCCGCGCCTTCAGAACGGCATTGCTCTTTTCAAGCAAAGCTCTTTCTGCAATGCTCTGAAGCTCCGTCTTCAGCCTGCTGATCTCCTGGTCTTTGCTGCTGATTTCCAGCTCCTTGGCCTGCATCCTTCTTCCGAAATCCTCTCTTGTAACGGCATCCTTTGCCTTCTGCTCAGCCTCCTGACGGCCACGCATCTCCCCAAGCCTTCTTCTGAGCTCCTCTTCGAATTCCACATTCCTTACCTGGCTCACAATCGATGCGTAATCGGCTTCGTCAACGGAAAAAACATTTCCGCATTTAGGACATTTCAATTCTTTCATTGTTCATTTGTTTTCTTCCCCCACAAAAGTAGTGATTTTTTTCACTATATTTGCATCTTAATGTCCCGGACTGTCGTTGACATATTTTCATATTATGCACTTCGCGGAAAAAGGGATAAGTAATTAACGGTAAATTCTTGTAATATCGTATAAAATATGAAAGTAGCTATCATTATGGGTTCGACCAGCGACCTTGAGATCATGTCGCAGGCGATCAATGTCCTCGAGGGTTTCGGGGTGGAGGTCGTGAAGAAGGTCATCAGCGCCCACAGGACTCCTGATCTCATGTGTGAGTTCGCCAAGTCGGCAAAGGAAAACGGAATCGGTGTGATCATCGCAGGAGCGGGCGGAGCTGCCCATGTGGCAGGTGTGGTTGCGGGTATGACCACAGTGCCTGTGATCGGTGTGCCTATCCAGACCAAGGCTCTCGGCGGTATGGACTCGCTTCTTTCCATCGTCCAGATGCCTGCAGGCATTCCTGTAGCGACAATGGCTATCAACGGATCCAAGAATGCCGGCCTTTTTGCGGCTCAGATCCTTGCCCTTACTGACGAGGCTCTCGCAGCGAAGCTCGATCAGTTCAGAAAGGAACAGACACAGAAAGTTTTAGACGCAACAATCTGACATATGAGCAATTATCGTATTTACGTTGAAAAGTATCCTGAATTTCAGGTTGAGGCACGCAGCCTTCTGAGCGAGCTGAACGAGAATCTTCAGCTTGACCTCGGAACCCTGCGCCTTCTTAATGTCTATGACCTCTTCGGTTTCTCGAAGGATCTCCTCGAGAAGAGCCGCTACAGCGTGTTCGGAGAGATCGTTACAGACAGCGTTACAGACGAGTGTGACCTCTCTGGCGCCAAATATATCGCCGTGGAGTACCTTCCAGGCCAGTTCGACCAGCGTGCGGCTTCAGCCGTAGACTGCGTCCGTCTCATCGATCCTTCGGCACAGGTGAGCATCAAGAGTTCGAAGCTCATAATCCTCCCTGGCGAGACTTCAGACGAGACTGTAGAGAAGATCAAGAAGTATTACATCAATGCCGTTGAGTCGCGTGAGAAGGATCTTGCGAAGCTCAATGCGATGGAGCAGCCGGAGGTTGCGCCTGTCCCTGTGCTCGAGGGCCTTACCGCCCTGACAGAGGAGGAGCTTGCACCATACTGCAGGAAGATGGGCCTTGCCATGAATGCCGATGACCTTCGTGAGGTCGTGAATTATTTCAAGGCTGAAGGACGTGACCCATATGAGACTGAGCTCCGCATTCTCGATACATATTGGAGCGACCACTGCCGCCATACAACCTTTACGACAGAGCTCGAGGATATCGACGTCGAGGATTCATTCCTCAAGGAGGAGATCGACGGCACACTCAATCTCTATATGAAGATCCGCAAGGAGCTCGGCCGCGAGAACAAAGGTCTGAACCTTATGGATATGGCCTGCATCGGCGCGCGTTATCTGAAGGCACATGGCCTTCTTGATGACATGGAGGTAAGCGAAGAGAACAATGCATGCAGCATATATGTCGACGTGGATATCGTTGATGACGAGGGAGAGATGACCACAGAGAAGTGGCTTCTCCAGTTCAAGAACGAGACCCACAACCATCCTACAGAGATCGAGCCTTTCGGTGGTGCAGCGACATGTCTTGGCGGTGCCATCCGTGACCCGCTTTCAGGCCGTGCGTATGTATACCAGGCAATGCGCGTGACAGGTGCGGGAGATATCTATCTTCCTGTAGCTGACACAATCCCTGGCAAGCTTCCGCAGAGCATCATTTCGCGCAAGGCAGCCCATGGCTACTCAAGCTATGGTAACCAGATCGGTCTTGCTACAACTCATGTTCGTGAGGTTTATCACGAGGGATATGTTGCGAAGCGTCTCGAGGTCGGTGCGGTTGTAGGTGCTGTGAAGGCTGACAGCGTGCGCCGCGAAAGCCCTGCTCCGGGCGATGTGGTTCTCCTCCTTGGAGGCCGTACAGGCCGTGACGGTGTAGGTGGAGCGACAGGTTCATCGAAGGAGCATACAGAGGAGTCTCTCGAGACATGCGGAAGCGAGGTTCAGAAGGGTAATGCTCCGGAGGAGAGAAAGCTTCAGAGGCTTTTCCGCCGTCCGGAGGTGACAAGGCTCATAAAGAAATCCAACGACTTCGGTGCCGGCGGTGTCAGCGTTGCGATCGGCGAGCTTACCGACGGTCTTGACATATATCTCGACAGGGTGCCGGTGAAGTACAACGGTCTCAATTCTACCGAGCTTGCTATCAGTGAGTCCCAGGAGCGTATGTCTATCGTGATCGAGGCGAAGGATATGGAGCAGATGATCGCATATTGCCGCAGCGAGAATGTCGAGGTCACATATGTTGCTGACGTGACCGACAGGGGCCGTATGCGTATGTTCAACGGCGATAGGCTTGTCGTGGATCTTTCACGTGAGTTCATCGACAGCGCGGGAGCTAAGCATTATGCGAAGGCTACAGTCGGCGCTGTAGAGGACAGGAATCCTTTCGAGCGCGAGGTAGAGGGCGAGACTCTCAAGGAGAAGGTATTCAACAATCTCCAGGACTGGAACGTGACTTCGCAGAAGGGTCTCATCGAGATGTTCGACTCTACTATCGGACGCTCAACAGTCCTCATGCCGTTCGGAGGTATGCTCCAGACTACAGAGACACAGGTTTCTGTGCAGAAGCTTCCTACAGACGGATATACCGATACAGCATCCATCATGGCATTCGGATACAACCCTTACATCGCTAGCTGGAGCCCATATCATGGAGCGGCTTACGCTGTCGTGGAGGCATGTGCCAAGGTTGTAGCGGCCGGTGCATCATATGAAAAGATGCGTTTCTCATACCAGGAGTATTTCGAGCGCATGACAGACCGCAAGTCATGGGGCAAGCCGCTTTCGGCTCTCATGGGTGCGCTCAAGATGCAGGTCGAGTTCGGCCTTCCTTCGATCGGAGGCAAGGACTCTATGAGCGGAACATTCGAGAACATCAATGTGCCGCCTATGCTCATGGCGTTCGGTATCACTACAGTAGATGCAGAGCAGGTGATCTCACCTGAACTCAAATATGAAGGCAACAGGCTTTATCTGATCAAGCATACTCCGCTTGCTAACTATATGCCTGATGTAGAGCAGCTTAAGGCAAACTGGAAGTATGTTCATGAGCAGATACAGGCAGAGAACATCGTTTCAGGATATGCTCTCGGATTCGGAGGCCTTGCAGAGGCAGTCTGCAAGATGTCTTTCGGTAACGGCCTCGATGCTAAGATCACTTATGACGAGAAGGAACTCTTCAACTACGGATACGGTTCTATCCTTGTCGAGGCTGAAGGGGAGCTCGACTATCCGAATGCCATCCTTATCGGAGAAGTTACTGACGGAGAGGAGAGCGAGCTCACTATCAACGGCAAGAGCTTCGATATCTTCGAGCTCATGGATGTGAACTCTGCAAGATTCGCTCAGGTTTATCCTGATACAGCGGAGGCATACAGCCAGAAGGTCCTTCCTGCCGGTCTTGAGGGCGTCAAGCCGTTCAAGGCGAAGAAGGCTGACCTCAAGTACAAGGGTGAGCCTGTGGAGAAGCCTATCGCTTATCTCCCTGTATTCCCTGGTACAAACTGCGACTACGATTCGGCAAAGGCATGGCGTAATGCAGGTGCAGAGGTGCGCATGAGCGTGTTCTGCAACCTGACTGAAGATGACATCTTCAGGTCTATCGCCGAGATGAAGAAGAATATCGACGAGTGTCATATCCTTATGCTCTGCGGCGGATTCTCGGCTGGAGATGAGCCGGACGGCAGCGGCAAGTTCATTGCGAATGTGCTGAACAATAAGGAGATAGCTGATTCTATCCATGCTCTCATCGATCGTGGCGGTCTCATCCTCGGTATCTGCAACGGATTCCAGGCTCTCGTGAAGTCGGGTCTCCTTCCATACGGCCGTCTGGGTCAGGTGACAAAGGAGAGTCCTACTCTCTTCCGCAACGACATCAACCGTCACATCTCGCAGATGGTGACAACTCGCGTGTCTACTACAAATTCTCCATGGCTCAAGGGCTTTGCTGCAGGTGATCTGCACACTATCGCTGTCAGCCATGGCGAGGGTAAGTTCGTTGTCAGCGAGGAGCTCGCAAAGGAACTTTTCGCAAACGGTCAGGTGGCGTTCCAGTATGTCGATCCTATCGAGGAAGAGGTGACTATGGAGTCTCCATACAATCCTAACGGTTCATACTATGCTATCGAGGGTATCATAAGCCGCAATGGTCAGATCCTCGGTAAGATGGGCCATACAGAGCGTTTCGAGGGCAATCTGTTCAAGAACATTATGGATGAGGGTCTTGAACAGCCGTTGTTTGACAATGCTGTAGAGTATTTTAGAGGGGAATAGAACGGCCTATGGTCATGTGTTCCGGCGACCATAGTCCTGTTATCAATATCATCATTGTCAAACATTCCAAAGGATGTTAACGCGGAGGTTTAGAAATGTGTAAGTGTAGTAATAAAAAATTTAGAGACGATAAGTTGCATCACGAATGTGGTGTACTTGGAATATATGGTGTTGAGGATGCTGCAGGCCTGGCTTATTATGGCCTGCACGCCCTTCAGCACAGAGGCCAGCAGGGTTGCGGCATCGTGTCCGTGGCTCCTGACGGTCAGTTCCACAGGGTGAAGGGAGACGGTCTGGTTTCAGAGGTGTTCAATGAGCAGAAACTGGCGAAGCTTCCGGGCAAGATGGCCATCGGCCATGTCCGCTACAGCAATGCCGGCTGCAAGGGAACCGAGAATATCCAGCCTTTCCTTTTCCATCATAATTCAGGCGATTTCGCCATGGCCAACAACGGTCAGATAGTCAACTACAACAAGCTTCGTGAAGAGCTTGAGGACAAGGGCAGCCTTTTCCAGTCTTCGTCCGATGCCGAGGTTCTGGCTCATCTGATCAAGAAGCAGGGTACAGACAAGCATCTGCCTCGTATCTATGCGATCAAGGATGCGTTGTGCACTCTTGACGGTGCATTCTCGTTCGTGATCATGACAGGCCGCCGCATCTATGCATGCCGCGATAAATATGGTTTCCATCCTCTCGCTATCGGTAAGCTCGGCGATGGATATGTGGTAGCCAGCGAGACATGTGCGTTCGATGTGCTCGGAGCGGAATATATCCGCGATGTAGAGCCGGGCGAGATAGTTACTCTTGACCATCATGGCATCCGCAGCCAGTTCTATGCAGAGCCGCAGCGTCATGCTATGTGCGCGATGGAGTATGTGTATTTCGCGCGTCCAGACAGCGACATCGAGGGATGCAATGTGCATAACTATAGAAAAGAGTCCGGAAAGATTCTGTTCCAGGAGGCTCCGGCTGATGCGGACATCGTGATCGGTGTGCCGGATTCAAGCCTCAGCGCCGCTCAGGGATATGCGGAGGCCAGCGGCCTTCCGTATGAGATGGGCCTGATCAAGAGCAAATATGTGGGCCGAACCTTCATCCTGCCGACGCAGTCGATGCGTGAGAAGGGCGTGAAGATGAAGCTTTCGCCTGTGAAGACCATCGTCAAGGGCAAGAGGGTAGTGCTGGTGGACGATTCGATCGTGCGTGGTACGACTTCCCTGAAGATCGTGAAGATGCTTCGTGAGGCCGGCGCTGCCGAGGTGCATGTGCGTATCGCCAGCGCGCCGCTCAAGTACACATGTTACTATGGTGTCGATGTGCATACCCCGCAGGAACTCATCAGCAACAGCAATGATGTCGATCAGGTATGCAGGCTCATTGAGGCTGACTCTCTCGCATTCCTCTCCCATGAGGGTATGCTTGCTGCCGGCCATCGTGATGACCTCTGCCTCGCATGCTTCAATCACAAGTATCCTACTCAGCTCTACGGCGAGGAGTAGACTATTTGAATCCGATTTTTTTAACAGTATTCTGCGGTTCTGCCGGTCTTTGGACTGACAGAACCGCGATTGCTTGATAGATGTTGTCGATTTCCTGTCTCATGTCTTCTGATAAGTCGTTGATGGCTTTAAGGTTGTCTTCGTCGTTTCTTTCCAGCAGTTCGAGTCTTGCTTTGAGTGCTGCCAGCTCTGATTCAATATGCTGGGTTGACATTATAAAGTTTCGCATTGCGACAAAGGCCCGGGTAATCTGTATGCTTGCATTTATAGCAAGTTCGCTTCTTAACAGGCTGGCCAGCATAATCACTCCATGCTCGGTGAATGCATAAGGCATGTAGCGTCTTCCTCCTTTCTCGTTTGAGGTCACAATTTGTGACCTCAAACTGATTATCAGGCAGTTATACTCTTCTGGTGTGAGTTCAAACATGAAGTCTTCGGGGAATCGGTCAAGATTTCTTCTGACTGATTGCTTGAGCACCTTGGTTTCTACCTGATATAAATCTGCCAGGTCGAAATCAAGCATTACGCGTACTCCGCGTATCTCGTAGATCCTTTTCTGAATGATGTTCAGTTCCATATAAACGTTTTATGTGTCGTATAAAAACAAAAAAACGCAATATGGGCATATACGACTATGCCTATATCGCGTTGTGGATCTCTTTCTTCCGACCCACGGCATCCAAACTTATCTGCAATGTTAGTAAATCTTCACATGATATGCAAAAGACTGCGGGGAATTCTTTCAGCAAATTTGTATAGAAGGGAGAATTGTGGTAATTTTGTGGACTGATAGAAATGATGAATCTTAAACAGACAATAAAGGACTGGATGCTTCCGATCGCGATGGTGACGGGAGCATCTGTCTATCTTATATACCATGCATTGCCGGAGCCGGTGCATAAGGCAGGGCCGTTTCTGAATGAGGCGGTCGGGATCATCCAGCCTCTGCTGATCTTCGCGATGCTTTTCCTGACTTTCTGCCGTATCGAGCCGAAGGATCTGAAGCCTCACAGGTGGCATTGGTGGCTCCTGCTCATTCAGGGCGGGTTCTTTACCGTTCTCGGACTTGCTGCTGTCATTGCCATGAAGTTGCTGCCGGAGGGGAGGCATGACTGGATAGTGCTGCTGGAAAGCGCCATGCTGTGCATGATCTGTCCGACTGCGACCGCGGCTGCGGTGGTGACCAGGAAGCTTGGGGGTGATGTGCCGGGTATCACGACTTATATAGTCCTTATCAATATTGTGGCGGCGGTTCTGGTGCCGCTGATCGTGCCTCTGATCCAGCCGATGGCAGGGCTTACATTCTGGGAGGCCTTCAGTATGATTCTTGCGAAGGTGCTTCCTTTGCTGATGCTGCCTTGCTTCAGCGCATGGCTGGTGAGGTATCTCATGCCGAAGGTGCATAGGAAACTGCTTGAGTGGCAGGATCTTCCGTTCAATCTGTGGGTCGCGGCTCTCGTGCTTGCCATTGCTGTGACTACGAAGGCGATAGTGAAGAGCGAGATGAGCTGGACTCTGCTTGGAGCGATGTCGCTTGTGTCGCTGCTGTGCTGTGTCTTCCAGTTCTGGGCCGGCCGGTATGTCGGCAGCTGCTATAAGCCCCGTCGTCATCATCCTGCTGGGAAGAGGGCCTCGGACGTCCCCTCTTCCCAGCAGGCGGAAGAACGGGGCAGGGAAGTGAGGAAGGTTACGGCTGGGCAGTCGCTAGGCCAGAAGAACACGGTCTTTGCGATATGGCTCGGGTATACCTTCATGACCCCGGAGACGGCGATAGTCGGCGGCTTGTACAGCATATGGCACAATCTGTACAATTCGTGGCAGTTATATAGGGCTGGGAGGGGATAGTCTGTTGCTTGCAGACTCTTTTTTTATTATCTTCGCGGGATATTATATAATCAATCCTGTTATGAGCAATCAGAGATATATGCAGCGTGGTGTGTCGGCATCCAAGGAGGATGTGCACAACGCTATAAAGAACATCGACAAAGGTATTTTCCCAAAGGCATTCTGCAAGATCATTCCTGACATTCTCGGAGGCGATCCTGAATACTGCAACATCATGCACGCTGACGGTGCAGGCACAAAATCATCACTTGCATATCTCTATTGGAAGGAGACAGGCGACCTCAGCGTATGGAAGGGCATTGCGCAGGATGCGCTCATCATGAACATCGACGACCTCCTCTGCGTGGGTGCGGTGGACAATATCCTCGTTTCGTCGACCATCGGCCGCAATAAGCTTCTTGTTCCGGGCGAAGTGATCAGCGCCATCATCAACGGTACAGACGAGCTTCTCGCCGAGCTTCGCGAGATGGGAGTGGGCGTTTATGCTACAGGTGGCGAGACTGCGGATGTGGGCGACCTCGTGCGTACGATCATCGTGGACTCGACTGTTACATGCCGTATGAAGCGCAGCGATGTGATTGACAACGCGAACATCCGTCCGGGTGACGTGATCGTGGGCCTTGCATCTTATGGTCAGGCTACATATGAGAAGGAGTATAACGGCGGAATGGGCAGCAACGGTCTTACCAGTGCACGCCATGACGTGTTCTCGAAGTATCTTGCGGAGAAGTATCCTGAGAGCTATGACAAGCAGGTCCCTGAGGATCTTGTATACAGCGGCGGCCTGAAGCTGACCGACTCTGTGGAAGGATCACCGATCGATGCCGGAAAGCTCGTGCTTTCACCTACCCGTACATATGCTCCTGTTGTGAAGAAACTTCTTGATGCGCTCAGACCTGAGATCCATGGAATGGTACACTGCTCAGGCGGTGCACAGACCAAGATCCTTCACTTTGTCGGCGACAACATCCGTGTCATCAAGGACAACCTCTTCCCTGTACCGCCTCTCTTCAGGACAATCCACGAGCAGAGCGGCACAGACTGGGCGGAGATGTACAAGGTGTTCAACATGGGCCATCGTCTCGAGGTTTACCTCTCGCCTGAGCATGCGGAAGAGGTCATCGCTATATCGAAGAGCTTCGGCATAGACGCACAGATCGTCGGACGCGTAGAGGAGTGCGACCACAAGGAACTCATCATCAGGTCAGAATTCGGAGAATTTGTGTACTGATCGTCATGCCCGACCTGATCGGGCATCTATATAACAAGTAAAACAATACATTCATGAGAGCATTATTTTCAGTATCTGATAAGACCGGCGTAGTAGAATTCGCCAGTCAGTTGGTTGACCTCGGTTGGGAGATCATCGCAACCGGAGGAACAATGAAGCTCCTGCAGGATGCAGGACTCAAGGTGATCAACATCAGCGAGATCACAGGTTTCCCTGAAATCTGTGACGGACGCGTGAAGACCCTTCACCCGAAGGTTCATGGAGGCCTTCTCGGCCGTCGTGACCTTGACAGCCACATCGCGCAGCTCAAGGAGAATGGCATCGAGTTCATAGACATGGTGTGCGTGAACCTCTATCCGTTCAAGCAGACCATTGCGAAGCCTGATGTGACGATGGAGGATGCTATCGAGAACATCGACATCGGAGGCCCTTCAATGCTCCGCTCTGCAGCAAAGAACTGGAGCGCAGTTACAGTAGTCTGCAATCCGGAGAACTATGCAAAGATCATCGCAGAGATCCGTGAGACCGGCAATACTACAAAGGAGACCCGTCTCCAGCTGTCGGCAGAGGCATATACTCACACAGCGGAGTACGATATGATGATCGCTACATACATGCGTAAGGCCGCAGGTCTCAACGAGAAGCTTTTCCTCGAGTATGACCTTAAGCAGAGCCTCCGCTATGGCGAGAATCCTCATCAGAACGCGAAGTTCTATGCGACTCTCGACAAGGTCCCTTATTCGCTCGCTACTGCTGAGCAGCTCAACGGAAAGGAGCTTTCATACAATAACATCCAGGATGCAAATGCGGCGCTCAACATCGTCCGCGAGTTCGACGCTCCGTTCTGCGTAGGCCTGAAGCATATGAATCCATGCGGCGCGGCTATCGGAACAGATGTGGTTGATGCATGGAAGAAGGCATATGAGGCTGACAAGGTCAGCATCTTCGGCGGTATCGTGGCAGTTAACCGTGAGGTCAACAAGGAAGTGGCTGAACTCATGAAGCCGATCTTCCTCGAGATCATCATGGCTCCTTCCTTCACTCCAGAGGCTCTCGAGGTTCTCTGCACAAAGAAGAATCTCCGTCTCCTCAAGGTGGACATGAGCAAGGAAGAGGGCGGACATAACATGTATGTGAGCATGAACGGCGGTATCCTTGTTCAGGAGCAGGATATTGATACAAAGACTGTTGTGGCTGATATGTGCGTGACAGAGGCAAAGCCTTGCGAGGCGCAGCTTACTGATCTTGACTTTGCATGGAGAATAGTGAAGCATGTGAAGTCGAATGCGATCGTTGTCGTGAAGAATGGTGCGACTCTCGGCGTGGGAGCAGGTCAGATGAACCGTGTGGGCTCTGCAAAGATCGCCCTCGAGCAGGCAGAAGCGGCATTGAAGGAGGAAGGAAAGGACATCAGGAACGAGGCTCTCGTGCTCGGATCTGATGGTTTCTTCCCATTCGATGATACCGTTTCCCTCGCAGCAGAGTACGGCGTTAAGGCTATCGTTCAGCCTGGCGGAAGTGTCCGCGACGAGGACTCTGTAAAGAAGGCAAACGAGTGTGGCATCACAATGCTGTGCACTGGAATGCGTCACTTCAAACATTAATCAGTCATGGAGACCGTACTCTCTCTGCATGGTGTTAACCAATCTGAAAAAGATGAGGCAGGAACTGTAAATATAACGAATCTATATATGAAGAAAGTTTTGGTAATCGGCGGCGGTGGCCGTGAGCATGCGATTGTTGATGCGCTCAGCCGCAGTCCGCAGGTAGGAAAGATTTATTGTGCTCCTGGCAATGCCGGCATTTCAGCTCAGGCTGAATGCGTGGCTATCAAGGATACAGACGTGGAAGGCCTCAAGGCTTTTGCACTTGAAAATAGCATTGATCTTGCTGTAGTCGGCCCGGAGGTGGCTCTTGCTGCAGGTGTCGTTGATGCGTTCAAGGAGGCTGGATTGAGGATTTTCGGCCCTTCAAAGGCTGCTGCAACCATCGAGGCAAGCAAGGACTTTGCAAAGCAGCTCATGGCAAAATATGACATTCCTACAGCGGCATTCGAGACTTTCGAGGATTACGAGCCGGCTTTGGAATACGTAAAGAAGGGTTCATTCCCGGTAGTCCTGAAATATGACGGACTTGCAGCGGGCAAGGGTGTCGTTATTCCGGAGACTCTTGAGGAGGCTGATGAGGCTCTCAAGGATATGCTTCTTGATGCCAGGTTCGGAAAGGGTAAGGTCGTGGTCGAGGAGTTCCTCACAGGTCCGGAGTTCTCTTTCATGTGCTTTGTAGACGGTCTGGATGTTTATCCTATGACTCTCTCGCAGGATCATAAGCGTGCATACGAGGGCGACAAGGGCCCTAATACAGGCGGTATGGGAGCATATTCTCCGGTTCCGATCATCTCGGATGAGGATGTTGAATATGCGATGGAGAAGATCATGAAGCCTACCGCTGCCGGAATGGTGGCAGAGGGCTGTCCTTTCACAGGCGTTCTTTACGGTGGTCTCATGAAGACTCCAAACGGTGTGAAGGTGATCGAGTTCAACTGCCGTTTCGGTGATCCGGAGACAGAGGTAGTTCTCCCAAGACTTGCATCTGACATCTATGATATATTCTCGGCCGTTGCAGATCATACTCCAATGCCACAGATCGAGTGGAGAAAGGAGGTTACAATGGGATTTGTAATGGCTTCAAAGGGCTATCCTGGAAGCTATGACAAGGGATATGAAATCCTTGGTCTGGATAAGCTGCCTGAAGATATCCGTGTTTTCCATATGGGAACATCACTCAAGGATGGTAAATTCTATACTGCAGGAGGCCGTGTGCTGATGGTGGTAGGTTCCGGTGCCGATCTTCAGGAGGCGCATGACAAGGCTCTTGCGGCTGTCGAGTCAATCGGATGCGACAATCTTTTCTATCGTCGCGATATAGGATGGAGGGTTCTGTAATGGCAACAGTAATATCAGGAAAAGAACTTTCAGCACAGCTGAAAGAGGAAATGAAGGCTCAGGTAGCAACATTCCCGGAGAAGTACGGCCGTGTGCCGCATCTCGTGGTTATTCTTGTAGGTGAGGATCCCGGCAGTGTTTCATATGTGACCGGAAAGGCAAAGGCTTCAGAGGTGGTAGGTATAAAGAATACCACGATCCGTAAGCCGGATACCATTTCAGAGGCTGAACTCCTTGGCCTCATCGAGGAACTCAACGCAGATGATACTGTTGACGGTATCCTTGTTCAGCTTCCTCTTCCGAAGCATATCAGCGAGGATAAGGTGATCGCTACAATCGCTAAGGAGAAGGATGTGGACGGTTTCCATCCGCTCAATGTGGCGGCGCTCTGGCAGAAGCAGGATTGTGTCCTGCCATGTACACCAAAGGGTATCATCAAGATGCTCAAGAGGGCAGGAGTGGAGATCAAGGGCAAGAGAGCGGTCGTGATCGGACGTAGCAATATCGTAGGTCTTCCTGTATCGAAGCTCCTTCTGGATGAGAATGCAACCGTTACCATCGCCCACAGCCGTACTGCAGATCTTCCTACGGTAACCCGCAATGCAGAGATTCTTGTCGTTGCTATCGGCCGTCCGAAGTTCGTAACTGCCGATATGGTTTCTGAAGGAGCAGTCGTCATCGACGTAGGAGTCAACCGCGATCCGGAGACCGGCAAGCTCTGCGGAGATGTTGATTATGCAGCTGTGGAACCGAAGGCTTCTGTGATCACCCCTGTTCCGGGCGGAGTCGGCCCTATGACCATCTGCTGCCTTATGGAAAACACTATCGAGTGCTTCCTCCGTAAAATGGACAAGCAGCTTTAGTAGACTGCAATCATATTAGGAACTGTTCTTTCACCCTCATGGTCAAACTTCCTGTTGTCATGAGGGTGATTTATTACTCCGGTCTTTTCAGTCCATAATGTAGTGGATCCTCCACCGTCCAGATTAATGGCTTCCGTCATGCCGATATATTCGCATATGCATGCAGTCTCATAAATTGATGTGCCGTCGGCTTCGCCCTGGAACCTTCCGTCAATGACGACGAGATAGTGGAATCCTTCCTCGTCTGTCCCGAATGCGGCGCGAGGATGTCTCTTGTCATAGAATTGGGTAGTTGTGTCATTCATCGTCTTCTGTACGACGATATCTCCATCAAGAATGAGAAGGGGACCGGACGCAAGCGACGAATGCCACCTTCTGTCTGCTGCAGAATATAGCGTGGTATCCGATACCGCTTCAATCCTGGCTTTTCGGCCTTTCCTGTCCTTGAAGCCAAGCAATGCGTCTACGCGGAACATCTCTGTGGGATGGGTATGTGAGAGTACTTCCTTGCCTTTCCTGAAATATACCGATGGTATTCTTTGCTTTACATGGAAGTATCCGCCATTTAGTACGAATGCAGCATTTTCTTCCTTGCCGATTTCACTCGGTTTTCCTGCAGACTCACCGGGCCTGTGCAGTATTTCTGTCCTGAACTTCTTTGCCGGGTATTTTACGATGCAGATGCTCTGTGTAGAATTGAACATGTCTATCTGCGCATACATCGCTTGTGCTCCCTTTCCGAGATCAGTGATTTCCCATTCCGCCTGTGTGAAGGCCTCTCGGTCCGAATCCTGATTCTGGGCCATTGATGCAGTCATGGCAAACAGTGCCATGAAGAATGCTGTCAGTCTTTTCATTGCCATCTGATTTTATGCGAATATACCTATATTTTTTCAGGTATGAGTATTATAAATAAAGAAAGGGCTGACTGTTCTGTCAACCCTTTCTTCGATATGGAATTCTCTATTAGAGATCTGCAAGATTCTTCTGCATGTCGGCAGCTGGAGCAACCAGAATTTCCTGGAATTCCTTCTGGCCTGTACCTGCAGGGATCGGATGTCCGCAGATGACATTCTCCTTAAGACCTTCGAGGGTGTCGATACGGCCACGGATTGCAGCCTCGCTGAGCACCTTTGTAGTCTCCTGGAATGATGCAGCAGAGATGAAGCTGTTGGTCTTGAGGGCAGCCCTTGTGATACCCTGGAGCACCTGGCTCGCAGTAGCAGGCTTAGCCTCACGGAGAACCATCATCTTGAGACCCTGACGCTCGAGTGATGCGTTCTCGCCTCTCATCTCGCGTGCGGTGATGATGTCACCTTCTGCATATGTCTGTGAATCACCCGGATCAAGCACGTAGAACTTGCCGTAGATGCTGTCGTTGGTATCCATGAACATCCACTTGTCGACAAGCTCCTCTGGGAGGAATTCTGTGTCGCCCGGATCGTTGATCTGTACCTTTCTCATCATCTGACGGACGATGATCTCGAAGTGCTTGTCGTTGATCTTCACACCCTGGAGACGGTAAACCTCCTGGATCTCGTTCACGATGTACTCCTGAACCTTGATAGGACCGAGGATAGAGAGGATGTCAGTAGGAGATACCGCACCGTCTGAAAGTCTTGTTCCTGCCTTTACATAGTCGTTCTCCTGTACGAGGATCTGCTTTGTAAGAGGAACGAGATAGTGCTTCTCGATACCAGATCTGTGCTTGATGATGATCTCACGGTTACCTCTCTTGATCTTACCCATGATGACCTCACCGTTGATCTCTGAAACGATCGCTGGGTTGGATGGGTTACGTGCCTCGAAGAGCTCTGTTACTCGTGGGAGACCTCCGGTGATATCGGATGCCTTACCGATCGCACGTGGAATCTTGATGATGATGTCACCGATCTTCACATCCTGACCGTCCTCTACCATTACATGCGCTCCTACAGGGAGGTTGTACTGCTTGAGGCTCTCGCCGTTCTCATCAACGATGATGATTGACGGGTTCTTTGACTTGTCACGTGACTCGATGATAACCTTGTCTCTGTTGAGTGAGTACTCATCAGCCATCTCCTCGCGGAATGTCACACCGTCGATCATGTGGTCGAAACTTACCTTACCGGCTGCCTCGATGATTGTGATCGCGTTATAGGCATCCCATTCGCAGATGAGGTCGCCCTTCTTCACTGTTGCTCCGTCCTTCTTGTAGAGGATCGAACCGTAAGGAACGTCATACTGTGAGTATGTGATTCCTGTGTTCTCGTCTACGATGCGAACCTCAGTCGTACGGCTGACAACAACGTCCTGTGCGCCTTCCTCTGTGATTCTCTCGATAGTCCTGAGCTCCTCGAATTCGAGCTTACCGTTGTATTTCGATGTGATCGAGTTCTCTGATGCTGTACTTGACGCTGTACCTCCGACGTGGAATGTACGGAGTGTAAGCTGTGTACCTGGCTCACCGATTGACTGTGCAGCGATTACGCCGACAACCTCTCCCTTCTCGACCATGCGGCCTGATGCGAGGTTACGTCCGTAACACTTGGCGCAGACTCCCTTGCGAGACTCACAAGTGAGAACCGAACGGATCTCGACCTGCTCGATAGGAAGTGACTCGATGAGGTTAGCGATGTCCTCTGTGATCTCCTCTCCTGCAGGGATGATAAGTTCACCTGTAAGAGGGTTGAAGATGTCGTGTACCGATGTACGGCCGAGGATACGCTCGCCGAGAGACTCTACGATCTCGTCCTTGCTCTTGATTGCTGTAGCAACAAGTCCACGGAGTGTGCCGCAGTCCTCCTCATTGATGATAACGTCATGCGATACGTCAACGAGACGACGGGTAAGGTAACCTGCATCGGCAGTCTTGAGGGCTGTATCGGCAAGACCCTTACGCGCACCGTGGGTAGAGATGAAGTACTCGAGTACTGACATTCCCTCCTTGAGGTTCGAGATGATAGGGTTCTCGATGATCTCCGCACCCTGTCCGCCGGACTTCTGAGGCTTTGCCATCAATCCTCGCATACCGCAGAGCTGCTTGATCTGCGCTGTCGAACCACGGGCTCCAGAGTCGAGCATCATGTATACAGGGTTGAATCCCTGCTGGTCGCTCGAGATCTGCTTCTCGACGATACCGGTGATCTGGTTGTCGATTGAAGACCAGAGGTCGATCACCTTGTTGTAACGCTCGTTGTTTGTGATGAAACCCATAGAGTAGTTGGCCTTGATCGACTCGACGGTGCTGTAACCGTTCTCGATCAGTGACTTCTTCTCCTCAGGAATGATCACGTCGCCGAGGTTGAATGAAAGACCTCCCTTGAACGCCATTGTGTAACCGAGATCCTTGATGTCGTCAAGGAAGAGGGCTGTACGTGCGACGCCGGTATACTTGATCACGTTGGAAATGATCTTTCGGAGTGACTTCTTACCGAGGACTTCGTTGATATATGGAACTTCGATAGGAACGAGCTGGTTGACGATGATTCTACCTGGGGTGGTCTTCACCATCTCTGTACCTTCCTCTGGGTTGAGCTTGTTCTTCGGAAGCCTTACGTTGATGCTTGCGTGGATGTCGATCGCCTTCTCGTTGAGAGCGATGATGACTTCCTCCGGTCCATAGAAGCTCATGCCTTCACCCTTCACGCCAGGACGAGCCTTTGTGATGTAGTAGAGACCGAGCACCATGTCCTGTGAAGGCACGGTGATAGGGGTACCGTTTGCAGGGTTGAGGATGTTGTGTGAACCGAGCATGAGGAGCTGTGCCTCGAGGATCGCAGCATTTCCGAGCGGAAGGTGAACCGCCATCTGGTCACCGTCGAAGTCGGCGTTGAACGCTGTACATGCGAGCGGATGGAGCTGGATTGCCTTACCCTCGATCATCTTTGGCTGGAATGCCTGGATACCGAGACGGTGGAGTGTAGGGGCACGGTTGAGAAGAACCGGATGACCCTTCATCACGTTCTCGAGGATATCCCAGATCACTGCATCCTTTCTGTCGACGATCTTCTTTGCAGACTTCACTGTCTTCACGATGCCGCGCTCGATGAGCTTCCTGATGATGAACGGCTTGTAAAGCTCTGCCGCCATGAACTTAGGAAGACCGCACTCATGCATCTTGAGCTCAGGACCAACGACGATAACCGAACGTGCTGAATAGTCGACACGCTTACCGAGGAGGTTCTGACGGAAACGTCCCTGCTTACCCTTGAGTGAGTCAGAAAGAGACTTGAGTGTACGGTTTGCCTCGCTCTTTACAGCATTTGACTTCTTCGAGTTGTCGAAGAGTGAGTCAACTGCCTCCTGGAGCATACGCTTCTCGTTTCGGAGAATCACCTCCGGAGCCTTGATCTCGATGAGTCTCTTGAGTCGGTTGTTACGGATGATAACCCTTCTGTAGAGGTCATTGAGGTCTGAAGTCGCGAAACGGCCACCGTCGAGCGGAACGAGCGGACGGAGATCAGGCGGAATCACAGGGATGACCTTGAGGATCATCCATTCAGGACGGTTGATGCCCTTTGAATCCTGGAACCACTTCACGATGCTGAGTCTCTTGAGAGCCTCTGCCTTTCTCTGCTGTGAAGTCTCCTTGAGCATCTTCTGACGGAGTTCCTTTGCGAGTGCGTCGATATCGATCTCCTTGAGGAGCTCGTAGATAGCCTCTGCACCCATTCCTGCAACGAACTTGTCAGGATCGTCTGCCGGCATGTTGTACTGCTCAGGCTGCTGTGCGTAGAATTCGAGGTACTCATCCTCTGAAAGGAGGTCGAGCTTCTGGAATCCTGACGTACCAGGTCTGATCACGATATATTTCTCGTAATAGATTACTGATTCGAGCTTCTTTGCAGCAATACCGAGAAGAGCCGCGATCTTGTTAGGCGCTGACTTGAAGTACCAGATGTGAGCTACAGGAACGGTGAGTTCGATATGACCCATCCTTTCCCTGCGCACCTTCTTCTCTGTAACCTCTACGCCGCAACGGTCGCAGACGATGCCACGGTAGCGGATTCTCTTGTACTTACCGCAGTGGCACTCGTAGTCCTTTGTAGGACCGAAGATCTTCTCGCAGAAGAGACCGTCACGTTCAGGCTTGTATGTCCTGTAGTTGACGGTTTCTGGCTTCAGTACCTCTCCAGAAGACCTTTCCTTGATGTCTTCTGGAGAAGCAAGAGCGATGCTGATCCTTTCGAAATTGCTTTTAACCTTGTTTTCTTTATTAAAAGTCGGCATATTTCTATAATTTCAATTGTCAGTAATTAGTCCAAAGTCACTTTAAGTCCGAGACCTCTAAGCTCGTGGAGCAATACGTTGAGGGACTCAGGGATGCCTGGGTTAGGCATAAGGTCGCCCTTGACGATTGCCTCGTATGCTTTGGATCTTCCTGTAACGTCATCTGACTTCACAGTCAGGATCTCCTGGAGAATGTTGGATGCACCGAATGCCTCGAGTGCCCATACCTCCATCTCTCCGAAACGCTGTCCTCCGAACTGCGCCTTACCTCCGAGAGGCTGCTGGGTGATGAGTGAGTAAGGACCGATAGAACGTGCGTGCATCTTGTCGTCAACCATATGACCGAGCTTGATCATGTAGATGACTCCGACTGTTGCAGGCTGGTCGAACCAGTCACCTGTACCACCGTCACGGAGATATGTCTTACCGTATCTTGGGAGACCTGCCTTGTCAGTGTACTGGCAGATGTCGTCAAGGCTTGCACCGTCGAAGATAGGAGTGCTGAACTTCACTCCGAGCTCCTCACCGGCCCATCCGAGAACAGTCTCGTAGATCTGACCGAGGTTCATACGTGAAGGCACACCGAGTGGGTTGAGGACGATATCTACCGGAGTACCGTCTGCGAGGAACGGCATGTCCTCGTCTCTTACCACCTTCGCTACGATACCCTTGTTACCGTGGCGTCCGGCCATCTTGTCACCGACTCTGATCTTTCTCTTCTTGGCAACATATACCTTTGCGAGCTGCATTACTCCGTTAGGGAGCTCGTCACCGACCTTGATCTTGTCAAGAACCCTCTTGTTGCGTGCTGCCTCTTCCTTATGTGCGATGCAGTAGTTGTTGATGAGCTCTCTGATGAGAATGTTGGCATTCTTGTCAGTAGTCCACTTGCTTGAGTTGATGTTCTCGTAGTCGATCGCATTGAGGTCAGCGACAGTGATGTCCTTGCCCTTTGCGATGATCTCTACTCCGTAGAGGTCGCTGATGCCTGCGCTCTTCTTGCCCTGTACGAGGACTGCAAGCTTCTCGATGAATCTTGCCCTGAGTGCCTCAGCCTTAGCATTGAACTCTTCCTCTGCCTTCTCGATCTTGGCCTTCTGCTCGCTCTTGGCACCCTTGCGTCCGCTTTCCTTCGCTACCTTTGTATAAAGGGCAGTGTTGATTACGGTACCGCTGAGTGAAGGTGTAGCCTTGAGTGATGCATCCTTGACGTCGCCGGCCTTGTCACCGAAGATAGCTCTGAGGAGCTTTTCCTCAGGTGAAGGATCGCTCTCTCCCTTAGGAGTGATCTTACCGATCATGATGTCTCCCGGCTCGATGTGCGCACCGATACGGATGATACCGTTCTCGTCGAGATCCTTTGTGGCGTCCTCGCTTACGTTAGGAATGTCTGATGTGAGTTCCTCCATACCACGCTTGGTGTCGCGTACCTCTGTGATGTACTCGTCGACATGGATGGATGTAAGGATGTCCCAGCGGATCATGCGTTCAGAGATAACGATAGCATCCTCGTAGTTGTAACCCTTCCATGGCATGAACGCCACCTTGAGGTTCCTTCCGAGTGCGAGCTCGCCGTTCTGTGTCGCATATCCTTCAGTGAGGATCTGTCCTGCCTCTACGATGTCACCCTTGCGGACGATTGGCTTGAGGAGGATAGTCGTGCTCTGGTTTGTCCTTCTATATATAGGAAGCTGATATACTGTGATGTCCGGTGTGAAGCTTACGAACCTCTCGTCATCGGTACGCTCGTACTTCACGTGGATTTCCTTTGCGTCTACATATACGACCTCTCCCTTTCTTTCTGCCTTCACCTGTGTCCTTGAGTCGAGACATACTCTCTCCTCGAGGCCGGTTCCTACGATAGGAGACTCTGGGTTGAGAAGCGGAACTGCCTGACGCATCATGTTCGCTCCCATGAGTGCACGGTGGGCGTCATCATGCTCGAGGAACGGAATGAGTGATGCTGCAACCGAAGCGATCTGGTTTGGAGCAACGTCCATGTAGTTCACTTCCTCCTTTGTAACGACAGGGAAGTCGGCGCCGTAACGGCACTGGATTCTGTCCTCAAGGATGTTGCCCTCATTGTCCATCTTCACCTTTGCGAGCGAAACCATCTGGTTCTCCTCCTCCTCGGCGCTCATGTATGTCCAGCCTTCTGAACTGAGGTCAACCTTTCCTCCGTCAACCTTGCGGTATGGAGTCTCGATGAATCCGAGGTCGTTGATCCTTGCATATACGCAGAGTGATGAGATAAGACCGATGTTCGGTCCCTCCGGAGTCTCGATAGGGCAGAGACGGCCGTAGTGTGTATAGTGTACGTCTCGTACCTCGAAGCCGGCACGGTCTCTTGAGAGACCTCCTGGACCGAGGGCTGAAAGACGACGCTTGTGTGTCATTTCAGACAGCGGGTTGGTCTGGTCCATGAACTGTGACAGCTGGCTGGTTCCGAAGAACGAGTTGATCACTGAAGAAAGTGTCTTCGCGTTGATCAGGTCTGTCGGAGAGAACTGCTCGCTGTCGCGTACGTTCATTCTTTCGCGGATGGTGCGGGCCATACGTGAGAGACCTACGCTGAACTGGTTTGCAAGCTGCTCACCTACGGTTCTGATACGTCTATTGCTCAAGTGGTCGATATCGTCGACAACGGCCTTTGAGTTGATCAGCTGGATGAGATACTTGATGATCTCGATCATATCAGTGTTTGTGAGCACTCTTGTATCCTCGTCGATTGTAAGGTTCAGCTTCTTGTTGAGTCTGTAACGTCCTACGTCGCCGAGGTCATATCTCTTTTCAGAGAAGAAGAGCTTGTCGATTACATCTCTAGCTGTAGCTTCATCAGGTGGTTCTGAATTACGCAACTGTTTGTAGATGTAGTTGACAGCTTCCATCTCCGTATTTGTCGGGTCTTTCTGGAGAGTGTTGTAGATGATGGCGTACTCGTTTACGTTTGCCTCGTCCTTCTGGAGAAGGATGGTCTTCACGTCTGTTTCCGAGAGCTTCTCGATGGTCTCCTCGTTGAGGATCTCGCCACGGTCTACATAGATTTCACTTCTCTCCACCGGAATCACCTCTCCGGTATCCTCGTCCACGAAGTCCTCGCTCCATGTCCTGAGCACCTTTGCCGCAAGCTTCCTTCCCTCGTTTGCCTTAAGGTTATCCGCAGTAGCTTCAATCTCGTCAGCGAGACCGAAGATGTCGATGATATCCTTGTCGCCGTTGAATCCAATGGCCCTGAGGAGGGTTGTTACAGGTAATTTCTTCTTACGGTCAATGTAGGCGTACATGACATTGTTGATGTCTGTCGCGAACTCGATCCATGATCCCTTGAACGGAATGATACGTGCCGAATAGAGCTTTGTACCGTTTGCGTGAAGGCTCTGTCCGAAGAACACGCCTGGGGATCTGTGGAGCTGTGATACGATGATTCTTTCTGATCCGTTGATTACGAATGTACCGCCCGGTGTCATGTATGGAATGTTACCGAGATATACATCCTGGACTATCGTGTCGAAGTCCTCATGCTCAGGATCGCTGCATGAAAGGCGGAGTTTTGCCTTCAGAGGAACATTGTATGTCAGTCCTCTCTCAAGACACTCATCAATCGAATACTGCGGAGGATCAATGAAGTAGTCGATGAACTCGAGCTTGTAGTTGTTCCTTGTGTCTTCGATTGGGAATATCTCCTGGAACACCTGATACAGACCCTCGTTTCTCCTGTTTTCAGGAGTGGTGTCGAGCTGGAAGAAGTCCTGGAACGACTTCAGCTGCACCTCGAGAAGATCCGGGTACTCAAGGAGAATTTTTGATGATGCGAATGAAACTCGCTGATTGTTAGTCTTTTTTGACATCTTTCTGCCTTTATATAGAGAAAAACTTTTTATTACGACAAAAAGGTTTAGGGCCTATTTGGCCCTAAACCTGACTTTTTTCCCATCTCGGGGAAGGGGTGAAGTTATTTAATCTCAACTTCAGCTCCTGCCTCTTCGAGGGCAGCCTTAAGTGCTTCAGCCTCTGCCTTAGAAACCTTCTCCTTAACAGCTACTGGTGCCTTGTCAACAATCTCCTTAGACTCCTTAAGACCGAGGCCTGTAGCCTCCTTAACTGCCTTAACTACGCCGAGCTTAGCTGCTCCTGGTGACTTAAGGATAACGTCGAACTCAGTCTGCTCAGCCTCAGCTGCTGCTGCTGGTCCTGCTACTGCTACTACTGCTGCAGCTGCTGGCTCAATTCCGTACTCCTCCTTGAGGATGTTTGCGAGCTCCTGTACATCTTTTACAGTAAGGTTTACCAACTCTTCTGCAAGTGCTTTAATGTCTGCCATAATTGTATATTTTTATTAATTGTTTGTTTTTCTTTAAATTACTCTGCTGATTCCTCAGTCTTTTCGTCATCCTTGTGCTCGAGAGCTGACATGACGTTGCGGATTGGTGAGAGGAGGAGTGATACGATGTCAGCGATCATTTCCTCACGTGACTTGATAGCGAAGAGGTTATCAAGCTGGTCTGCGCCGATGAATGCCGGCCAATCCTGAACGAATGCACCCTTGAGAACTGGCTTCTCGTTACCGCTCTCGCGGAACTTCTTGATTACCTTTGCAGGAGCGTTAGGAGCTACAGTGAACATGATTGCAGTAGGACCTGCAAGTACCTCTGTAAGCTTCTTCATCTCCTCGTTCTCTGATGTCTCAAGAACCTTGGTGATGAGAGTGTTCTTTGCTACTACGAGCTTTACGCCAGCGTCGAAGCAAGCCTTGCGGAGAGCGTGTGTCTTCTCTGCGTTGAGTCCTGCGATGTCAGTGATGTAGAAGTTAGGAGTCTCCTCCAACTGTGCTGCAATCGCGTTGATAATATCGAGTTTACCTTCTTTTCTCATAACGTTCTAGCACTTTATTCTACTGATTTAACATCTACGGTGATACCTGGGCTCATTGTAGAGCAGATTGAAACACCCTTCATATATGTACCCTTAAGCGCCTGTGGCTTAAGCTTGAGGATTGCTGAAATAAGCTCCTTTGCGTTGTCAAGGATCTGAGCGCCAGAGAATGACACCTTACCGATTGCAGCGTGGATGATACCGGTCTTGTCAACCTTGAAATCGATCTTACCTGCCTTTACTTCCTTGACTGCGTTGCCTACTTCCATAGTAACTGTACCGGTCTTAGGGTTTGGCATGAGACCTCTTGGACCGAGGATTCTACCGATAACACCGACCTTGGCCATTACTGATGGAGTACAGATGATAACGTCTACATCTGTCCAGCCGCCCTTGATCTTTTCAATGTACTCGTCAAGTCCTACGAAGTCAGCACCAGCCTCCTTTGCCTCGTTCTCCTTGTCAGGAGTACAGAGTACGAGAACTCGCTTTGTCTTACCTGTTCCGTGTGGGAGGGTAACGACGCCACGAACCATCTGGTTTGCCTTACGTGGGTCAACGCCGAGGTTTACGTGAAGCTCTACTGATGCATCAAACTTAGTGTAAGAGATCTCCTTAACGAGTTCACATGCCTCAGCAAGCTTATATTCCTTAGCTGCGTCGTACTTCGCGATTACAGCCTTCTGATTTTTAGTAAGTTTACTCATTGTTGCGTGTGATTTTTAGAGTTCAGGAAACTCTCCTTCTACTTTGATACCCATGCTTCTTGCGGTACCTGCTACCATAGTCATCGCCGACTTAAGTGTGAAGCAGTTCATATCCGGCATCTTGCTTTCAGCGATTGCCTTTACCTGATCCCAGGTGATAGTACCGACCTTCTTTCTGTTTGGCTCAGCAGATCCTGCAGAGATCTTTGCAGCTTCCTTGAGCTGTACTGCTACAGGCGGCTGCTTTACAATGAATGAGAAAGACTTGTCGCTGTAGACTGTGATCACTACTGGCAATACCTTACCTGCGCTTTCCTGCGTACGGGCATTGAACTGCTTGCAGAAATCCATGATGTTCAGACCCTTTGAACCGAGGGCTGGACCTACTGGTGGTGATGGATTTGCTGCGCCACCTTTAATCTGGAGTTTAATGAATCCAGTTACTTCTTTTGCCATAATTTCTGATTATTCTTTAGTTACCTGTGTAAAGTTGAGTTCCAA
>JAFTWQ010000052.1 GCA_017465225.1 Bacteroidales bacterium
CTGTGGCCTATCCCTGCAGATCAGAGAGTCCTTACCGGAGGAATCCTTACTCAGAATCCGGGCTGGACTGACAGTACTAACTTTAATTAATGGAAGGCAATGAAAATCAATAATATGATCGCATTTTGCGTTTCAGTCCTGATGGTACTGTCAGGCTGTAACAAATATGACGACTCGGCTCTGTGGGACGATATTGATAAGTCATACAACCAGCTGACCGAGATAAAGGCACAGCTGGAGGCTCTTACCGCGCAGGTGGACATGCTTTCGGCTGTCGTGACCGGTGGCGCCATCACAGGCATCACTGCCAACGAGGATGGCGGATACACAGTGCGCTACAAGGGCGCAGACAACGAGGAGAAGACTGTTGTGATCGCATCTAAGGATGAGGTTAATACCGCTCCTGTTCTCGGAACAAAGAAGGATGGTGACGTGCTTTACTGGACCATCACAGTTGACGGAAAGACCGATTATCTGAAGGATGTTGACGGAGCCAAGATCCCTGTAGCGGGACGAACTCCGGCATTCACCATCGATAAGGACGGATACTGGTGCGTCAATGGAAACCCTCTTCTTGATGCTGACGGAAACAAGGTCAAGGCAGAAGGAAAGACCATCTCTGTGATCTCGAAGATAGAGACTGACGGTGCCGGCAATGCTGTCCTCACACTTGCAGACGGCTCTACGGTTACTGTCCCTCTCTTTGA
Organism: Bacteroidales bacterium; assembly: GCA_017465225.1. Taxonomy (GTDB): domain Bacteria; phylum Bacteroidota; class Bacteroidia; order Bacteroidales; family UBA932; genus Cryptobacteroides. The sequence continues at coordinate 708 of JAFTWQ010000052.1, forward strand.
AGCGTTCAACCTCAGTCTCTTCTATGGCGAGATAGAGATCATGAACAGGCTTGATATCGAAGGCTCAGCAGTGCCTGCTGTGGTTTCATACGTGATCGGCGGTCCTGCAGCTGACCAGACTATCGTGAAGGTCATGCGCCAGAATGGTCTTGAGGCAGCTGTCGATGCGACTGACAAAACCATCACACTTACATTCCCTGAAGGATTCGAAGAGGGCAGCTTTGCTGTCATGGTTGTAGATGCTGAAGGAAACATCCTTGTGCGTCCTGTATATGTTACAGACAAGGCGGCAGTTCCTGACTATTACGGTATCAAGACAGCCGACGATATGGCCAAGTTCGCTCTTGCAGTGAACACAGGCGCTCCTCTGAAGCGTTTCATGAACGAGGAGGGAACGGTAGTTCTTCTTTCTGACGTGGATATGACAGGAGTTGAGGCATATCTTCCTGTCGGAACAGCTGAGTTCCCGTTCGAGGGTGTGTTCGATGGTCAGGGCTTTGCTGTCAGGAACATCGCCTTCAAGACTGATGTCACTTCACAGCTGAATGCCGGTATCTTCGGATGTCTCAAGGGAACCGTAAGGAACCTTACTGTCGGTGCAGAAGGCGACGTATGGACAATCACTGGAAAATGTGCAGCAGGAACATCTATGGCGGGTGTAGCCGCTACTGCGGTCGAAGGTGCCGTGATCGAGAACTGTACAAATAATGTATCGTTCGACTTCCAGGCGGAGGATACCAAGGACGTGCTCGCAAGCATCGCAGGTATCGCCGCTGACGTCAAGGGCCTTACAGTTATAGGATGTACAAACAATGCTGACATCCATGTGAAGGATCTTGCCAATACGGGAAACGGCGGTAAGGGTCTTCAGCTTGCAGGTATCGTAGGTTATGCAAGAGCAGCTACAGCAGTTGCTGAGTGTGTCAACAACGGTGACCTTTCTGCTCCTGCAGGACGAGGCGGCGGTATCGTTGCTACTCTCGACGGCTCTACAGTGAAGAAATGTACGAATAACGGTACGATCGAGGACGACAAGTTCGGCCAGTATGCGGGAAATGACTCTGCATACGGTTACAAGCGTATGGGAGGTCTCGTGGGCGGTACATCCGGAACAACATCGGTCGAGGATTGCACAAACAACGGAACAGTGATCACTTATGTGGGCTGCCGTACAGGTGGATTCGTAGGACATAATTCAGGCAACCTCAGCGGATGCGTGAACAACGGAAACATCTTCGGTCTTGCCGCTCATGACGATCATGGCGCGGCGTGGGCTGCAGGTTTCACTACAAACAAGGATAATATCGTAAACTGTACAGGTAAGGGTCGTGTGGGTGACATCACTCAGAAGGACACTCCTGAGGCTGCTCCGCACGCATCATATTACAATGCCCTGAAGTATCAGTATCTCAAGAGATTCGATCCAGAGGCGAATATGCTTGACTGGGACGCTGACACTTATTATGAGACAGAGGTAACAGCTGAAAAGGAGCTTGCTTCCGGTCTTAAGCTTACATCTTATCAGTGGAAGAATGTGCCGCGCAAGATGCATATCCTTGAGATTGATCTTACAAGCCAGGCTATCGACCTTACTACAGCTTTTGCAAACGATATCGTTCCGAACCCTAATGGCAACGAGAACAACAACAATGGATTTGTGATCCGTGAGACCCTTTCGCAACTTTGCGACCGCAAGCGTACGGAAGGTGAGGAGGTTTATGCCGGCATCAATACCGGATTCTTCGACTCTAATGACGGTTTCGCAAGAGGAATGCACATCGAGGAAGGAGAGCCTGTGTTCATCAACAATCAGGGAGTTCGCAACAGCCTTGTAAATCATGCATGGGGATTCACACTGTTCACAGATGCGACAGCAAGCTGCGGAAAGAAGGAGTTCTCCGGAAAGATGGAGATTGCAGGCAAGGAGTATGAGTACTTCTCTGTAAATGATACAATAGTAAGGCTCGGTCACAAGACCTATTATGCAAACCTCTATACTTCAAGGTACAAGGAGGTTCCTCATGCGGATCATCCGGAGCTTGTAAACGCTCTCAGCAAGAGTGCGCTTTATGTTGTCGCTAAATACAATAACGGCGTCATGACAGTGAACAACGGCTATGCGGAGGCTACCGTTTCGGCAATCCATGATGGCCGTACGACGGCTCTTGACAAGGCTCCTTATCTGGAGGCAGCTGACGAGGTGGCTATCCAGCTTACAGGCGACAATGCTGCGGAGATCGCAGCTGCAGTCAAGGTCGGCGACGTCATCAAGCTTAAGGCTGATGTTGCAATCGACGGCGCGAACAAGCCTATCTATACTCTGAACTCCACAATGTTCCAGTTCCTCAAGAACGGAAAGGACAACACCGGAAGCCTTGCGGACAACAGTTCTAACAACACCAAGTTCGACCCTATCACATTCGCTGCAGTAGATCAGGCAGGTACAAAGGTATGGTTCGTTGTAGTCGACGGACGTCAGATCAACCTTACTGACGGAGTCTGGACTTCGATGGGTCTGAAGGCTCATGAAATGATGCAGGTGGCAAAGAGACTGGGTGCATACAATATGACCCGTTTCGATGGCGGCGGATCGACAGCGATGTGGGCGTATTCAGATGGTACAGGTGCCCTGGTAAACACACCTTCGGATGCGAAGGGCGAGCGCAGCTGTATGAACTACATTTATATCCGTGCGAGGAAATAACACTCTAATAATCTAAGTATGAAAAAGTTATCATATATAATGGCAGTTCTCGCCGGATTCTTCCTTCTGGGCTCCTGCGGCTATGACGACACTCAGGTGCGCGAGGAGATCGGAAAGGTTGAGGCGGAACTCTCTGAATATGAGCAGAAGATGGCTGACCTTGAGAGCCAGCTGTCCTCTCTGACTGCGCTGATAAACAGCAGTTTCATATCTTATCTTGGAACAGATGAGGCTGGAAACTATGTGATCAGCTATATGGATAAGGGCGGAGATGTGAAGACCGTGGTCGTTGCGGTCGACAGCGATGTCGTGACTGTTCCCCTTATCGGTGCTGCAGAGTTCGAAGGCGTCCTTTACTGGACCTCGACTGCAGATAACGGCAAGACCTGGGATTGGATTCTTGATGCAGAGGGCAAAAAGATGCCTGTAGGCGGAGTGGAGCCTGAGGTGAAGATCGATGCGGAAGGATTCTGGACCGTAAATGGTGAAAGGATCATCGGTGCAGACGGCAACCCTGTTCTTGCAAACGACGTTTCCAACACTCTCTTCAAGGACATCAAGTATAATGAAGAGACCGGTTTCGTGGAGTTTACTCTCGTTGACGGTTCAGTGTTCAGCGTAAGGATGTATGAGGCACTGAATATCGAGTTCGATGCTCCTGCAATGATCGCAGTACCGGATCCGTCAGCTGTTACGAAGGTTGCATATACTGTGACGGGATCACAGGCTGCCGATGCGGTGGTAGACTATTTCACAGCATATAACGTGACAGTCGAGATCGACAAGTATGCCAAGACCATCAACGTTACCCTTGCGGAAGGTGCGGAGGAAGGAAACACAGTGATCATGGTTTCTGCAGGAGAGAATGTGGTTCTCAAGCCGCTGTTCTTCACAGCAGGTGCTGCAGAGATCCAGAAGCCTATATGGGACAACAAGTATGGCGCAGGTACAGAAATCCAGCTTCCTGGTGATCTGACTGAGTTCGAGATCGAGGTTTCACATAACATTTCTTATGAGATGTCTATCTCAGAGGACTGCGCTGACTGGCTCAAGGTAGCTCCGTCAACAAAGGCTGAGATGATCACAACAAAGCACTCTTTTGTGGCTGACTATTATGAAAGCAGTCTCGGTGCAGACAGAAAGGGTAAGATCATATTCAGAAACGATCTCTATGATGTGACAGTCGAGATCGCTGTCCGTCAGACTCCTATCGTGCCTTCAGGACCTGTTGTTCCTGGTCTTTCTACCGGTGCAGACCTGATCGCTTTTGCAAAGGCAGTCAATTCAGGTGCAAGCACTTCACGTTGGCAGAATGAGGCTGGCGAGGTTGTGCTTCTGAACGACATCGACCTTACCGGCATGACAGAGTGGACTCCTATCGGATCGGGTACAGCCAAGGGAACACCGGCTTATGACCTGGTAGCTCCTTTCTCAGGCGTATTCAACGGACAGGGCTTTGCCATCAAGGGTATCCAGTGGGTATTCAATGTGACTGACGCTCCTGGCCATCTGTTTGGACTCTTCGGAGCCATGAAGGATGCGACAGTGAAGAACCTCGTCATTGGAGCGGAAGGTGACCAGATCACAGTAGTGGGCTCTAACCCTAATGTGATTGCTGTCGGTGGCCTTGTGGGTCATGCTGAGTCTTCGACTATTCTCGGTGTCACCAACAATGTAAGCGTCGTTCTTGCCGACAAGAATGCTGAGGTTCCTGGTGACAACCCGGATGCAACCCTCATGATGCTCGGTGGTGTGGCAGGTACATTCCGCGCTCCTATGACCGTAGGTAGCAAGGACGAGCCTGTAAAGAACTTCGGAACAGTGAAGACCGGAGCCATTACAAACACTGCAAACGGTGGTACAGGTATGAACGTGGCCGGAGTCGTTGCGTTTACAGTCGGCGTGAAGGATATAGAGATGAAGCTGGATTACTGCTACAATTACGGTGACGTGAGCGCTCCTACAGGACGTGGTGGCGGAATCATCGGAACAATGGGCGGTGCTACTGCCGAGACAGCTGTGACGATCCTCAGCAACTCTGACAACTATGGAACCGTTCAGGATGACATCGTAGGTCAGTTCGGCGGATCCAAGGATATGTACAACCTCAAGCGTATGGGAGGTCTGGTCGGAGGTACCGTTACCAATACCGTAGGTCTGCGCATCGAGTACTGTACTAACTACGGAAACGTATTCTCACAGATCGGATGCCGTACAGGTGGATTCGTAGGACACAACCAGGCATCTGTTGTAGGTTGCGTGAACAAGGGTATCATCCTGGCGAACATTTCCTACACTGATGGCGCTCCTCAGCACGGACCGGGCTGGGCTTGCGGATATTCAGGTAAGCATCTGGTGACATCTTGTGCAAAGGGTGGCCGCGTAGGTGAGTGGGATACCTATAAGGATAATCCTTCAGCAGCACCTGAGGCGACAATGGACAATGCTCTCATCTACAAGAACTCAGAGTATTTCGACCCATCAGTCAACTTCTAAAAGGCTATGATTATGAAAAGATTTTTCAGATATATAATGATTACGGTTATCGGCATGCTGGCTTGCGCCTGCATGTTCGATGACCTGGAACTCAAGGAACAGCTTGGCGACATCAAGGACCGCATTGAGAAGCTCCAGGGCAGGATCGATGCGATGAATGAGCAGCTGGCGGCCATGAGCTACATCACGTCAGGAAACGTGATCACATCGGTGACACAGGACTCTGACGGAAAATATGTGATCACCTATCTTGACAGCAAGAACCAGGAGAAGACAGTTGTTCTTGCTACAATGGACCAGATGATCAACGTCCCTGTTCTGGGTGTCGAGCTTGACCCTGAGAACAACCTCTACTATTGGACAGTGACCGTAGACGGCAAGACATCTTTCCTTATGAACAACGGAGAGAAGGTCCCTGTCAGCGGATATACTCCTATAGTGTCGGTAGATGCTGAAGGATATTGGACAGTCAACGGCGAGCGCCTCACAGATGCAAACGGCCTTCCTATTCAGGCAAATGACGGTGAGAGCTGCGTGTTCAGGAGCGTTGAGACCAACGAGAACGGTGACCTTGTAATCACTCAGGGCAACGGCTCGGTGATCACCATCCCTGTTCAGAATGTCCTCAACCTGACTCTCTCGGCTTTGATCAACACTACGGTTGTAGACGTGACCAAGCCTATGGAGATCACTTATGGAGTGACTGGAGCCAATGCCGAGGACGCTATGGTAGCTGTGGCGGAGGCAGAAGGTCTTGCAGCCGTGATCGACCGTGAGAAGAAGGCTGTCACAGTGACTTTCCCAGCTGAATTCATGTCAGGTCATCTCATCGTCCTTGCAAATGACTTTGCAGACCATACAGTGCTTCGTCCGGTGTTCTTCACAAAGGCGAAGAGTGACAAGATCGAGATCAGGACAGCAGACGAACTTGTTCAGTTTGCAGCTGATGTCAACTCAATGAGCGGTGCAGAGAGCATGAAGGTGTTCCTCATGAACGATATCGACATGAAGGACGTCAAGACATGGACTCCTATCGGAAACGGTAAGTTCATCGGATCCGTTTCAGGCGGAAACCAGCATGTCTCGACATATGAGGGTGCAGCATTCCAGGGTACATTCGACGGTCAGGGCAACAGCATCAGGAACCTCAAGCTTGTGGCTGACCTTACAGCAGACCAGACAGCATACGGTCTGTTCGGTATCCTTGACGGCGCTACAGTGAAGAACCTCACGATCGGTGCTCCAGAGGGAGATTCATCTGAGCTTTCATTCCATTCGGCAAACGGATCGGATGTAGGTGTGATTGCCGGAGCTGTAATGTCTTCGACAATCGAGAACTGTGTGAACTATGCTCCGATGCATGCAAGGGGAACAGGCGTGGATAATGTCCGTGCCACAATGGGTGCATTCGGTGGATTCGTATATGCAGATGAGGAGAAGGGCGGTTCTGTACTGAAGGACCTTGTCAACTTCGGTACCATCACAGCTGAAGGTGACAAGAACACCAAGAACGGAGCTACTTCAGTAATGACAGCGGGTATTGCCGGTATTACAAACGGTACCACTAACATTACGACAGTACGCAACTATGTCGTCAACTGTATCAACTACGGTGACATGACTTCGTCGGTTCCTCGTACATCGGGAATCATTGCAGCTGTCAACCAGTTCACTGACGTGGAGCGTTGCAAGAACTACGGTAACCAGGTCAACAGCAATGCCGGTACACGCGTAGGTATGATTACAGCCACAATGACTTTCCGCACTTCGCTGAAGGATTGTGAGAACCATGGTGACGCCATAATGACAGGAGGAACAGGTGCTCAGGTCGGCGGTCTCGTATGTCTTCTCAACTCTAATACAGAGTGTGTCATCAGCGGTGGTGGAAACTATGGCAGGATCATCAGCGACATCGCTGCTTCCCCTGCAGGCCAGAAGGGTACTCTCGTAGCGAACTTCAGCAAGTTCGAAAAGGTCGAGAATGTCGTTGCCGGCGGTAGCGTAGGTACATACAACGGCGGCGAGTACGTGATGGAGACCATCACCGAAGACAACTACATGGACTATATCGGTAAGTATTCTGCAACAAATGCCGAGAAGATCACCAACATCATCTTCATGGGCGAGTCAGCGAAGCCTGTAGGTATCGCTACGGCTCAGGATCTCGTGGATTTCGCTGCTGCTGTGAACTCAGGCGCTTCGCTTGAGGCATGGCAGGATGCTCAGGGTGCTGTTGTCCTTCTGAACGATATCGACATGAAGGATGTGACTTCATGGACCCCTATCGGAAACGGTAAGTTCGCAGGATCCGTTTCAGGCGGAAACAGCCACGTATCCACATACGAAGGCGCCGCATTTACAGGCGTATTCGACGGAAAGGGATATAGCATCAGGAACCTCAAGCTTGTGGCTGACCTTACAGCAGACCAGACAGCATACGGTCTGTTCGGTATCCTTGACGGCGCTACAGTGAAGAACCTCACGATCGGTGCTCCTGAGGGAGATTCTTCTGAGCTTTCATTCCATTCGGCAAACGGATCGGATGTAGGTGTTATCGCCGGAGCAGTCATGTCTTCGACTATCGAGAACTGCGTGAACTATGCTCCGATGCATGCAAGAGGAACAGGCGTGGATAACGTCCGTGCCACAATGGGTGCATTCGGCGGATTCATCTATGCAGATGAGACTAAGGGCGGTTCAGTACTGAAGGACCTTGTCAACTACGGTACAATCACAGCCGAAGGTGACAAGAACACCAAGAACGGAGCCACTTCAGTAATGGCGGCCGGTATTGCCGGCATTACTAACGGTACCACAACCATCACTTCTGCGCGTAACCTTGTTTACAATTGTGTGAACTATGGTGAGATGACATCATCGGTTCCTCGTACTTCAGGAATCGTTTCTGCGGTCAACCAGTATACCGATGTACAGCTCTGCAAGAACTATGGTGACCAGACCAACAGCAATGCCGGTACACGAGTAGGTATGATCACTGCGATCATGGCCAACTACACGTCACTTAAGGATTGCGAGAACCACGGTGACGCCATTATGACAGGCGGATCAAGTGCTCAGGTCGGTGGTCTTGTATGTCTGCTCAACCATGCGTCATGTACAATCACCGGCGGAGGTAACTACGGAAACATCATAGGTGACATTGCTGCTTCGCAGACAAGCTACAAGGGACTTCTCGTAGCTAACTTCAGTAAGTTCGAGAAGGTGGAGAATGTTGTTGCCGGCGGTGGCATCGGTACATACAACGGTGGAAACTATGTGATGGAGACTGTGACTTCAGACAACTATATGACCTATATCGGAAAGTATAGTTCTGCAAATGCGGCCAAGATCACCAATATCATCTTCAACGGACCTGCAGAGGAGGTTCCGGGTATCGCAACAGCGCAGGATCTGCTTGATTTTGCTGCAGCCGTGAACTCCGGTGCTTCGATCGAGAAGTGGCAGGCTAAGGACGGTGGCGTAAACCTCCTTGCAGACATTGACCTTTCATCTGTCGAGAACTGGGTTCCTATCGGAAACGCAAAATGTGCTGCCGGTGCTGCAGATCCAGTGATCGAAGGCTATGCATGGACAGGAAAGTTCGACGGAAACGGTCGCAAGATCAGCGGCCTCAAGATGGTGGCCGCAGGTACAGAGGATGGAGCGAACTACGGACTCTTCGGAGTCCTCGCTCCTGGGGCTCTCGTACAGAACTTCATCATCGATTCTTCATGCTCACTTGAGGTTACATCATCAGCGGTGACAGCAAACGGAGTCCTTGCAGGATATGTTTACGATGCGACCGTACGTGACGTGACCAGCTATGCTCCTATGATGTTCAAGGGTCAGGCAGGAGACAAGAAGTTCATGAGTATGGCTCTTGTAGGCCAGGTATACTGCGAGAAGGAAGGCGTGGTGATGGACAGCTGCCATAACTATGGTGAGATCGTAGCAGAGAACACCGTAAACCTTCAGGCAGGTGCTACAGCATACCATATCGCAGGTCTCGTGGGATTTGCTCACGCGCTCAGCGGAGCTCCTGTGATGACTACGATTTCAGACTGCTCTAACTACGGTAACATGACATCTGCGACTGCACGTACTTCAGGTATCGTGGCAGCCTGCAACAGGAACGTCCAGCTGAGCAACTGCGTCAACCACGGAGACCAGTTCAACACATTCCCTAAGCAGGGTGGCGGACGTCTTGGAAACATCACCTGCAACATCACTGCAGGATGTTCGATGACAGGATGCATCAACTATGGTGACCTCATTTCGACAACAGGTGCACGTTCGGGAGGTATCGCATCCCTTACCAATACAGCCGTATTCGAGAACTGTGCGAACTATGGCGAGATCCTCACAGATGATGCAAACCGCGGACTCTTCTGGGGATATAACGGTTCCGTACATACATGGAAGAACTGTGTTGCCGGCGGTAAGGTCGGAACATACAACAACGGCTCTCCGGTGTATGATTCTTATTCTGAGGAAGAGAAGGTCAAGTATCTCGGCGTATTCAAGGCAGGCGTAGACTCTGTTCTTGAGAACATCACATACCTTGTCGGCACCACTGAGCCTGGTGCCGGCGAGGGTGAGGCTGAACTCAGTATCCTCTTCATCGGAAACAGCTTCACAAAGGACGCCGTAGAGCATCTTCCTGGTCTTCTCAAGGCGGCAGGTCTTGACAAGGTGCAGCTCACTCACATGTATTATGGCGGACGTCTCGTGTCTGAATACTATGCAGGCTGGAGTACTTCAAGCGACTATAAGTGCTATGAGTGCGGCCCTGGCGCTACAACATGGACAGAGACTACAGGCAAGACACTCAAGCAGGTGGCTGAGAGCCGCAGCTGGGACATCATCACCATCCAGGAGCACACAGGAAATGCTGCTGCATGGACATGGAATACAACTGCTCAGACCAACCTCCAGGGCATGATCAACAGCGCGAAGGCAACCCAGACCGGTGCAATGCCTAAGTTCTACTACATCATGTCTCAGGCATATTTCAACATGGGCAAGATCGGCAGCGGTTCAAAGCCTGCGATGACCTGGACAGATCAGGCCGGCATGTGGGACGTGATCTCAGCTTTCGGAAAGAAGGTGATGGAGAACGTATCTTTCGACGGCATCATCTCAACAGGCGTGATGCTCCAGAACCTCCGTACATCTCCGCTTGACAACGATATGAACCTCACTCGTGACGGATATCATATGGACAACGGAATCTCACGCTACGGTGCGGCATGTACAGTGTTCGAGACCCTCATCACTCCTAAGTTCAATGTCACCCTCGATGGCAATTCATACCGTTACACAGTCGAGAACACCAGTGACAGCGC